>JAZLAO010000132.1:0-12582 GCA_045613205.1 Eubacteriales bacterium | reverse complement strand
GTCTTTACATTCATATAACGCATGAAAGATATTGCCGTAAAAGAGAATATCACGTAGGTAGATACGCAGAACGCCTGGGATACCTCGGAGAAAGGCAATGCGCCTTTCAAAAACACCGCCACGAAGAAGGTATATATAAGATACGCAAACAATCCCGCAACGCAAGCTAAAAGATATCCGAACGTATGCTCAGCCGAGAAAAAATACGCAAGGAATGGAAAAACGAACGCCGCGATATAAGACGGGACGGATAATAAATATTTTTTATCAAGTCCCACAGCGCGCAGCATTTCATAAACCGCAACGAAGGAAAGAATAGCCACGGTCAAGGCAAACACAATATATTTTGAAAAAATCAAAATGGGTACGCCAACCACCGCCATACCAAGGGCGGTCAAAATTCTGGTTTTCATTTGTTCTACTGTCCTTTATCCTCTTTATCAAGCCCGCCAAAGCGGCGTTTCCTTGAAAGAAATTCATTTACAGAGTACATAATCTCTTTTTCACCGAAGTCGGGCCAGAGCGTGTCAAGAAATACGAACTCCGAATAGGCGCTCTGCCAAAGCAGGAAGTTTGATATTCTCTTGTCACCGCCCGTCCTGATTACAAGGTCGGGGTCGGGGCTTGCCGCGGTGTACATATAACGCGACAAAACCTCCTCGGTAAGCTCGGTATGCCCCGCCTTTATAGCCTCGTTTGCGGCGTGAGCTATCTCGTCCCTGCCGCCGTAGTTGAGCGCTATATTGCAGACGAACTCCTTGTCCCGCGCCATATTCTCGGCTTCAAGGCACTTTTCCCTCACCTCGTCGGAGAGAACCGAAAGGTCGCCGATGAACTTAACCGAAAAATTCTTATCGGTTTTGATTTTCTCAATAACAACCTCGTCAACGTATTTGTAGACGAGCTTCATTATAGTGTCAACCTCTTCCTTAGGTCTTTTCCAGTTTTCGGTTGAAAAAGCGTAAAAGGTCACGTAGTGAACCCCAAGCTCCCTGAATTTCTCAAGAGCCGGCTGTATTCTTTTCGCTCCCTCGACGTGACCGGCGCTTCTCGGCATGCCGCGGCGCTTTGCCCACCTGCCGTTTCCGTCGGTTATGATTGCCACTGAATTAAGCCTGCCGTCGTTGACAAACGCTTTCTTTTTACTTTTGAAAAACATCGGGGTCACCCTTAGATTTCCATTATTTCTTTACTCTTAGAAGCTGTAACGGTATCTATTTCCTTGATGAACTTATCGGTAAGATCCTGAACGAGCTTATCCGACTGCTTTGCCTCGTCCTCGGTCATCTCGGAATCCTTTTTCATAGCCTTGATTTTGTCGTTTGCGTCGCGGCGAATGTTACGTATAGCAACCTTAGCGTCCTCGCCCATTTTAGATATCTGCTTGGAAAGCTCACGTCTGCGCTCCTCGGTCATGGGGGGGAAGGTAAGACGGATGCAGGTACCGTCGTTCTGCGGGTGAATTCCAACGTCTGACGTAAGAATAGCCTTTTCTATTCCCTTCATTGCCGACTTATCCCAAGCGGTAATAGTAAGAGTGCGCGCGTCGGTAACCTTTATCTCCGCGATTGAAGCGATAGGTGTGGGCGAGCCGTAATAATCAACCTCAACCTTTTTAAGAACGTCGGGATTTGCTCTGCCCGCGCGGATAGTGGAAAGGTTTTCTTTATAAGATGCAAGGCTCTTATTCATTTTTACTTCATAGTCTTTAGTATCGAGTTTCATATTTTGTCTCCTTATGTAGTTATTGTTTTTATTCTGCCGTTACTACCGTTCCGACGGACTCGCCGCGGAGGGCTTTTAATATATCATCGGGGTCCTTGAGACCGAATACGTGTATGGGCATATTGTTAGACATACAGAATGCCGTTGCCGTGGAATCTATAGCCTTAAGATTCATCGCAAGCACCTCGGATGCCTTAACGCGTTCAAGCTTTTTCGCCTCGGGATTTTTCCTCGGGTCGTCGGTGTATATGTAATCGACGTTTTTCGCCATAAACATAGCGTCAGCTCCGATTTCGGCAGCCTTAACCGCGCCTGCGGTATCGGTTGAAAGGAACGGAATTCCGAGTCCGCATCCAAATACAACGATTTTCCCCTCTGAAAGATACTTTTTCGCGACATCGGAGGAATAATCCTCAGCAAGAGGAGACATTGGAACGGAGGACATAACCACAGCGTCCACGCCCGCTCTCACAAGAGCGTCCTTCATACATATAGAATTAATGACTGTCGCGAGCATTCCCATTCTGTCGGCTGCGACACGATCCATCTCGCCACCCTGGCGTCCGCGCCAGATATTTCCCGCACCGATAACAACGCCTATCTCAAGACCCGAGTCCTTTGCCGATTTGAGAGCTTCAGCGACTCTGTCCACGAAATCGACGTCATAAATTTCACCCGAGCCGTTGGCAAGCGCCTCGCCCGAGAGCTTCAAAAGCACACGCTTCATAGGTATAACTCCCCCATATTACATTCTTCCTATATATTTTACCGCATAAATGAAAATTTGTAAACACTTTTTATAAAATTTTATATAAATATTTTAAATACTTTTAGATTGGGTTTTGAGGATTACCGTTTTCGAACCCTTCGTTGTCTTTATCGATTTCCTCATCCGAGCTGACGTCGCTCAAGCTTTCGCTTATTCCCTCCTCCGGCTGCTGAGGCGCGGCAGATTCGGTTTTCTCCGCATCCAATACGAGGCGCTTACGCATAATCAGATAAGCAATTACTCCGACAGGCAGCTGAACAGTGGTTATAACGGTATGCTGGAGACGGTTGGCGACAATCGCCAGATTGCTGAAAATGATACCCCAGCTAAAGTCGAGCGCCAAATTTTCCGGGCCTACGGCAACCGATATTCCGACAGACACAAGCATGAATACCGCCCACAAAACCTTGTTTTTCGTGCGCCGTCTCAGGCAATCGACGAACGCCCATACGGTGATGCCGAATAAAGCCGCGCTGAGAATCTTGAGAGCAATATTTAAATACGAAACGTATCTCGTTGATTCCACGAACTCGGTCGAATCAAGGAACAAGAAACCAAATATTCCCTCGTGATCATCTGACAGCTGAAGCTCCGCGTGACATATTTTACCGTTATCGGTTACTATTTCAAAGGTAACCGAGGTATAAGTAAAACCGTTTTCCAGCCTTTTATTCCAACCGAGCTGCTTAATTTCGAAGCTATCCGCGCCGTCCATGGCATCGCGCATATACTTCCAGAGATTATCAAAATCATCGGGCTCGGCAACCTCCTTCACCATATTTAGCGCGCCGTCATAGTCCTCTGCGACTACGTATCCGACGAACTCCTCGCAAAGAGCCTTTGCTTCTATAGATTCATCGATTGGCGCACAGGCAGACAACGCGAATGCCATAAGCGCGGCAATCAGTACAAAAAACGCAATTTTAGTCTTAAATTTCAAGGTAAAATACCTCCTCCTTTGTTTCTGCTTTTATTGTATCACATTACACGTTTTTTGTCAACAAAACAGCATTTGGGCTGCCTAATTTAGGTATAAAAGAAGAGGCATTGTGCAAAAACACAGTGCCTCTTTTTCAGTGAGATTTTAAATTAATTACTTTTTAAGAGCAATAGCAGCCTTAGCCTTTGCCACGATATTAGCCGCGGTGAGTCCATACTCCTCAAGGAGTGTGGGAACCTTACCCGACTTACCGAACTTATCCTCAACGCCTACACGAAGCACGGGTACGGGGCAAGCCTCGCACACAGCCTCGGTTACCGCAGAGCCGAGAGCGCCTATGATATTGTGCTCCTCAGCGGTTACGATAGCGCCCGTTTCGGACGCCGCCTTTACGAGAATCTCGTTATCAAGGGGCTTTATCGTGTGGATATTGATAACTCTTGCGTCAATTCCCTCAGCCTTAAGAGTCTCAGCCGCCTCGAGCGCAACGTGAACCATATATCCGGTTGCAACAATAGTTACGTCCTTACCGTCACGCATAGTAACGCCCTTACCCATCTCGAACTTGTAGCCCTCCATTTCAGCGGTAAGATTCGGAACAGCGAATCTGCCGAAACGAAGATAAACGGGGCCGTAGAAGTTTATCGCAGCCTCAACAGCCGCGTAAGCCTCGTTAGCATCGGAGGGGTTGATTATAGTCATACCGGGAATAGTTCTCATAAGAGCTATATCCTCGTTACACTGATGAGTTGCGCCGTCCTCGCCTACGGTGATACCCGCGTGAGTCGCGCCTATTTTTACGTTAAGGTGGGGGTAACCTATCGAGTTACGAACCTGCTCGAAGGCTCTGCCCGCTGCGAACATCGCAAAGCTTGACGCAAATACCACCTTACCGGTTGTTGCGATACCTGCCGCAACGCTTATCATATTTCCCTCTGCTATACCGCAGTCGAAGAATCTTTCAGGGAACTTCTTCTTAAACATTCCCGTTTTGGTTGCTGCCGCAAGGTCTGCATCAAGAACGAGGAAATCATACTTTTCGCCAAGCTCGGCAAGAGCTGTGCCGTAGCTTTCTCTGGTTGCTTTCTTATCTGCCATCGTCATACTCCTCCTCACTTAAGGCTTTCTTCGATTTTCTTAAGTTCTTCTATGGCAATCTTGTACTGGTCCTCTTTGGGAGCCTGACCGTGCCACTCGCATTTGTTTTCCATGTATGAAACGCCCTTGCCCTTGATACTTGTAGCTATGATAGCGGTGGGCTTGCCCTTAACCGTCTTAGCCTCTTCAAGAGCCGCTTCGATTTCCGAGAAGTTGTGTGCATCGATAGAGATAACGTGCCAACCGAATGCGCGGAACTTTTCGTCGTGGGGCGCGGGATTCATAACCTCTGCAATAGGACCGTCAATCTGAAGACCGTTCCAGTCAACGAAAATGCAAAGATTATCAAGCTTATAGTGAGCTGCGAACATTGCAGCCTCCCAAACCTGACCCTCCTCGGTTTCTCCGTCACCGAGCATAGCGTATACGCGGTAAGGATTATTATAAACCTTGCCCGAAAGAGCCATTCCGCAAGCCGCAGATACACCGAGACCGAGCGAACCGGTCGTCATATCAACACCCGGAGTTCCCTTCATATCGGGGTGGCCCTGAAGATAGGAATCTGCCTGACGGAGAGTCTTAAGATCCTCCTTGGGAATGTATCCGCGCTCCGCAAGAGTGGCGTAAAGTGCGGGTGCAGTATGTCCTTTTGAAAGAACGAATCTATCCCTTGTTTCAAGCTTAGGATTCTTCGGGTCGATATTCATTTCTTCAAAATAGAGGTATGTAAGTATATCCGCAATGGATAACGAACCACCGGGATGTCCGCATCCGGCGCTGTAAACGCCCTCAATAATGCCAAGACGAACGTTATTGGCAAGGCGCTTGAGTTTGAGTTCCTTGGAATTTTCCATTAGTAAACCCTTCCTTCTTATTTTTTCAATCGCATATATTTTACTACAAATATTTCCCTTTGTCAATAGTAATAAAAAAACATCGGCAGAAAATCCGATGTTTTAATATCTTCTCCGCGTTATTACCTGCACGGTGAGTCCAAGTGCTGAAAGCAGAGCCGTGACAACGAAGAGCGCAAGCCCCGCTTCGCCGCCGAACACCTGCCAAGAGGTGAAATTGTGAATGTTTCTCGCAAACAGAACAACCGTCGCCCACGCACCGAAAACCGAAGTTACAGCCATTTCAACGTATCTTCGGAATACGAATGCAAGAACGGTTACTGCGATGCTTATAAAGAGACAGACTATTGCTTTCGTATTAGTATAGGTTTCAGCAGGATTGAGAAGCAACAGAAAAAACACAGTCGCATAAGTTCCGTAACTGAAGAAAACCAAATAGAAAAGCGTGTATAAAAATCGGGAAAGAACCGCAACGATAAGCGCAACCACAAGACCGATTATCCATGGAGCAATGTGGATTTGCGCAGGCACCAAAGGAGCAATAAAATGAGTTGCCAGAACGAATCCCAGAACGAAGAAAACAAGGAACTTTATAAGCCCTATAAGCTTTCTTCCAAAGAAGGTCGAAAGAAGGCACAGAAGGATAACGGTAACAATAAACGGAGTGTAAATCGGAGCAACCAGGGTCATAATTCCGTTCCATACACTGCGAATGACCGGATTTTCGGTTATAGCTTTAAAAATAGACGTCAGCCACTGCCAGATAACGTCGAAGTTGAAGCGAGCTTCTTTAACTCCGTTAAAAAACACGGAAAGTTTTGCAATCAACGAGTCTGCCTCCTTTCTAAAAACCGCGAAGATTTTCGGATATTAAATCCGTTTAATTCAGTATAGCATAATTGCACATCAAAATCAAGGGAAAAATGCCAAATATTTAATTGGAAAAATTATGAAATAGCACTCAAAAATTACCGTGTTTCCTCGAGCGCAGGATATAAGTTGTATATCTCACACCCAAGCTGCCTGGCCATTCGAACGGTTTGCGCTGCTCCGCTGTTAGTTCGGCTGACGTATGCTATAAGTATATCGGCTTCCTTTGCAATTATTAAGTTGCGCTCCTTCATACAACCGTCGGTATATTCCTCAGATACGTATACTACCTCATTCGCCTCTGACAAAAGGTATTCGTACAGCCGTCTCTGCTGTGATTTCCATTTGCTGTCCTGCGCCAAACACGGTAAAAAAAGAACGAGTGATACGTCGGGATGGTGCATTCTGAATTTTATTATTTCCCGCGCCGCGACCGTATCAAATCCGAGCGCGCCACCCGAGATAAACCTGCGGCATCCGTTATTATACGCATAGTTTATCGCTCTTGCCACAAGCGCGGGAAGCTTTCCCATATGCTCTTTCTTAATTTGCCTGTGTCCTGTGAATGAACAAGTTCTCATTTCCTTCTCCCATAGGCAAGAGTGAATAATCCGAACTCGTTTTAGAGAGGCGAATTTTGCGAATTACATCGGTAAAAATTCTCATAATATCCGCATATTATCTCGAATTTTAACCTCGTCCTTCGGAAAATTCGCTCTCTCGAAAATTCGTAGAACTCTGTGCCTTAATTTTAAGTTGATTTTGGCGCTTGGCTCTCGTAGCCAAGTGCGGACTTAGCCGTAAGAGAGTCGAACTAACAAGCCTTCAGGCGATAAATTTTAGTGTCTTTCGTCGCAGTAAGCCTTGTAAAGTCTGCACTTGACTGCGGCTCACTACAACAAAATCCACAAAAAATTTATTCGCCGTAAGGTGCGAAGCAGTTTTAAAAGAATAGATTTTTTCATAGACAAGCCGAATTTTTTGAGGAATATGCGAATATTTAAGAAAAATTTGGTGATGGATATGGAAAAATCTATCTTTTAAAACCCTATGAGTTCGATTCTCTTACGGCTAGCAAGAGAGATAAGTGCCGAAAGCGCTGAAAATTAAGGATTCAGAGCGAGTTCGGATTATTCACTCTTGCCTACATAAAGCCGTCACTTTAATTCTAACATCTGCGCTCAACGTTGTCAAGAAAAACATATCCTGTTTAAGACAGTATTGACTTTTTGAAATATGAACACATTGTTAATATTGAACGTGTTTTCTTGACATTCAGAATTCTATATGCTATAATGTTTCTCACATTACGCTGTTTACAGCGAATTTTATAGGAGCTTTTAATGGACGCAGACGCAGACGCGGATAGTTGTAATAACTGCACCGTGCTTTACGAATATACTTGTGACTTAGCCGCACACCGTTGCGGTTAGGTCTTTTTTGCTTTTTTTAAGCTCCTCTCAACAAAATAACAAAAATAAAAATCATCTAAGAAAGGTATTTTAGGAAAACTATCATGGCCCTACAAATCGTGATTATAGTATTTTGCATAATCATGTCCGCTTACTTTTCCGCTACGGAAACAGCATTCTCAACATTTAACAGAATAAGAGTTAAAAATCTTGCAGAAAAAGGCAACAAAAAGGCTGCAACGGTTATGAAGCTGTCGGAAAACTACGACACGCTTCTTTCAACAATTTTGATTGGAAACAACATCGTTAACATACTTGCTTCCTCCCTTGCGACGATACTATTCATCGACCTTTTGAAAGGCGGCTCACTTGAGGAATGGAGCTCGGCAATATCGACCGCAGTCCTCACGGTAATAATCCTCACCTTCGGTGAGATATCCCCCAAAACCGTAGCAAAGAAAAAGCCCGAGGCGTTCGCACTTTTTGCCGCTCCGCTTATAAATGCCCTTACCTACGCTTTGCGCCCGCTCTCCTTTATATTCCAAAGCCTTCAGAAGCTGCTAGGAAAAATCTTCAAGTCAGACGACGACCAGGGTATGACCGAGGAGGAGCTTATCTCGATTATCGAGGAAGCCGAGGAAGATGGTGACTTCGGCAAGGAAGAAAGTACTCTTATCAAGAGCGCTATTGAATTCGGCGACCTTGAGGTTCGTGATATTTTCACCCCCCGAATCGATATTACGGCAGTTTCTAAGGAAGCGACCGTTGAAGAAGTACGTGCACAGTTCTCCGATTCAGGATTTTCAAGACTTCCGATATACGAAAACGACATCGACAACATTGTAGGCATTCTTTACTATAAGGATTTCTACACAACAGAATTCAGTTCTCTTGAAGATATTATAAAACCTGTTATCTACGTTGCCCAGACTCAAAAAATCAACGACCTTCTGAAAGAGCTTCAGAATAAACAGCTTCATATGGCTGTAGTTCTTGACGAATTCGGCTCTACTGCCGGAATTGTCACTCTCGAAGATATTATAGAAGAAATAGTCGGTGAGATTTGGGACGAACATGACGAAAAGATAATAGAAATCGAAAAAATCGGAGAAAAGGAATATTCAGTCTCCGGTATGGCAAATATATCAAAGCTTATTGACGAGCTCGAGCTCAAAGTCGATGAAGAGCCTGAAGCGCAAACCGTCGGCGGATTTATAATGGAAGAGCTTGGAAAGATACCCGAAGCTGGTGACGTATTCGAAAGTCTCGGCCTAAAAATCGAAGTTCTTTCAATGGAAGGAAAACGAGTTGACAGCGTACATATCACCGATATGAGAGAAGACGAAAGTGAGAATGTGGCTGACGAAAACGCGGATAAAGAGTTTCGTGAAGACAAAGTGTAATCAATAGTTAAAGGAAAAGTAATGAGAAGATATTGCTTTGGAATAGACGTAGGCGGCACTTTTATCAAAGGCGCGATAATAGACAGTGACGGAAAAATTACAGTCAAAGACAAAATCCCCACAGAATGCGACCGCGGGGGTGACCGTGTAGTAGAGAACATAAAAACTCTCTGTGACGGTTTGCTTGAGTCTGCAAATATGAAAAAATCCGATATAATTGCCGTCGGAATGGGTGTCCCCGGTATGATAGACGGTAATGCCGGAGTAGTTGTCACGTCAAACAATCTTAAGTTCAGAAACTTTGAAATTGCTAAAAAGACTGAGGAAGCCATAGGACTTCCCGTGAAAATTTCAAACGATGCCAACGCGGCAGCTCTTGGAGAGATGAAATTTGGATACGGCGGCATTTACAAAAACATAATATTGCTCACACTGGGCACGGGTGTCGGCGGCGGCATTATAATCGATGGAAAAATATTCGAAGGAAACAGCGGTGCCGGTGCGGAGCTCGGCCACACCGTCATACAAATGGGCGGTGAGCCCTGTTCGTGCGGCAGACGCGGTTGTCTTGAAGCCTACGCCTCAGCCACCGCAATTATACGCGACACAAAGCGCTCAATGCAGGCACATCCGGATTCTAAGCTTTGGGAAATAGGCTCGCTCGATGCCGTAAACGGCAAAACCGCATTCGATTTTTACAACACCGACGTTTATGCAAAAAAAGTAGTTGATTCCTACGTCGAGCATCTTGCCTGCGGTATCGTGAATATGGCAACTACATTCCGTCCCGATGCGATAATTCTCGGCGGCGGAGTATGCGCTCAGGGCGACTCGCTCGTAAATCCCCTTAAGAAAATTCTCGAAAGCGAGATTTACGGTCAGGATTTCGGCCCGAAAGTCGAGCTCGTCGTTGCAAAGCTTGGAAACGATGCCGGCTGTCTTGGAGCGGCGGCCCTCGTCATTTGAAATCAAATAACAAAAAGAAAGAGCGAGGATACCTTACTGAGTATCTTCGCTCTAAAATTATGCCTAGATAGCCTTTTCCCTTTTCAGTTTCACACACCTGAGCGCACGCAAGAGGCGAGAGGAGAGAAGATATATCGTCAAAAACGAGCAAACGGCAAATAAAATTTCAAAAAAAAGCCACACGGGTGCCGTCATAGAGCCGCATTTCACAAATATTCGCTTTGATATAAAAGCTGCAGCAAAGGCAGATATAAGCGGCAAAACCAAATACTTCAAAATTTGAATTTTAAACTTGATTTTAGTATAGAGCCGCGATGCAGAGAGAATAAAATTATATCCCTCCATTACTATAATAACTACGGCATATCCCTCTATTCCAAGTCTTGGTATCAGAACCCAAACGAGAACAACCGAAAGCAAAGAATCGGATATATTGACCCACATAGAATAAACGTGCTCTCCGATTCCCTTTAACATAGAATCGGCAACGTGGTCAAGATACATTATAGGCAAAACGGGTGCCATCATAGCTATGTAACGCCCCGCATCGTACGATTTATACACTACGTATCCCAGCTCCTCTGAAAAGAGAAAAACAATAGTCATTGAAGCTATTGAATAACAAAGAGTTGTATTCAGCGCTTCGCTTGCCATTCGCCGAAGCCGCTTATCCTCTCTTCTGGCGAGGCTCTCGGAAAACTCCGGCACGAGAAGTCCTGAGAAAGAAGTGAGGGGAGACATCGGATAAAGCAGCATCGGTAGTGCCATCCCGTGTAAAACTCCATAGGATGCAAGCGACTCACGATGACTCTCTCCTCTGTCGCGCAAACGCTTCGGTATAAGAATATGTTCAAGAGTGAGAAGTGCTGAACGTATATAAGCCGACACAGCAAGAGGAAGCGCCATTTTTGAAACGTTCCCGAAATGGTTTTCCCTGGAAATATCTCCCGATAAATTTCTGTGTCTGTCAACCAAAAACTGAACAAACGCCACTAAAAACACAGAGGTTTCGGTAAGCGACGTGCTTAGGCAAAGAGCAACAGTCGCGGCTGTAACACCGAGATGTGCAAAATTCAATACCAGACTGACAGTTATAAGTATTTTAAACACCTGACCTAAAACCTGCACTACGGCATTCCTTGCAACACGCTTAACTCCTACGAAATACCCCGAGAAAACCGATGAGAGAGCTATAGGAACGAGCGATGCCGAAAGAATGCGCAGAGGAATAACACACCTTCCGTCAGCAAGAACGTTAGATGCAAAATAAGGTGCGCCTAAAAACAGCACAGCCGAAGCAAAAACACTGAAAATCAAGGCGTAGCATATCGCGCTTCGCAATATTCCCTTGATTTCGCACTCACGCCCCTCACCAATGGCTGCAGAAACCGTTCGCGTCACAGTAAGGCTTATTCCCGATGTGGCAAAGGTCACGGCAAATGAATATACCGTGCCTATAAGAGTGAAAAGACCTATTCCCTCCGCGCCGACAGCTTGCGTGATAAAAGAATTAAAGCCCAGAGACACGCTTCGTATCGCAAGTCCGACCAGAGTAAGCAGTATTCCGTTCAAAAAAAATCTTCGGCGGTTCGTCATTTTCCTATTCCTCTCATGTACTGTATCATTATATGAAATAAAATGACGTATATATGAGAGATTGAAGAACGAAAAAGAGAGAACGTTTCGGCATAGAACCGATTCGTTCTCTCATCTTATCTTGGTTAGGGGTTAAATAAATTAGCCCTGAACCATCTTCTGAATTTCAGCTGCAAAATCCTCTTCTCTCTTCTCGAGACCCTCGCCCTTGTCGTAACGAACGTAGCCGGTAACCTTGATATTTCCACCGAGAGACTTAGCAACGCCCTCAACGTACTTAGCAACGGTCATGGAATCGTCCTTTACGTAAAGCTGGTGAAAAAGGCAGTTGTTCTCGTAGAACTTGCCAAGCTTACCTTCAACAATCTTTTCAAGAACCTGCTGAGGCTTGTTAGCCATCTTGGGATCCTGCTGCATCTGCTTAACAAGGATGTTCTTCTCCTCTGCAAGAACCTCTGCGGGAACTGCATCCTTATCAAGATACTGAACGGGCATAGCAGCGGTCTGAAGAGCAACGTTCTTCGCGCACTCTGCGAACTCAGCCTTATCAGCTACGTCGGTATCAAAGCTTACAACAACACCTGTTGCGCCAAGACCGTGAATGTAGGTGGAAACTGCACCCTCTACCACTGTAAAGCGGCGGATAGAAAGCTTCTCACCGATAGTACCGGTCTTCTCAGCAAGAGCATCGCTTACAGTGCCCTCGCCCTCACCCTCGAACTTGCACGCCATAAGAGCGTCAACGTCGCAGGGCTTGTTTGCGATAATAGTCTTAAGTACATCCTTAACGAATGCCTGGAAAATAGCGTTCTTTGCAACGAAGTCGGTCTCGGAGTTAACCTCAACGATAGCGGTTACGTTATCGATGGTCATAATATCTACGATACCCTCTGCTGCGATACGGTCAGCCTTCTTTGCAGTTGCTGCCATACCCTTCTCGCGAAGGTAC
>JAZLAO010000131.1:0-37217 GCA_045613205.1 Eubacteriales bacterium | reverse complement strand
CAAAGTAGAATTTGTAATCGTAGACGTCGTTTATATCTTCAACGCAAGCGCCGGGGGCGTAAACGATAACTACCTTTTTATCATCGCTCTTATTGTTTTTCAAGTCTGAAAGCTCTTTTTTGAAGTTTTCAATCTTTTCCGTATTCATCAAGTCGCGGATAAGAGCTTCGGGCTTTTCATATCCGAGGCTGGGATCGCATTCAAGATTCGGCCTTTTGTATTCGTGAATGAATTCTGTGGACTCAAAAACGCACTTGATATTTATTGCAGTGAGGGAAATTCCTTCATTTTCAAAGGCTGCCTTAAGGTCGGATAAAATAGTGTCCCAATCTACGCAGTAGTTACCGTCAAATCCGAAAAGACAGCATCCTGTGCTGCTTCCCAATTTACTTTTTGCAAGAGATGTGATTTTGGATGAAAATTTGGAGTTGCCGTCAAAAATGTTTTCAAAAGTTGAATTATCAACAGTTATTTTGTTTTCGGCATTGTTTTTGTATTCATACAACATTCGCATAGAAAAAGCCTCCTGAAAATTAAACTTATATACAAAAAAAGTATAACATTTTTTTGGCTATTAAATCAATGTCAAAACGCTGAAAAAAGTGTCATTTTTTATTTTAATTAAACCTCTTTTCCGTCATTAAATTATTATTATAAAATAACAAGGTTTGCCTTGACAAACCTACACTTAAATTGTATAATGAAGTGACACAAAATTTTGGTAGGTGTTTATGAAAGAAATAAAGCATAATTTAAAGATGCAAAAGGAAAATATCAGACTTAAAAGCGGGGATAGCTGCAACTTTACTTTTTATCTTGATACGCCCGAAACGTCGGCAAAGCACAGGCTGTTTTTCTCTTGTGAGGACGCTTCCTGGTACGGACTGAAAAACGAGTCGGGTGCTGAGCTTTTATATATGCTGATTGACGATTCGCTCAATTCCGAAGAGGCGGAGCAAAACAATTACTGCCTCGATTTTTCTACCGAAAAACCTCTTTTGTTCGCTAAAAGGGCACTGCGCAAAATTTCATGGCAACCCTTGATGTACGGCTTGTTTTCATCAAAGTGGGTTGAAGACGTATACTCGGACGAATGGCAATTCGGAGTCTATGCAAAGGCAAAAAATCTTCAGATTGAAGACGGCGGTTATATTCGCGTAAGAGTTGATAAATGGCTTGTGCGCGAAGGCGTAAATCCCAATGACACAATCGCTCCGCCCGACGAAACTCATTTTATCGATATTTCCGAGGGGACGTACGGATATACTATGTTTTCGGATAGCATTTCCGTCGGAAAGCAGGATACGGCTTGTGTGATTTTTACCGTAGAGGGTGAGGGTTACAGCGGTAACGTATATTTTGAAAGACCGTTTTTTACCGACAGCTTCGGCAATAATCTCCTGCCCGATTTTGACAGATGCAGTATAGGAATCGAGCATACGGCGTGGTTGGGTCAGAATCTTATGAAAAGAGAATGGCCTCGTTTTAAAATCGAAGTGAACGGAAAGGAATGCTTTGACGGAGAGAGCTTTTTGAAAATCCACCGGTTTACTCCTATCGAAATCGAACTTGAGGACAACCTTTTCCGCAATGGTGAAAACAGTATATCAATAACCTATTTCGGAGATTACATAAATCCCGTTCCGGTGCTGATTGACGAGGTTTATCTCCTGGAGACGGAAAAAAAGCCCTTTACCGTTGTAAGATGCCCCGATTCTGCGGTATTTGGAGAAAAACTTAGCGTACTTTTGGAATCAGATCGAGAAATCGAATTTGAAAGCTCGGATTTTGAGCTTGTTGAAATAGCAAAATTCGACGAGCTTGCTTTTCGCGTTCTCGTAATAAAGCCTATCAAAAATAAAAACGGACTCAAATTCACCGTTAAATGCGAGGATTTTTCAGAGGAATTTTCCGTCGATAGGTGTATCCATAAAATTGACGACGGTATCATTGCGGGAAGCGGCGATATGATTTACGTAGATATCTCCGACGAAAAGCAGGTGCGCGACTACGTAAAATGGTACGTTCAAAATAACGTCGGTAAGATGCTGACAATACGTCAGGTTTACAGATGGGGTGGACAGAGATACGTAAATCCTAAGGTTTGGGAATCCTTTACCGCGCTTTGTGAAAAGCTTGGCATATACTATGTGCTTATTTCCGACGGAAGAGATATTCCTAGCATTGCAACAAATCCAACGAAAAACATGCTAAAAGGCGAGAAATTTCTTGGCAGACAGCTTCACGAAAGAGACGGGCAGCTCTTTTATTGGGGCGCTCATCCGAGAGAAATTTGCGCTCCTCTTGAAGAATTCCACGACCTTGCCGCGCGACTTGGCAGAGAGTGTCCCGATACTGTCGAGGGGGCTTTCAGGCCTTTCAATATTGAATACAGCGAGGCGGGATATTCATTCAAGCGTGAGCATACTAAAATTCCGGATATGCGCGTAGCCTCGGAAATCGTGGCGAGTGAACTCAAAAATCTTTCAAGTGATAATTACGGACGTCATACAGGACCTGCTGTAACATTCAAGTATTTTTACGAAAACGGCTTTGATTTTTGCGGCGCGGAGACTATGGACAGCGCAACCGAAACTCTGCTTGCTTTTCTTCGCGGAGCTTCGAGTGCATACGGCAAAAAAACAAGCGGTGTACATCTTGCGCTTCAGTGGTCCACGTTCCCGCACGATACAGAAGAACGCTACAGAAGATATATGCTTTCGCTCTACATTCCGTATATGCATGGCGTGACCGATATAAATACCGAAGAGGGACTTTGGTTTATGGAGGCTTACTATACATACCATAACCGTCTCTCAGCACCATGCGAGAGAAACCGTAAGATAAAAAGCGATTTTAACGATTTTATCAATACACATTCAAGAACCGGTAAATTCTATACTCCCATTGCGTTTATACACGGTAATCTTGACGGTTGGAACGGTTTTGGCGGACTCTATTCCTGGGGAATGCCGTCGATGCCGTTCTCGGAGGCTGACGAAAGCTGGAAGCTCATGAAGGTATTTTATCCTCAAAACACCGTAAGAGGAAACGGTTGCAGTGATACCGGAGCGATTTTTGAAGGTAAAGGCAAGCCCTGCGGAGTTTTCAGCGGCACACCTATGGGTAACGTCGATGCAGTTCCCGCTGAACACGGAGATTTGTCAAAGTATTCCTTGCTGATATTCGCGGGATACAACTGTATGACGGAGGATATCCTTGCCCGAGTTGCAAGTTACGTAAAGGGAGGCGGAAAGCTTATCGCGTCGTGGTCGCATTTTACAGATACCACGCTTTATGAGGATATCGTTGATTACAATTTGAATATTATTGACTCCGAAATAACGCGCAAGCTTTCAGCGGATAATGTTCGGTTTGTGACAGATACGGTTGACGGAGAGAAAGTAACCGTCTGCAAGAATACTCCTGCTGATGCATCCGTAATCAAATTCACCGACAGTGGTGTGCCCTTTGTATTCAGCGCGAGCTACGGCAAGGGAGAGATATTTTTCGTAAACACTCTCTATTATCCCGGAAATGAAACTGTTTTGCCGATATACGAAAACCTCGTAAAAGAGGAATCGGCAAAAGTTTTGTCAAGTGAGCCTATAAAGGTTAGCTGCGACGTGGACGTTCAGTACACCGTATATACGCAGGATAACGGCACAAGACATTACTATTTTACGGCACTCGACTGGTATAAAGAGCCCGACAGATTACGCACGGCGGAAATTACCTTTGATGGCAATTCATATCCCGTTAATTTCGTATTCGGTGAGCTTGTTAAAGTCGTAACCGACGGCAAAAGAGCAGTGTGGCCGAAAGATTATACGTCAGAGGTTATCGAAATCACCGACACCTATTTCAAAGCGCAGGGTGTCGGTGTACAGAAATTCCTCGTTGCCACAAACGGCAGCATCAAAGAATACGAGCTTGATTTCACAAACGAGTCTACACTGACTGTCAAATTTTAATCTACAAAAAACAGAAAAACCGACTTGATATCTCAGGAAACTAAGATAATCGAGTCGGTTTTTTTAAAACTTATTATTTTTTGCCTAATACATGCCCCGTCTTGCTTTAGCGTTAGATCAGTACGTCAATTTTGGAGTACAGTCAACCGTTTCAATCGGAACCTCTATTTTTTCACCGAGCAGATCAGCCCGTACGGTTTCGTAGACCCAGGCACGCAGGTGGCGGTTAGGCGCGCCCAACACGTGCTGCGCGTAATACATCGAGAAATTGTTAACAGGATCGACAGCGGCATAGGCGCCCGCAGCGCCGCCCCAACCGAAATCCGTTCGAGACTTGTCAATATACGGTGTACGCATACCGAGACCGTAACCGTATCCATCGTGGGATTTGTTATACGTAGCCCACTGCTTTTCTGTGAGGTGGTTTGTTGACATCAGTGCGATAGTTTCTTTTTTGAGGATAACGTCACCGATACGCAGAGCTTCAAGAAACTTAATGTAGTCTTCTACTGTGGAAACGCAGCCGCCGCCACCGCCCGCAAACTCCTTTCCAAGATGGCACCAGAAGCGCCATGCAGGCAAAAACTTTCCGGTTTCAGCATCGTAACTGTATTGTTTTGCAAAACCATCCCAATCCTCAAGGGGATGCAAGAAGGTTGAATGCTCCATACCGAGAGGATCGAAGATATGCGCCTTGACGTAATTTTCGAACTTTTCACCCGACAGCACCTCAACAAGTGCTCCGAGTACGTCGTGGGCAAAGCTGTATTTCCAGCCCTCGCCCGGTTCAAATTCGAGCGGATTTTTTGCAAACATATTGATAGTTTCTACAGTGGGGCAGTTGTTACCCGGAATGCTGTAATATTCTTCAAGCTGAGGGGAGTGCATAGCGTAGCCCATGCCCGACGTCATTTGAAACAGATCTTTAATTTTGATGGGATTTTTCGCTTTTCGAATGCCGTCCTCGGTCTTTACCGTCATTTCCTTGAAAGCGGGCAGGTAATCTGACAGATTATCCTCAAGCGAGAACATTCCTTTCTCCCATAGCTGCATCGCTGCCGCGCAGGTTATCAGCTTGGAGCATGAATATATGTGATATTTTTCCTTTCCGCGCATGGGTATTTTATTTTCGGGGTCGGCATAGCCGCCCATATGCCGAAAAACGCACTCTCCGTCCTTATAAACTATTAGGTCGAAGCAGGGAATTCCCATATTCAAAAAATGCTGACACAGCGCTTTTGTTTGTTCAAACATATGCTTTTCTCCAAATCCTAAATATATTATGCTATAATTATATTACTAAATTAACCAAAAGTCAACACTGAGGCGATATATCCTATTTTGCCGAATAGATAATTCTTTTCATTTTGCGCGCTCTCGTTGTTTATGAAACATTATCTCACAAATTTACAATCACTTCAATACAAAAAAAACGGCAGAACCGTAAAGATTCTACCGCTTCACTTGGTGCGGGTGACAGGACTTGAACCTGCACGGAAATCCACCAGATCCTAAGTCTGGCGCGTCTGCCAGTTCCGCCACACCCGCAAAATACCGCTATTTATTCTATCATACTCGATATCGAAAGTCAAGCGAAAATTGAAATATCTTTTTTGTGTGAATTTTTATGCATTATATGCATGATTTCGGTTGACATTTCTTTATTTCGGTATTATAATATAATTGTATAAATATATAAAATCAAAAAAGGAATGTCTTTATGAACAGAAAAACAGCAAGAGAACACGCTTTTATTCTACTTTTTGAGCTTGCAAGCAAAAACGACGAAACAGCGGAAGAAATCTTTGATAAGGCTGTGAACGCAAGGGAGCTTGAGTGCGATGATTTCGTCAAGCTTGTTTTCTTTGGCGTGAACGAAAATTTAAGAGTTATAGATGAATGCATAGAGAAGAGCCTTGTTGGCTGGAAATCGGCACGTCTTTCGGTTGTTTCAAAGGCGGTAATAAGACTTGCCGTTTACGAGCTTATGTTTTGCGCAGATATTCCTGCGAAGGTATCCATAAACGAAGCTATCGAGCTATCGAAAAAATATGACGACGAGAAGGCTTATATGCTCGTTAACGGAGCGCTTAACGCTGCGGCTGACGCACTTTCCGCAAAATGAAAGAAAAAAGAATAGTTTTAGGTATCGACACCAGTAATTATACCACTTCGGTCGCCTTGATGTATGAGGACGGAGAGCTTATAGCGAATATAAAGCGCCCGTTGCCCGTGAAAGCGGGGGAGCGCGGACTTCGGCAATCGGATGCCGTTTTTGCGCATATCAAAAATCTCCCCTCGGCAATGGCTGAAGCCTCGGAATATCTTGCGGGGCGCACACCGTCGGCCGTCGGAGTAAGCGCGAGACCGAGAAATATCGACGGCTCTTATATGCCGTGCTTTCTTACGGGTGTCGCTGCTGCCGAAAGCATTGCTGCGGCTTCGGCAATACCGATATACAAGTTCTCGCACCAGTGCGGTCATATTATGGCGGCGCTTTATTCATCGGGCAAAACCGAATATCTTGACGGGCGTGAGTTTTGCGCCTTTCACGTCTCGGGCGGTACTACCGAGGTATTAAAGGTAAAAGCAAACGAATCCGGATTTGACTCACAACTCGTTGGCGGAACTATGGATTTGAATGCCGGTCAGATTATTGACAGGGTTGGCGTTTATATGGGACTGCCTTTTCCTGCGGGTTCGCATCTTGAAAGGCTGGCTCTTGAAAATTTAAAAAAGATTCCTAAGAAAAAACCTAAAATTTCCGAGCTTAAGATAAACCTTTCAGGCCTTGAAAATATGGCGGCAAAGCTTTATTCCGAGACGGGCGATAAAGCGCTTGTTTCAGCTTTCGTGCTTGAATATATTGGTGATGCGCTTTGCCTTTTGGCTAAAGGATTTTCCGAGAGCTACGGTGAGATGCCGTTCGTATTTTCGGGCGGTGTTATGTCAAACTCACTTGTTAAAAATAAAATCAAAAATCAATTTGACGCCTCTTTTGCAGAGCCGTCAATGTCAGCGGATAACGCTGTCGGTATTGCCTATCTGACAGCTCGCAGTATGAAATAAATTGAAGAGGGGGTGCTGCCGTGGATATTTCGGCTTTAAGGGAACGTCCCGAGCGTAATACACTTACGGTTTCGGAGCTTAATATATATATAAAGAATCTCTTTGAGCGCGACCGCACCTTGTCCTCAGTAAGCGTTAAGGGTGAAATTTCAAACTTTATCCTGCACAGAAGCGGACACCTGTATTTTACCTTGAAGGACGGGGAGGGACAGATAAAATCGGTTATGTTCCGTTCGGCTGCCGCCCGTCTTAAATTCATCCCGGAAAACGGTATGAAGGTTGTCGTTCATGGCTCGGTTGCCGTCTATCAGCGCGACGGAACGTACCAGATATACGTAAATTCAATTGAGCCGGACGGTGTAGGAGCTTTGTATCTCGCTTACGAGCAGCTAAAGGCAAAGCTTTCCACTGAAGGACTTTTTGACGAAATCTATAAAAAGGCTCTGCCCGAGTATCCCGAGAGAATAGGCGTTATAACCTCACCGACGGGCGCTGCTGTACGTGACATAATCAACGTACTCGGAAGAAGATTTCCTTATGCTAAGGTTTATTTATATCCGTCGCTTGTTCAGGGTGAGGGAGCATCGGAAAATTTAATTCGGGCGCTCGATTATTTTGAGGCATCAAAGCTTTGTGACGTTATAATTATAGGCAGGGGCGGCGGCTCTATCGAGGATTTGTGGGCCTTTAACAGCGAAGCTCTTGCGAGAAAGATATTTTCGCTAAATATTCCGATAATTTCCGCAGTCGGACACGAAACCGACTTCACGATATGCGATTTTGTTGCAGATATGCGCGCCCCGACACCTTCAGCGGCAGCGGAAATAGCCGTGCCGGATATCCGAGAGCTAATTTTTCGTATTGATTCCTATAACGAGCGTCTCGTTTCCGCTCTTTTGCGAACGGTAGAAAGAAAGCGCGAGCAGCTGCTTTCACTATCTGATAGAGAAGCTGTAAGGAATCCTATGACAGCCGTCCTGAAAAGTAAAGAGCTTATTGACGGATACAAAGAGGATATCCTAAAAGGCATAAAAGCGGTAATCAAGGATAAAAAATCAGAGCTCTTGTTGCTCACCGAAAAGCTGAACGCGTTGAGTCCTCTTTCTGTTTTAGAGCGGGGATACGCGATAGTAGAGCATAACCTCAAAAGAATTAAGAGCATCGGTGATATTTCGGTTGGCGACAAGGTCGAGCTGAGGCTTTCCGACGGAAAGGTCATTGCCGCTGTTGAAGGTCTCACCAAAAAGAAAGGTTAACGGATAAAATGAAAAAGGATATGAAATTTGAAGAGGCTCTAGCCTCGCTTGAAGATATAGTAAAAAAGCTTGAATCAAATTCGTTTTCTCTTGACGAGTCGCTCGGTGCGTTTGAGGAGGCCGTTAAGCTTGTCAAGCTTTGCAATAAAAAGCTTGAAGACGCAGAGCAAAAGGTCAGAATTCTTACCGAAGGTGAGAGCGGTATGATTACCGATGCCCCCTTCGCCCCACTCGATAACGATGCGACTTGACCTATATCTTGTCGAAAAGGGCTTCGCGGGGAGCAGGACTGAGGCGAAGCGCATCATTCTTGAAAACGGTGTTGCCGTCAAGGGAAAGGCGATAAATAAGCCTGCCTTTGATATTTCTCCCGAGGAAACCGAAATTTCGGTTGCGGAAAACACAAAAAAATATGCAAGCCGCGGCGGCTTTAAGCTTGAATGCGCAATTTCCGCGTTTGATTTTACAGTCAAAGATAAGCTTGCAATAGACGTCGGAGCGCCAAGCGGCGGTTTTACCGACTGTTTATTGCAGAATGGCGCGCGCCACGTTATAAGCGTTGATTCCGGATGCGGTCAGCTTGCGGAATTTCTTCGCTGCGACAAGAGAGTGACGGTTATCGAAAAATACAATGCGCGTTATATGAAAAGAGAGGATTTTGAGTACGTTCCGAACCTTGCGGTTATGGACGTATCCTTTATTTCCGCAACCTACATAATACCCGCATTATACGGAGTTCTTGCAGACAATGCTGATTTTATTTGTCTTATAAAGCCTCAATTTGAGGTAGGCAGGTCGGCTATCGGCAAAAACGGCATCGTAAAAGATGAAAAAGAAAGAAAATATGCTATAGAAAAGGTAACCGCCTTTGCAAAAGCAGAGGGGTTTACTTTAGTCGGTGTAATTACGTCGGCAATTGAAGGCGGCGACGGCAATATAGAATATCTTGCCCACTTCAGAAAGGAAGGTAAGCAATGAAACATATCGTGATAATTCCAAATCCCAAGCGGGATAAAGACCTCGCGGTAACCGAAAATATCTCGAAAAAGCTTCTGTCTTTCGGAGCTACGGTATACGTTGATAAAAAATACGAATGTAACCTCTCGGATTCGGTGATAAGATACGATAACTTTCCCGATACAGCACAGCTTATAATCGTGGTGGGCGGCGACGGCTCTGTTCTTGACGCTTCGGTGGTGGCTCTGGCAGAGGGAATTCCTCTTCTCGGAGTTAATCTTGGCAAGGTAGGGTATCTTTCAGAGGTTGAGCCCGATAATCTCGACGTGCTCTCACGCATTCTTTCCGATGAATACAGTATTGATGAAAAAATGCTGCTTACCGTTTTACATATAAAAGACGGTGTAGCTTCGGAATCAAAAAGACTTGCAGTCAATGACGTTATTATATCGCACGACAGCTTTGTCGGTATTGCCGATTTTACACTTGAAAACGGCGTAGGAGACTCCTTAAAATACCGCGCGGACGGACTTATACTTTCAACCCCTGCGGGCTCTACCGCATATTCGCTTTCCGCGGGAGGACCGATTGTTTCTCACGACATTGATTCAATTGTGGCAACTCCAATATGTCCGCATTCCTTTTTTAACCGTTCAATTATATTCAAGTCCACTGAAAACATCAAGATTAAGAACAAGGGCGATACCGTTCTTAACATCAGTGTGGACGGAAGATATTTTTCAAATATTTCAAAGGGTGAGGAATGTATCATAAAAATGTCGGATAAAAAGCTTAAAGTTCTGACTTTCTGTGAAAATAATATGTTCTCGACTTTATTTAAGAAAATGAGAATTTTGGAGGATATACAATGAAAAATGCAAGGCAGAAAATGATTCTCGAGTTGATAGAAAAGTATGACATTGACACACAGGAAACCCTTATTGACCGACTTTCAGAGCTTGGAATATCGGCAACACAGACTACCGTTTCGCGCGATATAAGGGAGCTTAAGCTCGTCAAAGGAATGAACGGTGCGGGAGCATATAAATATATCCGCCCAAGCGTTAAACGCGAAAATAACGCTCCTGTTCTTAATGCAGCGCTTACTGATGCTGTAATAAAAATTGAGGCGGCAAAAAACATAGTAGTTGTCAAAACGTTTCCCGGAATGGGAAATGCTCTCGGTGTTTGCGTAGATACTCTTGAGCATCCGCACATAGTCGGCTCGGTTGCAGGCGATGACACAGTTCTTCTTGTAATGAAGGATGACGAAACCGCGAAGTTAGTTGAGGAAAACCTTAAAGGAGTATTCGGAGTAAAATAACTATGCTACTTTCCTTGCACATAGAAAATCTTGCTGTAATCAAGTGCGTTGATATAGATTTCCCGAGGGGATTCGTTGCTCTTACCGGTGAAACCGGTGCAGGTAAGTCTATAATTCTTGACGGAATCAGCCTTCTTCTCGGTGCTAAAGCGGATAAAGAGCTTGTCAGACGCGGTGAGACGTCTGCTAACGTAAGCGGTGTTTTTTGCGGTGTTTCGGACGAGACCGTAAAAATACTTCAGGAAAACGGTATTTCACTTGACGAAGATGAGAATATACTTATACAGAGGTCTGTTTCTGCCGACGGCCGTTCTCTTGTTAAGGTCAACGGAAGAAGCGTGACTCTTGTGGTTTTGCGCGCTATTGCGGCAAAGCTTGTCGATATTCACGGTCAGAATGACACTCTTGCGCTTGCCGATTCAAAAAAACAGCTTGAGCTTATCGACGTGTACGCAGAAAATGGCGAGTTATTAAAAGATTATACCGAAAAATATCTGCGACTTGAAAATATAAGGCGTGAAATCCGTGAAATATCGGCAAAAGAAAGTGAAAGAGAAAGACTTGCCGAAATTCTTTCCTATCAGATAAACGATATCGATTCATACGGCTTAAAGGACGGAGAAGAGGAAGAGCTGATTGAGCGAAAGCTTAAAATCAAAAACAGCGAGAAGTTAAACAAAAATCTTACATTTGCATTTAAAGCGCTCAAGGGCAGCGAAAAAGGCAGTGTTGCCTTTCTTCTTGATAAGAGCGCGACGGCTCTTCAGCAGATTTCTGACGTCCTGCCAAAGCTGTCTGAGTATTCCGAGACTCTTCGTGATTTTCTTTATCAGGTTGAGGATATAGCTGAAGAGGTTTACGCTGTATCAACCGAGGCGGATGACGACCCCGAAGCAACTCTTAATGAAATAGAGTCCCGTCTTGACAAAATATCAAAGCTTAAGCGCAAGTACGGACTTACTATCAAGGATATTCTGGAGTTTAGAGATAAAACTAAAGAAGAGCTTGACACGCTCGAAAATCTTGATTCAAGACTAAAGGAGCTTTCGGATGCGGAGGCATCTCTTTATGCCGAGGCTTTGGCGGTAGCAAACGAGCTACACGAGAGGAGAACTCTGGCGTCACAAAAAATCGAAAGCGAAGTCAAAGAAACTCTTGAATTTCTCGATATGCCGAAGGTGGTATTTTTTGCTTCAATTAAAGAGGAGTACAGCGGTAGCTTAAAGGTTTTAAACGAGTCGGGAAGCGACAGTGTGGAATTTTATATAAGCGCAAACCGCGGCGCAGATGCGCAACCGATATCCAAGGTTGCATCAGGGGGAGAGCTTGCAAGAGTTATGCTGGCGCTTAAGAGTGCGATAAACGATAAGGACGGCATATCTACAGTCATATTTGATGAGATTGACGCAGGCGTATCCGGAAAAACAGCGCGAAAAATCGGAATTAAGATGCTTTCGCTTTCAAAAAATACGCAGCTGTTTTCTGTTACCCACAGCGCGCAGATAGCATCACTTGCCGATGCGCATTTTCTTATTAGCAAATCGGATATAAACGGAGCTACCGAGACCTCGGTTAAGCTTCTTTGCCGCGAGGGGCGAATATCCGAGCTTTCGCGTATTCTCGGTGGCATAGACGTTACCGATTCCCAAAGAAGAGCCGCCGTCGATATGCTCGACGAAAAGGATTCTTATTTGTAATTCATATACACGAGGATTTATATGACGCAATGCTTGATTGATTTTTTCAAAAAGCAGGACGTCGAATATAAAAGAAACTTAAATATTTCAAGGTTATCTTCAATAGGTATAGGACCGACAGCCGACCTTGCCGTTATGCCAAACGACGAAGCAAAGCTGATTAAAACAATTGAATTTCTAAAGGACAATCGCATAAAGCACCGAGTCGTCGGAAGGATGACAAACATTCTTTTTGTAGATATTAATTATAATGGCGTTTTGATATTAACGTCAAAAATGACGGATTATTCCGTGGCAGAAAATGAAATTACAGCGCAATGCGGTGTTTCGTTTTCAAAAATGCTCTCAGAGCTTTCACACCGCGGCATCGGTATATGCGAGGAGCTTTACGGCATTCCCGGAAGCGTCGGCGGAATGGTTTTCGGTAATGCTGGGGCATTCGGTAAAAGCATATCCGACTGTCTTATCTCGGCAAGGCTTTATTTCACGGAGGAAAAGAAGATAGCAACCCTCACCGCTGATAAAATGCGCTTCTCATACCGTAACAGCCTTATGAAAAAGAAAGACACAATACTTCTTTCGGCATCCTTTAAGTTCTGCGAGTCTGATAAGGACACTTTAAATAGCAGAATGAAAGAGATAATGGATTTACGAAAATCCTCTCAGCCGTACGGTGAGCGGAGCCTCGGAAGTATTTTCAAAAGATACGGCGACGTACCCGTATCAAAGCTCATTGACGAGCTTGGCTTCAAGGGCTATTCCGTGGGCGGTGCCTGCGTATCAAAAAAACACGCGGGATTTATTGTTAACTCGGGCGGAGCGACTGCCGAGGACGTGACAGTTCTTATAAATCTCATAAAAGCGCGGCTTCACTCCTCGTACGGAATAGCTCCCGAGGAGGAAATTCAATATGTATAGGAGGGTGAGATGTCTTTCTTATCGGAGCTTAAAAATCAAATAATTTCTCAACCCCACAAAAACGTCTGTTGCCGACGCGCGCTTCTTAACGGAGTGATTTTTGCCAAAGGCGAAATAAAGGATGAGCTTATAGTAATTTCCCTTGAAAACGGTGAGGTAATAGAATTCGTATCGGAATTGATACGCGAATTCTTCGGAAAATCTCCCGAGGTCTCCTCTAACTCAAAGGGGGGCAGAAGAAAGCTGATTTCATTCAAGTCCCCGGCTTGCCGTCGGTATCTTGAAGCTTTTCTTTCAGAAAACGCAGAGCTTTTCTCGGAAAAATGCCAGGGGTGTCTTTCGGCTTTTCTTCGAGGTGTCTTTTTGGCCTCGGGCAGAGTATGCGACCCTAAAAAGCAGTATAGAATTGAATTTGCACCTCGCGGTAATGTTGATATGCTTTTGAATTTTCTTACCGAACGGGGATTTGCTTTTTCAAAAGCTATCCGCCGCACTGAGAATATTATTTATTCCCAAAACAGCGGCACGGCAGAGGATTTTTTCGCTGCTATAGGCCTTAACACTGCGGCATTCACGCTTATGAATTCAAAGATTGAAAACGAATTTAAAAATGCCGCCAACAGAATAAGAAATTGCGAAACGAATAATATCATGAAAACCGTTTCAGCTGCGGCAAAATACATCGAAGCAATAGAGGCGCTTGAGGAGGCTAATCTGCTATCCTCTTTGCCAGAGGAGCTTTTTAAGACAGCAAAGCTCCGCCTTGAATACAGAGATTATTCACTCACACGCCTTGCAGCTGAATTTACCCCTCCGATATCAAAGCCCGGGCTTTCGCACAGACTTAATAAAATTGCCGAAATATCGGAAAGCTTACTTAAAAACAAGAAATGAATTATTGAAAGGAGCTCTGCTATGGGAGAGTTTGTACATCTGCATCTTCATACCGAATACAGTCTGCTTGATGGCGCTGCAAAAATCTCCGAGATAGCAGACAAGGCAATAGCCGAGGGTCAGGATGCCGTTGCGATTACAGACCACGGTGTTATGTACGGCGCCGTTGAGTTTTACACAAAGCTCAAGGAGAAGGGAATAAAGCCCATTATCGGCTGTGAGGTATACGTGGCTTCACGAAGCCGTCTTATGAAAGAGGGGAAGCAGGATTCCTCCGGAAACCATATGATACTTCTTTGCAAAAACGAGATTGGCTACAGAAATCTTTGTTATATGGTCTCAATGAGCTTTACCGACGGATTTTATATGAAGCCCAGAATCGATATGGACCTTCTCCGCTCTCATCACGAGGGGCTTATCGCGCTCTCCGGCTGTGTTGCGGGAAAAATACCGCAGTATATCCTTTCAGGCAGTATGGAGGAAGCCGAAAGGGCAGCGCTTGAATATAAGTCACTCTTCGGTGAGGATTTCTATCTTGAGATACAAAATCACGACCTTGACGACGAGAGACGGGTTGCGTATGGAATAAGACTTATAAGCGAAAAATACGGTATACCCATGGTTGCCACCAATGACGTTCACTATATCAACAGACGAGATGCTGATATGCAGGCTATCCTCATGTGTATCCAGACGAACAACGTCATTACCGACGGCAAGCCGTTTGGTTTCGAAACCGACGAGTTTTACTTTAAATCAACAGCGGAAATGAAGGCGCTTTTCGGTGGATTTAAGGGCGCTGTAGAAAATACCGTAAAAATAGCAGAAAAATGCAATTTCGATTTTGAATTTGACAAGCTTCATCTACCCGATTTTAAATCCGATGACGGACTTTCGCATAAAGATAAGCTGCGAAAAAATGCATATCTTGGCTTTGAAAAACGTATAAAAGAGGGAAGATTTGATTTTTCAAAGCACACGAGGGAAGAATATACCGAGCGTATGGAATACGAGCTTTCGGTAATTGATAAAATGGGCTTTAACGCTTATTTCCTCATAGTGAGCGATTTCGTTTCATATGCAAAGTCTGAGGATATTCCCGTCGGTCCCGGACGTGGCTCGGGAGCAGGAAGCCTCATTGCCTTTTGTGTCGGAATTACCGACGTCGACCCCATTGCCTTTGATTTGCTTTTTGAGCGTTTCCTTAATCCGGAGCGCATCTCGATGCCGGATTTTGATATAGATTTTTGCTATACCAGACGAGAAGAAGTAATCGACTACGTAAAGAGAAAATACGGCGAGGACAAGGTTGCGCAGATAGTTACCTTTGGAACACTGGCGGCAAGAGCCGCTGTGCGTGACGTCGGACGAGCTCTCGGTATGCCTTATAACAGAGTTGATACCGTTGCAAAGCTCATTCCGAGGGAGCTGAACATTAGTATAGATGCGGCTTTGAAAACCAAAGAGCTTCGCGCCCTTTACGATGAGGACGCGGAGATAAGGAATCTGATTGACGTAAGCCGCGGTCTTGAGGGAATGCCGCGTCACGCTTCGACGCATGCTGCAGGTGTCGTTATCACAGAAAAACCGACTTATGAATACGTACCGCTGTCTTATAGCGGAACAGGTGTCGTCACTCAATTCGATATGAATACCGATGCGAAGCTGGGACTTGTTAAGTTTGATTTTCTCGGACTTCGTTATCTTACGGTCATTCACGATGCCATAACAGCTATAAGGGAGCGCAATCCCGAATTCAATCTCTCGAGTATTCCTCTTGACGATAAAGAGACATTCAAGCTTCTGTGCGATGGAAGAACAGATGGAGTATTCCAGCTTGAGTCAGGCGGAATGAAGCAGGTTCTCGGAAGACTTATGCCCACAAGCTTAGAGGACGTTATAGCCTGCATAGCGCTTTACCGTCCCGGTCCTATGGATTCGATAGATAAATTCATAGCTCGCAAGCACGGACGTGAAAAAGCCGAGTACAAAATCCCTGAGCTTCGAAGTATTCTTGACGTTACCTACGGCTGTATAGTTTATCAAGAGCAGGTTATGCAGATTTGCAGACGTCTTGCCGGTTATTCTTACGCGAGGGCAGACCTCGTAAGACGCGCTATGTCAAAGAAAAAATCGGACGCAATGAACGCAGAGCACGATGGCTTTATCAAGGGCTGCGTTGAGCGTGGATTTTCAGCAGAGCTTGCTTCGGAAATTTTCGACGAGATGGTCGGTTTTGCAAAATACGCATTTAATAAAAGCCATGCAACAGCGTACGGTATAATTTCCTATCAGACGGCATATCTCAAGGCTCACTATCCTGCGGAATATTTTTCGGCACTTCTTACAAGCGTCTTGGATAATGCGCAAAAGCTACGCGAGTATATTGCAGATGCTCAAAAATACGGAGTAAAGGTTTTGCCCCCGGACGTGAATTTAAGCCGTGCTGATTTCAGTGTCGTGGACGGAAATATCCGTTTTGGACTTTTGGCTATAAGAAACGTCGGCCGTCAGTTTGCAAATGCGGTGGTGAGAGAGCGTGAGGTGCGGCCCTTTAAATCCTTCGACGAGTTCGTTCACCGTCTTTCAGATTCAGATATAAACAAGAGAACTCTCGAATCTCTAATCAAATGCGGTGTTTTCGACAGCCTCGGAACAAAGAGAAGCGCGCTTGTTGCATGTTATGAAAATATAGTTGATTCGGAGCATGAAAAAACAAGAAATAACGTGTCGGGACAAATGGATTTCTTTTCGATGGCATCTGCCGCAGGCGCGTCAAATGACGGATATAAATATCCCGATTTGCAGGAATATCCCTTGAAGGAGCTGCTTATACTTGAAAAGGAAAGCTCGGGAATGTATTTTTCGGGACATATGATTGACAACTATTCAAAGCATATTTCCACCCTCGGCCTTGACAGTATATCGGATATTCTCGAAGATACTAGAGAAGGCGCTGAAAACCCAAATCCAAGATATAAAGACAGGCAGAATGTCAAAATCTCCGGTATAATAACCGAGAAAAAAACAAAAATTCTCAAAAATGGCGACACTATGGCATTCATTAAGATTGAGGACAGATTTGCCGAAATCGAAGTAATAGTTTTTGCGCGTCAGTATTCTAAATGCGCAGGGGAGCTTTACAGTGATAATGCCGTTATGATAAGCGGAACGGTATCATCTGAGGACGGTGAAGAATCCAAAATTTTGCTTTCCTCAGTTGAGCCGCTGCTCACAAATCATGAATTTGAAGAGAGAAGTAAAACTGCACGCAGAAAACGCATATTCATAAAGGTTGAAAGCCTCTCGGATACAAGAATTCAGAGAATAACCAAGCTTGCCCTTCTGAACCCCGGCAGCTCCGACATCGTAATTTACGACTCGGTAAGTAAAAAATATTCCGCGCTCCGTGACGTTAAAATTTCAGATAACGGTAAGGTTATCGGGCGGCTTCGGGAGATTTTTGGCGAACAAAACGTTGTAATTAAATAATTTATCTTATTGACACTATCGGTGCTTTGTAGTATAATATAGTAGTCTACGAAAGGGGGATAAAAACTTGGCTAATATAATCGTTGACGTGATAATTTCGCTTCTTTTTGCGCTCGGTGCTTTTCTCGGCTACCGTAAGGGATTTTTCTTTACCGCCACAAAGCCGATTAAGTGGTTTGCGGCAATTCTGCTTGCGTTTTCGCTTTCGGGAACGGTCGCATCTTCTGTTGTACAACCTATAATCGAAGAGCCCATAACCAATCAGATTAGTGATTATCTTACCGAAAAGTGCGAGGAACTCACCCCCGAAAATGCAAAGGAGGAGCTGCCGACACTTGTTAAAGTTGCAGCCGGACTTGCAGATATAGATATTGATTCCATTGAAGGCGAAACCACAGAGGAGTTTATTTCCGCTACAGTGGACAAGCTTGCCGAGCCGATGATATATCTTTTTGCACTCATAATTTCTTTCTTTGCGATTTATTTTATATCAAAATTCACCCTTGCAATTCTTCTTTCTATTCTTAACAAGATTTTTTTGCAGGGCGTGCTTGGAGTATTCAACAAGGTACTCGGACTGATTTTTGGGGCGTTTTTGGCGTTTGTTGCTTTGTGGCTCGCGGTTATGCTGTTCGGATACGTCATAAGTATTCCGTCTATTGCGGCAACAGATTTTGCAAAAGCCTTTAACGGAGGTTTTATTTATAAGTTTTTAAAGAGCATGAGTCCTCTTGACCTCTTACTCAGCTTTTGATTATTAAGTTTTTTTGAAAGGTAACGTGTTTTTTTAATGGAATTACAAAGATGCGCGCGGTGCAAAAAACGCCAGGCGGTAGTTTTCATCACAAGACTTGAAAATAATTCTAAAATTAACGAGGGTCTCTGTCTTGTTTGCGCCAAGCAGCTTGGTATAAAGCCTGTTGACGATATGCTCAAAAAAATGGGTATGACCGATGAGGATATCGAAAATATGGCAGGAGAAATGAGCGAGCTTTTCGGCGGCGGAGATATGGCGCTTGAGGCTCAGGATGAAAATTCTGTCGACGGCGGCGCACCCGCTATAGATTTTCAGAAGATTTTTTCGGGACTCGGTTTATCTCTCGGTCAAAATGCAAAGCGTCCCGAAAAAGACAAAAAGAAATCAAAGGAAGCAGAGAAGAACGAAAACAAAAAGATTCTGTCTGCTTACTGTACCGACCTTACGGAAAAAGCAAGGCTTGGCAAGACCGACAGAATAATCGGCAGGGACAGAGAGCTTGAAAGAGTTATACAGATTCTTTGCAGACGGCAGAAAAACAACCCCTGTCTTATAGGTGAGCCCGGTGTCGGAAAAACGGCTATTGCGGAAGCTCTGGCGCAGAGAATAGTCGACGGTAACGTTCCGGAAAGACTTAGAGAATCTGAAATATGGCTTCTTGACCTTACCGCGCTCGTTGCGGGAACTCAATTCAGAGGTCAGTTTGAATCGAGAATTCTCGGACTCATAAAAGAGGTAAAAAAAGCAGGCAATATCATACTTATGATTGACGAGGTTCATACCATCGTCGGCGCCGGTGATTCCGAGGGAAGCATGAGCGCTGCGAATATATTAAAACCTGCGCTTTCAAGAGGCGAAATCCAGGTAATAGGAGCTACAACTCTTAAGGAATACCGTAAATATATCGAAAAGGACAGCGCCCTTGAAAGACGTTTTCAGCCTGTAACAGTAAACGAGCCATCGGTTGACGAAACAGTCGAGGTAATTGAGGGCATAAAAAAATATTACGAAGCTTTCCACGGTGTAAAAATCACAAGTGAGGTAGCTCGTGCCGCAGTAATGCTTTCGGAAAGATATATTACCGACAGATTTTTACCCGACAAGGCAATCGACATTATAGACGAGGCAGCGTCAAGAGTTGCGCTTGCTTCCCCTGAGCTTAACGAGAAGAAGAGAAATGAAAAGAAGCTCGCAGAGCTTAATGCGGCAATATCAGAGCTTGAAGGGAAGCTTGAAAAGGCGGAAGAGCAGACCGAAGAAAATTACAAGGCAATAGCTGACCTAAAGGTTGAAAAAATCAATCTGGAAAAGCGGGGCGAAGAGCTTGACAAGATTATTTCAAGGCTGGTTATAACCACTGCCGACGTCGCAAAGGTCATAGAGATATGGACGGGCGTTCCCGCGGCAGATATAAACGAGGGGGATATCAGTGAGCTTGTTGGCCTTTACGAGCGCATATCCTCAAAAATTATCGGTCAGGACGAGGCAGTAAGCGCGGTAGTTCGCGCGGTAAAGAGAAAACGCGCGGGAATATCCTACAGAAGAAATCCCGTATCTATGATTTTTGCAGGACCTACCGGTGTTGGAAAGACTGAGCTTGTAAAGGTGCTTGCAGACGAGCTGTTCAAGCAGCCCGAATCTCTCATACGCCTTGATATGTCTGAATTTATGGAAAAGCATTCGGTTTCAAGAATCATAGGCGCGCCTCCCGGATACGTCGGATATGACGAAGCGGGACAGCTTACCGAAAAAATCAGACGCCGTCCGCACGCTGTAATTCTTTTTGACGAGATAGAAAAGGCGCATCCCGACGTTCTTAATATACTGCTCCAGATTCTCGACGACGGAAGAATTACCGACGCGCAGGGCAGACAGGTAAATTTTGAAAATGCTATAATCATAATGACGACTAACGCCGGAAGTGAAAATTCATCTTCAATTTCCGGATTTGCAGAAAACAAAGAGCTTAAAACCAAAGAAAAGACAGAAAAGGCGCTTTTTGCTTTCCTGCGCCCCGAGTTTATCAACAGAATAGACGAGGTTATAACCTTCCGTCATCTTGATAAATCCGACTTTGTTAGGATTGCAGACCTTATGCTCGCAAGGCTGCGCGATTTCTTGGCGGAAAAGGGAACGAAGCTTCTTTATTCGAATGAAGTTCTCGAGTTTATTGCCGAAGAGTCTTATTCAGAGAAATTCGGCGCAAGAAATATGCGCCGCTATGTTGAACGTAACGTCGAGGACCAGATTGCAAACCTGGTAATCGATAATTACGGTAAGCTTATCGTGGGTATAAGCCTTGTTCTTCGGGACAACCGAATTACAGTTGAATCAATTTAATTAAAAACACATTAATGAGGTGAAAAAATATGGCAGAATGTTCGCATGACTGTGCCAATTGCGCACAAAAATGCTCAAAAGAATCAATGCTTGAGCCGCAAAATTCCGCGAGCTCGGTAAAAAAAGTTATAGGTGTCGTGAGCGGTAAGGGCGGCGTAGGTAAATCACTTGTTACCTCAATGCTTGCCGTTTCCATGAGAAGACGCGGTTACAAAACTGCTATTCTTGACGCTGATATTACCGGTCCGTCAATCCCTAAATCCTTCGGATTAAAAACCGGAACGGTTACCGGAAGTGAGCTCGGAATGTTTCCCGCAATGACAAAAACGGGAATTGAGGTTATGAGCGTTAATCTTCTTATGGAGGAAGAAACTAAGCCGGTTGTCTGGCGCGGCCCGGTTATCGCGGGTACTGTTAAACAGTTCTGGAACGGAGTAGTATGGAACGACGTAGACTATATGTTCGTTGATATGCCTCCCGGAACGGGCGACGTTCCTCTTACTGTTTTTCAGAGTCTCCCCCTCGACGGCATCGTTATCGTAACAAGTCCGCAGGATCTTGTTTCTATGATTGTCGAGAAAGCGGTTAACATGGCAAAGCTTATGGACGTTAAAATTCTCGGACTTGTAGAGAATTACAGCTATATTGTTTGCCCCGATTGCGGAAAGGTTATAAGACCTTACGGTGATAGCAAAATCGAAGAGCTTGCAAAAGCTTACAATACTAAAGTTCTTGCAACTCTCCCGATTGATCCCGACCTCGCGCGCCAGTGCGACAGCGGTGTCATCGAGCTTTTTGAGGGTGACTATTTCGAAAAGGCTGCCGATATTATAGAAAAAATTTAAAATGAATTTAAAGTCGCTTAAGTGCCCTGTGCCTTGGCGACTTTATTTTTTTATTCAACCTTTTGCGACATTATATTTAAAACAAACGTGGTAAAATACAATAAACAAAAACAAGAGGAATGTATGAAAACCTTATACGTAGACGTTTATTTCTTCATAAATTTTACGGTTGATATTCTTGCGCTGTATTTTTCTGCGTTGCTGTACAAATTACCTACTACCGCCATAAGACTGCTTTTTTCCGCCCTCCTCGGTGCGACGTATGCTGTTTTTGGAGTACTTTTATTTGATAATTCCGCGCTGATGATGCCTATATCCGCTTTAATATTGATAGCTATGGTAGTTATAATGTCTCGCGGAGTAGGGTTTTTCCGAAAGCTGAAATACGGAATAATTTTTTTGTTTTTTCAGATACTTATTGGCGGATTAGTTTATTACGCCTATTCCATGCTTGATAAAATAGAGCTTCTTGAAAGCTTCGTTGAGTCTGAAAATGAAAATAAAAAGCTTTTACTTTTTTCTCTTATTGTTTTGCTGACTATCGGAGCATTGAAGCTTGTAACCTCATGCTTCGGATGCGCGGGAAGCGAAAAAAGCGTGAAACTGTTCGTTGAATATAAAGGTATAAAAAATCAACTTGATGCCTTGGTTGACTCGGGTAATCTTGCAGTCGACCCGTTTGACAAAACGCCCGTTATGCTCGTCGGTGAGGTTTGGGGAGCTAAAATATTCGGTGAATTGTGCGCTGATTTTGACTCGATAGATAATCTTGACCTAACACTAAAGAAAAAAATACGGATAATTCCCGTCAGCTTCGGAAATCAAAGAAAAATCCTTTACGGCATAAAGCCTGATGCGGTTTATCTTGAAAAAGACGGAGTGCGGGAGCACATATCGCTGATAATTGCAATAGATAAAGAGGGAGGAGACTTTGGCGGATATAACGCTTTAATTCCGTCATCTGCGCTTGATAATATATCTTATGGTAATCATTAATTTTTTTAAAAAGCTCTATTTGAGGTTTAAGCTTTTAGTATCGAGTAAAAAGGTCTTTTACATAAATGGCAGCGACAAGCTTCCGCCGCCGCTTGACCCTGAGGTTGAGGAGGCAATGATTGTTCATATTGACGAGCAGTATGCAAGGGATGCGCTTATAGAGCACAATCTGCGTCTTGTGGTATATATAGCCAAAAGATTCGAAAATACAGGCGCGGGAATTGAAGAGCTGGTTTCTATCGGAACAGTAGGACTTATCAAGGCGATATCTACGTTTAACAAAGAAAAAAACATAAAGCTGGCAACCTACGCATCTCGTTGTATTGAAAACGAAATACTTATGTTTATAAGAAAAAGCGCCGTACATAAAAGAGAGGTCTCAATTGACGAGCCGTTAAGCGTAGATTGGGACGGAAACGAGCTATTGCTTTCGGACATTCTCGGAAGCGAAAGCGACAGTGTATCAAAAAGACTCGAGGATATGGAAGAACGCAAGCTTATACGCGAAGCAGTAAAAAATCTTAATGCGCGAGAGCGCGTAATAATAGAGATGCGTTACGGTCTTGTTAACGGAAAAGAGCTGACGCAAAAGGAGGTTGCTGATATTCTCGGCATCTCACAGAGCTATATATCCAGGCTTGAAAAGAAAATAATGGTCGAATTAAGAAAAAAAATCGAAGAAAAAATATAAAATTTTAAAAAACTATTGCAAATTATAAAATTATGTGATATAATTAAATGCAATTAAAATGAATAACTATGTGAAGAGGTGTTAAAATGAAGGCAGGATTACATCCCGAATACAAGGAAGCTACCATCAGATGTGCTTGCGGCGAAACCGTTGTAACTCACTCCGTTAAGGGTGATATGAACGTTGAAATTTGCTCTAAGTGCCATCCTTTCTATACAGGTAAGCAGAAGTTCGTAGATGCAGGCGGACGCGTTGATAAGTTCAAGAAGCGTCTTGCAAAAGTAAAGTAATCTTCGATAAAAAGAGCGCAGGGTAGTCGATAAAGGTTATCCGCGCTCTTTTTTTGCTAAAATCATAGTCGAAAGGAATTTAAAATGTCAGATTCCCTCAAAGTACTTGCCATATTAGTTGGAATAGCGCAAAAATCAAGCGAGGTTCCGGAGTGTGAAAAATCCCTCGAAGAGCTTGAGCGTCTTGCGCATACTGCTGGAGCTGAAGCCTACGCAAAAATCGTTCAGGTCAAGGAGAGCTATGACCCGAGAACCCTCATTGGAAGCGGTAAGGTGCTTGAGATAGCCGAGCTTGTGAAAAATTCCGCCACCGAGCTTGTCATTTTTGACGAGGAGCTTTCACCCGCGCAGATAAGGAATCTTGAAAACGATATAGGCGGCGTTACGGTTCTTGACCGCAGCATGCTTATACTCGACATTTTTGCTTTGCACGCAACGAGCGGCGAGGGAAAGATTCAGGTTGAGCTTGCACAGCTTAAGTATACCGCACCGAGACTTATAGGCAAGGGAACACAGCTTTCGCGTCAAGGCGGCGGCATAGGCTCGCGCGGCCCCGGAGAATCCAAGCTTGAAACCGACAGACGTCACCTGCACGAAAAGGTGGTTATGCTTGAAGCCAAGCTTCGTGAGCTCGAAAATACAAGAGCTGTTATGCGTTCCCAGCGCGACAGGAGCGGACTTGTAAAAATTGCGCTGGTTGGCTATACCAATGCAGGAAAATCAACCCTTTTAAATTATATTACGGGCGCTAACGTTTTATCAGAGGATAAGCTTTTTGCTACTCTTGACCCGACCACCAGAAAAACGGAGCTTCCTTCGGGCGAGCAGGCATTGTTTACAGATACCGTCGGATTTATAAGAAAGCTGCCGCACCATCTCGTTAAGGCTTTTAAATCCACTCTTGACGAGGTGCGTTATGCCGATATCCTTTTAATCGTTTGCGACGCATCCGACCCCGAAGTGTTCGACCAGCTTAAAGTGACGGAAAGTGTCATAGAGGAGCTTGGCGCGGGCGGTAAGCCCACCGTTTACGTATTTAATAAATCCGAGCTAATTGATAATGATAATATAATAGGTACGCACACCCCCTCGGTTGCAGTTTCAGCAAAGCACGGCTACGGAATTGACAATTTATTGAATTTAATCGATGAAATTGTAAGGCAGAATAAAAAAGAAGTAAAGCTTCTCATTCCGTATGAACGTCAATCACTCGTAAGCAATCTGTATAATGAATATAGCGTGAAGAACGTAGAATACGAGGATGCAGGCGTTCTCGTTGAGGTAGTGCTTGACGAGCGAGGACTCGGACAATACAAACTTTACATCAAGGAATAGGTGATAGAATTTGGATAGTTATACAACCGTAGAGCATCAGTCGCGTTTTGAATATGAAGACAGAAAATCCGTCTTTATAGGTGAAGCTTTGCCTGTAAAGAGTGAGTCTGATGCGCTTGACTTTATTGCCTACGTTAAGAAAAAATACCCCGATGCAAGACATCACGTTTACGCCTACGTTCTTCGAGAAAACTCGATAATGAGATTTTCCGACGACAGAGAGCCGCAGGGAACAGCGGGAATGCCCACTCTTGACGTAATAAGAAAAAACGGCTGTACTGACGTTGTTATAGTCGTCACGCGTTATTTTGGCGGCACACTGCTTGGTACGGGCGGTCTTGTAAAGGCTTACACCTCTGCAGCGCTCGGAGCGCTAAAAGAGGCTCACGTTATTACCTACGATTTGTTTTGCGGAATGAAAATCACAGTTTCCTATTCCGATTATCAAAAAATCATAACTCCTCTTACCGAAAGCGGATTTTATTCCGAAGATACAAAGTATTCGGATTCGGTTACGCTTATAGGCAAGGCTAAGGTCTGCGACGTTGATTTGATTTCCAAAAAAGCCACGGAAATTACCTCCGGCAGACTAAATATTGAATTAACAGAAGAAAAATTTGATTTTATTTCATAAATTAAAAGTGTTTTCAGCAGGGTTGACCGTATATTAAGTAAAAAAGGAAGGAGCTGTCTTATGATAAAGAGAGAAGTTATTGACGAAATAATTTTGCGCAACGATATAGAATCCTTGATTGGCAGCTACGTTTCCTTGAAGCGTGCCGGTACGAATTTAAAAGGACTTTGTCCGTTCCACAGTGAAAAAACACCGTCCTTTACCGTTTATCCGGCTGACAACAGCTTCTATTGCTTCGGTTGCGGTGTTGGCGGAAATGCAATCACCTTTATCCGTCAGATTGAGCATCTCGATTATCCCGACGCGGTTGAATTTCTTGCCAAACGTGCAGGAATTACAGTTTTGCGCGACGACGGTTATCGCTACGAAAAAAAGACTGTCGATAAATCGCGGATTTATGCAATGAACGTTGACGCGGCAAAATTCTTTCACAGAGCATTATTTCAGGATACCCCGAAAGCAAAAGAGGCTTTAGCATATTTCACCGAAAAAAGAGGACTTTCGCTTGCAACGATAAAGCATTTCGGACTCGGGTTTGCCCCCGATAGCTTCGATTCTTTAATGAAATATATGCTTTCAAGAGGATATACTAAGGATGAGCTTGTTTTAGCATATCTTGCAGGCAAAAACGATAACGGCCACTACTACGATTCTTTCAGAAACAGAGTCATGTTTCCGATTATCGACGTCTCAGGTTCGGTAATTGCGTTCGGCGGACGGGTCATGGATGACTCGAAGCCAAAATATAAAAACACCATGGATACTCCGGTATTCAAAAAATCAAGGAATTTGTTCGCGTTAAATTTCGCAAAGAACGTCTGTTCCGAATCGCTTATTCTTTGCGAGGGATATATGGACGTTATAGCCTTGCATTCCGCGGGATTCACAAATGCCGTCGCAACGCTTGGAACAGCAATCACGCCCGAGCAGGCGCGTATGATGAGCAGATATACGAAAAAGGTTATTATATCCTACGATGCCGATGAAGCAGGGCAAAAGGCAGCGCAAAAGGCGATGAAGCTTCTAGGCGAGGTCGGACTTGACGTCGGTGTAATAAAAGTTCCCGGTGCAAAAGACCCCGACGAGTATATTAAAACCTACGGAAAAGAAAAGTTTGCCGAGGTAATTTCCGCATCTAAAACAAAATTCGAATACAATATGGATAGCATACTTTCAAGGTATGACATCAATTTGCCACAAGATAGAATAAACGCTTTGGGAGAACTTGAAAATCTAATTTCTCAAGTTTATTTTAAGGCAGAACGAGATATTTACATTCAGTCGGTCGCCAAGCATCTTAACGTTGATTTTAAAAGTGTAAAGGAAGACGTTGAAAGAATTTCGCGTAGGCAGGCTGCGCAATACAAGAAAAACGAAAGACAAAAGGTCAAGCAGAATACGGCAGGTTATTCTGACAGGATAAACCCCGATTTTGCAAAAGCGCCCGCCGTTGCTAAAAACGAAGAGAACGTTCTGGGGCTTCTTCTTCTGTATCCCGAGCATCAGCGTGAGGTTTTTGAGAAGCAGCTTATTACTTCAGAAGATTTCTATACCGAATTGAACAGAAGAGTATTCGAGTTCCTGCTTCGGACATATAAGGACGGAACGGGAGAAGCTTCTGATATTAACGAAGTTTTTTCACCCGAAGAAATCGGAAGAATCACAAAAATGAAAATAGCAAGAATGCTTCTTGCGGAAAACGGTCCGTCCGTACTTTCCGAGAGCATAGAGCTTCTTAAAGAGTCTATGCATAAAAAAGCTGCGGGAAGCGTATCTACTTTTGACGATTTAAATAAACTATTAAGTGCAAAACGAAAATAAAATATGGAGGACTTTAAAATATGGGAAGAGATAAACTTGATGCAAACGACATAATGGATTCTAAAAACGACGGCGGTATATTAAACTCCGATATAATGAAAGCTCTTGAGGACATTGATTACGATTTGACTCAAGTAGACCTTGAATCCGCTAATCCCGATGACCTTGACAGCGAAACACTCAAAGACGTTGAACGCGACGTTGAAAATTATGAAGCTGAGAAAATGGACAAATTCCTCAACTCAGAGGGACTTGCCATTGACGATCCTGTCAGAATGTATCTTAAAGATATAGGAAAAATTTCGCTTCTTACTCCGGAGCGCGAGATGTACCTTGCAGAGCAGATTTCTCTTGGAAACAAAGCAGCAAAGGACGAGCTTATTGAGGCAAACCTGCGTCTTGTCGTAAGTATAGCAAAGCGCCACGTTGGAAAGGGAATGTATTTTCTCGATTTGATTCAGGAGGGCAACCTCGGTCTTATCAAGGCGGTTGAGAAATTTGATTACAGCAAGGGATATAAATTTTCAACTTATGCAACCTGGTGGATAAGACAGGCGATAACCAGAGCAATAGCTGATCAGGCAAGAACGATAAGAATTCCCGTGCACATGGTCGAAACCATACACAAGGTGTCAAGAACAGCTCGCCAGCTCCTTCAGGAATTTGGCAGAGAGCCTACGACAGACGAGATTGCCGAGTGCCTAAATATTACTCCCGAAAAGGTCAGAGAAATAATGAAGATAGCTCAGGATCCGGTATCTCTTGAAACTCCTATAGGCGAGGAAGAGGACAGCCACCTTGGCGATTTCGTTGAAGACGTTGATTCTCCCGCGCCCTCTGATTCTGCGTCCTACTCACTTCTTCGAGAGCAGCTTTGCAATATCCTTCACACTCTCACCCCGAGAGAAGAGCAGGTAATCAAGCTTCGCTTCGGTCTCGAGGACGGAAGATCGCGTACGCTTGAAGAGGTTGGAAAGCAATTCCAGATAACCCGTGAAAGAATAAGACAGATAGAAGCTAAAGCGCTCAGAAAGCTGCGTCATCCTTCGCGTTCAAAAACTCTTAAAGATTATTTGACCAATTAAGCTTGCTTTTTGCACAAAACGGACCATGCGTTTTTGTCTAAAATATAACATAACATTCTTTTGACATTCAAAAAGGAAAAAAGTTCTTGACTTTTGGTCGTATATATAGTAAAATATTTTGAGATGAATATATCCCTCGGAGGTTTTTTAGCAATGAAAAAAATAGTAAGTCTGGCGTTATTTTTCGTTTTGATTCTCACTATGCTGGTTTCCTGTTCGGAAGAGCAAATCGGAGACGGCATAGGTCACTATCCCGAAACGAATCAAACGGTTGAGCGTCTCGATTTGAATATGTATATCATAACCGGTGATACTTCTAAAAAGGATGCTACCGATGCGGTTGCAACGAGAATTGCCGGATACACCAAGATTACATATAACACGGTTTTAAACATAACCTATTTGACTGAAAGCGAATATGAGGAAAAGGTAATTAAGGCTGTAGAAGACGGCGGCAAAGATGCACCTCACATCGTTCTCATAAACAGCGCAGGGCTTTTTGATAAGCTTAAAGAGAAAAATAAGCTTGCCGACCTCACTCAGTACTACAACACAAAGGATTTCGGAAGACTCAATACGCAGATTGCGACCTCTCTTATTCAAAAATCTTACGTTAACGGAAGAATTTATACCGTTCCGAACAACAGAACCGTAGGAGAGTACACCTACCTCGTAATCAACAAAGAAGTTGCTATGAAAACCTTCAAGTATACAAATGCGGAGCTTTCCGCTTATAAATCACTTGAGGATGCAGCCGCGCTTATGGCAGAAATGGATGCAAACGGATACAATTCCAAGGATTACGTTAAAGAAGTTAAAGGTCCTTACGAGCTTCGTGAAACTCTCATGCTTGAAAACTTCTGCAACGTTATAGGTGTACCCACTGTTACCAGAGAAGATGCTTTCGCTTCTGCATTTGCAGTAATTGCCAACAGTGAGCAAAAATACAACGAACGCGCTATGAAGATGATATATGAGATAAATAACGACGAAGAGCTCAGAAACTTCTTGCAGTACGGTGTACTTGGCGCAAATTTCGAGCTTGTTGACGGTGACATAGTAAGAGTGAAAACCGGAAACAACGAATACGATATGAATCTCATTTACACCGGTGACGCCTTTAAAGCGGATAGCTGTTCTGAGCTTGGCTGGACAGATGCCAAAAAGGCTTACGGAAAACTTCAGAACATTGATTCAAAGGCTGAAGCTGAGACTTCTCCGGATACTGAAGCTGAATAACAAATTCGCAAATTCTGACTTATAGCCTCAGGGCTTCACAATAATTAAATGTTTTGGGGGTAATATGAAAAAGAATAATGAAGAAATAACTTTTAAAGACATTCTCAGCGTTTTCATTCCTAAAATTTGGATAATTCTGCTTGTAGCAGTTCTTTGCGCATCGTTATTCGCTGTTTATTCGTCGGTTGTTGTTGACGATACTTATTCTACATATTCTATCATGAATATCAGAAAGGATACCGAAGCGCTTCAGCTGACAGATATGTATTTGGCTGAATCAATAATCGATGACATTTCTTACCGTATCCAATCATCCGACTTTTTAAACTCTGTTTTATCCCACGTAAACAGCCAATACAACTTTGAAAATCTTACAGTATCTCAAATCAAGAGCTCAATACGGTACACTCCGCTTGGAAACGGTGTCTTGAAGCTTTCCGTAACAACGGGAAACCCGCAGCTTACTTTTGCTATTGCACTGGCACTTGAAAACGAAGTTCCGGATTTATTCTATTCATATCTTCCAAATGCACTCAAGGTTGAGCCTTACAGCGCGGCGTATTTTCCCGAAATACCTGATTCAAAGGGTGTGTTAACAAAGGGCTTAATCGGCTTTTTGGGCGGTGCTGTTGCTTCGGCAATAGTTATATGGATTTATTCCGCCTTCGACGTTGTAATTAAATGCAAAAAGAAGATTGAAGATAATTTTGATATTCCCGTAATAGGCGTTATTCCCGCAGAAAAAAACAACGCTTTAGAAACGGAGGTGCGCTGATATGTTAAGCTTTAAAAAGAAAAACAAAACGCACGAAGAAATCAATCTCGGTCTTCTTAATAATCAGAGTTCTTTTGAATTTAAAGAGGCATATAATAACCTTGCAACAAACGTCATATATCTTCCCATCGAAGATGCCACCAAAAAGATTGTTATAACTTCTTCAAATTACGGAGAGGGTAAAACCTCTCTTGCAATCAACCTTGCAATCGCATTGGCTTCGAGCTTGATAGATAAAAAGGTTTTGCTTGTTGATGCTGATTTGCGTACCCCTCACGTCAAGGATTTTTTGGCAGATGCGGTTACCGAACAGGAGAACGGCAACGGGCTTTCCGAGTATCTTTCGGGTAAGGAAGACAAGTGCAGTATCAAAACTACACACGTAGAGAATCTTGACGTAGTTTACGCAGGTGAAAGCCATATCAACCCCACCGGTCTTATCAATTCGGATAAGATGAATGAGTTTCTCGCAAGTCTTAACGGTAAGTATGATTACGTAATCATGGACACACCTCCTGTAAACGTAGTTTCTGACACTGTTCTGCTTGTCGGCAGAGTTAACGGTTACATAATTGCAACCAAAACGGGTTATACAACAATTCCGAAGCTCAATGCCGCAGCAGAAGCACTCAATATGGTTGGTGCTCAGGTTTTTGGAGTTGTTCTCTCTGAATAAAATTAGCGGTGTACACTGAATTTTGTACACCGCTAATTTTAATTTTCCATCTGTTTGCCGAGAAATATTCCGGCAGTTTGAATAAGCTTTGCTTCTATACTGTCGTTTAACTTATCAGTTGCGGGCATATCATACTGCCACCCCGAAGCTATACAGCCTATAATATCACCCTCGGCAAGTATAGGCATAGCGCAGCTTACGTAATGCGCTCCGTCGTCCGTCAAAGCTATAGTTTCGCGTCCCGTTCCTCTTACGTAAAGGGTGCGGGCTTCTATTATTTCCTCAAGCGCGCGCGATATTTTTCTATCCATATACTCGCGCTTTGATGCTCCCGCGACTGTAATAATAGCATCTCTGTCACATATAAAAATAGGCATTCCTGCCGTTTTCTGCAGGGTATCGGCATACTCGGATGCGAAGGCGTGAAGCTCGCCTATCGGCGAATACTTTTTGAATATAACCTCACCGTCTCTGTCGGTATATATCTCAAGAGGGTCACCCTCGCGAATGCGCATAGTGCGTCTGATTTCTTTCGGTATAACAACTCGCCCGAGGTCGTCAATCCTGCGGACAATTCCTGTTGCTTTCATATATATACATAAATCTCCTTTATTTTCAAGGTGTGGAGTTAGTATTTGTTTTTAGTGGGAATTTATACTGCAAGGATTTACTTTTTGTGTTATATATGATATAATTACTTAGAGGTGGTAAATAAAATAATGAAAATATGCGACCTACATACACATTCGGTTTATTCCGACGGTACCTACACCCCAGAGGAAATTATAAATTCGGCAATAGAATTAGGCTTGTCTGCAGTTGCGCTGTGCGACCATAACACGACGGACGGATTGCCCGAATTCCTTTCAGCTGCGAAAAATAAAGATATCGAGGCAATAGCAGGTGTCGAATTTTCTGTTGATTATAACGGGCGCGAGCTGCATCTTCTCGGACTTTATATTCCCGAAAGCAAGTTCGCGGTGATTGCCGATTTAATGAATGACGTAAACGAGAGAAAACGGCAGAGTAATATTGATTTAATAGACGCGCTAAATAAAGCGGGTTATGAAATCGATTACGAATACTTAAAAAATTCCACTCCTTGCGGAAAGTTTAACCGAGCGCATATTGCGGCGGAATTAACGAGAAAAGGGTATACCCAATCGATAAAAGCCGCATTTGACACCTTGTTATCAAAAAAAGCGGGGTATTATAAAAAACCTCAGCGACCTGATTTTTTTGAAATGATAGATTTTATAAAATCCATAGGCGCAATTCCCGTGTTGGCTCATCCTTTTTTGAATTTAAACAGAGCCGAACTTGAAATGCTTTTGCCGTCAGCAAAAGAGCGCGGACTTGTCGGAATAGAGTGCTATTATTCGCTATACGATGACAAAAAAACTGAAGCTTCATTTGAATTAGCCGACAAATTCGAACTTAAATACAGCGGCGGAAGTGATTTTCATGGAGAAAACAAACCCGATATAAAGCTTGGGGGAGGCAAGGGGAACTTAAAAATTCCATATACGTTAGCAATTGAGATAAATCAATAAAAGGAGAATAAAATGAATTCTACAAAACAAAAATGGCTTGATATGCTCGGAGTACCGCCAAAATCAAAAAATTACGGAAAGCTCGAGCTCATTAAAACTATTTCGCACAAGGAATTTAATGCTGAAATATACAGACAAGAAAACGGCGAGGGCAAATATCAGCGCGTTATGGTTGTTTTGCCAAAAGAATTGAAAGCTCCCGCTCCCGCAGCGGCTGTGCCGTTCTATTTTCCCGAGGCAATGCTCGGCTTTAACCCCGAAACCGACGAGATGCTTGATAAATACAAGGATATCGAAATGATGCTTCACCTCGTTCGCCGCGGATATATCGTCGCAAGCGCAGAAGCATATCACTTGACCTACATAGATAGCGAAAAGGATATTGAAGATTTCTCGCGTTGGCAGGATGCCGCAAATGCCTTGAGAGCTGATTTTCCCGACTTTACGGGAATGGGTAAGCTCTTCTATGATACCGAGCTTTTAATAGACGTGCTTTATAATGACAGTCGCGTTGATAAATCAAGAATAGGAATTGCAGGACATTCGCTTGGCGGAAAAATGGCGTTTTACGCAGGCTGCCTCGATGACCGTATATCCGCCATACTCGCAAGTGATTTCGGCATCGGCTGGAAGCAGACTAACTGGAACGATGACTGGTATTGGAGCAGTCGCGTAGAAACCTTTATAAAAGAAGGTCCCGACCATGCAGAGCTTCTCAGCGTTGCTGCGCCAAAGCCATTCTGCCTTATTGCCGGCAAATTCGATAACGAGGACAGCTATACTATGATGCTTAAGGCTAGTGGATATGAGGATTGCAAGGATAGATTGAAAATCATAAATCACCAAATTGGACACAGACCTCCAATTTGGGCGCTCGATGAGGGCTATGATTTCTTCGATAACTACGTAAAAAATAAATAACGAAAAAGGAAGAGCATCGACTCTTCCTTTTTCGTTATTAAGATAATCTGATTTTAAGTGCCTCTGAAGCTTTATAATAGCTTATAAATGAATTTCCGCGATTTACCGAAAGGATTTCTCCGTCAAGAGTTCTGAATTCAAGCTCACCGCTTTCGTTTACACTCCACTTAATCTCGGTAGCCTTGCCGAGCGAGATATAAAGCCCGGAGCCGCCGCTGGTGTTATCAAGCACGAGCTCACATCCGTTTGAATTTTCATACGTTGTGGTATTCGCAAAAAGCACAAATAGATTTGAGTACTGTATGCCTTTCCCGTTGAGCATATCGTTTTTCTTGATTCCGGATTTATAGAAAGCGTATTTTTCACTTTCCGCAGAGTAGTAAAATTGACTTTGGTTGTTATCCGAGTAGGGAATAATTACCGATTTTGAATCGGTTGTGCCGAAAACCTTCGTATCAGAAAACTCAAACGGAGGTTCTTTGTATTCCGAACCGACTATAGCCTCGTTATTTTGCATTGCGGAATTAACCGATTCAATACCTGTATATATGTAGAGAGTATTTTCTACATAGTAGCAATCGGATATTTTCGATATATCCAAATTAATTTTTGACGCGTCCCACGCGCTGTATTTGATTATATCGTCGTTACCGTATGAAACAACGATTCCGCCAATAAGATTTGAAGTAAATGAGATGAACGACCTTGTCGGTGACATTGCACCTATTTTCCAAAGTGCAGAATAATTAGTTGTATAGGAAAGAAGTCTGGTTTTTCCGTTTTCAATAGGAAATTCAAGAGTTATATCAGCGCATGAAACACCGTAAAGGGGCATCGTGGAATCAAGGACAAATCCTATAGGCGTTTTTGTCAGTTCCGCGTCCGAAATTTCAAGTCCGGTTATCTTATTATAATATTTTTCGATGTCCTCTGCCGGTTCTTCCGGGGGAGTTAAAGTAGAATTGTCATCGGTTTGGTTGTTATCGGTTAAGTCTTTATTTTCATCGGTATTTTCGGTAGTATCTCCGATATCACCGCTATCACTGTCAATGTCAGAGTTAAGTTGTAAGCCGCCTACCGCAAATCCAACTACGCAAATTAAAAGGACTGCAATAAGGACAAACGACAGCAGCCTATGAATGCCGCTATTTTTAAACGATTTCATTTTGTTACCTCCTTGCGCACTGAAAAAAGTGCGCACGTTGACAATAGCTTGTCTTATTTATTATATCTTTCAAGCCAGGCTTCAGCGGTTTCAAGCGCATCGGCAAGGCTCTTTGAAATGGTCTGCTTTTCCGGACGCATAGAGTCCTTCGCCATAAGCTGAACCATTACGGTTGCAGGAACTTCAGTTCCTGTTGAAGAGGGCTTTTCAGCCATAATCATCATAAACACATGATATTTATCTGACAGGTCGCCGTAGTATATATCATTGTCTTTACGTACAAGCGGTCTACCTTTGTATTCGAGGTATTCATTCGAATCAACACCGTTTGCATTTAACATAGTAGTTTCTCCTTTCGCAAATTTTGAAAATGACGGCTTATGTCCAGTTTCGTATACTATGATAACAAAGTCGAAATCGTATGTAAATAGCTTCGACAAAAAAGGATTTTGTTAAGATATCGACTTATTTCTTAATATACGGAGTTGTTTTCAAAGCCAAGTTTCCCGAAAACTGCTTCGGTTTTGTCAGCTGGAAGACAGAATCCGCCTTGTCAGAGAGTATCTTCTGATGCACAGCGTTGTCCGGAAGCAACTCGACAGACGATGGCTTTGTAAGGACGGGGAAGTCCGACACCTTCTTAATGTCCTTTAAGATTGTTTTGCCGACTTTATCCATAGCGAGTATCTGCGTGTACAAGGGCAATTCCTTTACAGAGGAGGAGGTAACGCCAAAGAAGGAATACCATATTGCGCGCCTGATTCTCGACGTGGTATATTTTTTTGTATCGGCAAGAACCGTTAAACTGTTTATATCGCTTGCAGAGAGACTTGCCTTTTGCAAACGAAAATATAAACCGCCGCCTGCATCGTGTATATCGGGGAACGCAGGCTCGGGGTTTAATCTGAAATTCGCAATCACCGCTGCCGAAAGCTTATCCGAGTCGCAGGGAAATTCACCCGACTCATAAGCTTCGGCTATGGTGCAAATCGCGTTTTGCGGTATATATTTCATGGCAGAACTAAAATCTTCGAAAATGATTTCTCTGATAGCACTCGCGCTTTGAAACTTGTCGTCAGTGATTTCAATCTCGGAATACGAGGCTCCCGCGCGCTTTACCGTGTGGGGCTTAATTCTGCTTTTTATACTTAAGATAGCCTTTATATATTCTACCCCAAGAATATTATTCGGGGTAAAGGTGAAGTTTTCTTTTCGGAAAATGGAGTTATAAACAGACTCGCAAAGTTTTGGGTATCCAAGCCTCTTTGCTGTATCCGATTTTTGCATTGCGGCAAGTGACGTCTTATATTCTTCTGATGACATATTCTCAGCAATTCTTACAAGCGCATCTATATCTCCGATTTCGCTACCGAATGAGAGATAGTCGACGACACCGAGAGAATCGGCAATTTTCACGCCGCTTTTTGCAAAAAACTCAGCGCTTGACATTGAATAGGGAAAGGGTAACTCGAGTACGAGATTTACACCTGATAAAACTGCTGCTTTGGCTCTCGTTGATTTATCCATTATGGCAACGTCACCGCGCTGAGTAAAGTTTCCGCTCATAATGGCAATAATCCTTGTATCCTCACCAAATTCTTCACGTATTTTCTTGATTTGGTATTCGTGGCCCGTATGAAATGGGTTGTATTCGGCAATTATTGCAACTGTTTTCATACGCAAGCCTCCTAAATTTTAAAATAAAATTCAAATTACTGTTGATAATTGGATAAATATGTTGTATAATAATATAGTAAAAATCAAAAAGGAGATATATAAATGAAAGTTTTAGTTGTAAACGCAGGTTCAAGCTCGCTTAAGTACCAGCTTTTCAACACCGAAACAGGTGCTGTTATGGCAAAGGGTAACTGCGAGAGAATCGGAATCGAAGGCTCAAGACTTATGCACAAGCCCCAGGGTAAGGATGACTACATAAAGGAGCTTCCTCTTCCTGATCACTCCGCGGCTATCAAGCTCGTTGTTGAAACCCTTCTTGACGAGAACGTAGGCTGCATCAAATCCCCGAAGGAAATCGAAGCAATCGGACACAGAGTAGTGCATGGCGGTCCTTACTTCTCAGAGTCTATGCTTGTAACCGACGAGGTTATGGCAACTCTTGACAAGTGCATCTCTTACGCACCTCTTCACACCCCCGCTCACATCATGGGTATTCAGGGTTGTCTCGAGGCTATGCCCGGCAAACCCCAGGTTCTCGTATTCGACACTGCTTTCCATCAGACAATGGCTCCCGAGGCATACGTTTACGCGCTTCCCTACAGAATGTATGAAAACTACGGTATCCGTCGCTACGGCGCACACGGTACCTCTCACCGCTTCGTTGCAGGCGAGATGATCAAGATCCTCGGCGGCAAGGCTGAAGGTACAAAGATCGTAACCTGCCACATCGGTAACGGTTCTTCCATCTCCGCTGTTAAGGACGGCAAGGTTATGGATACATCCATGGGCTTCACACCTCTCGCAGGCGTTGAAATGGGCACACGTTGCGGCGACAT
>JAZLAO010000130.1:0-21176 GCA_045613205.1 Eubacteriales bacterium | reverse complement strand
GAAGCTCTCGCCAAGAAGGCGAAGTTCACCCCCGTATATTTTCACAAGCTTTTCAAGGCGTCAACGGGAAAAAATCTGCGCGAGTTCGTCGAGCATCAACGAATTAAAAAATCCGTCGAGCTTCTTATCTCAAGCGATATGGCTCTTGCCGAAATATCCTACGAATGCGGCTTCTCCTCTCAATCCTATTTCAGCTATGCGTTCAAAAGAAATATGTCGCTCACCCCGCGCGAATACGTAAAGAAGCTTCTTTGCGAATACGGAGAGCTGAAATAACGAATACAAACGTAGCTACCTCAACCATTCCTATTATCGCACGAATATTTTGATTTACGCGTTGATTTTGAAAATAATATATGATACAATACTATGTGGAATAATGTATTCACAAAGATATGTGTAGCTCTAAAGTGTGAAATCGGGGATATTCTACAAATTATTACCGATGCAAATACATGACTACCGAGGGATTTTATTGATGATTGATTTTGCAAACATTGAAAAATACAGAGAGAATAATCGTATTGAAGCGAAGAAGGCAATCGGTGGTCTGCCCCGCAGTATTTGGGAAACCTATTCTGCTTTTGCTAACACTCTCGGCGGTATCATTCTGCTCGGTGTTGAGGAGCACGCAGACAAATCCTTGCACGCCGTTGATTTGCCCGCCCCAGAAAAGCTGATAAAAGACTTTTGGGATATTGTCAACAACACGAACAAAGTGAGTGCCAACATTTTATCCGATAGGGATGTTACGATTGAGGACATTGGTGGTGATCACATTGTGGCGATACGTGTGCCTCGCGCCCAGCGCAGCGATAAACCTGTGTATATCGACGGCAACCCTCTTTCGGGAAGCTACCGCCGCAACGGTGAAGGCGACTACAAATGTACCAAGGAAGAGGTTCAAGCTATGATGCGTGATGCCGCAATCAAGACGCAGGATATGCTCGTGCTTGAAAATATGGAGCTTGATGCCTTTGATTACGATAGCGTAAAACGTTACCGTATCCGTATGAAAACCTACCGTCCCGGACACGTATGGGAGGAACTTGAAGATGTAGAGTTCCTTTACAAACTCGGTGCAGTTGGAAGATCAAGCGACGGAAAGATGCACCCCACCGCCGCAGGACTTCTGATGTTTGGATACGAATACGAGATCGTAAAAGAATTCCCCGCATACTTCCTTGATTACCAAGAGCAGTTTGATCCCAACACCCGTTGGACAGACCGTATCGTATCCTCGTCGGGCGATTGGAGTGGAAACGTTTACGATTTCTATTTCCGCGTTTACAACAAAATTACACAGGATGTTAAAGTTCCGTTCAAGCTCGAAGGCGGTGACCGAATTGACGATACACCGGTCCACAAGGCTCTCAGAGAAGCTCTTGCAAACTGCTTAATAAATGCCGACTATTACGGCAGACGAGGGCTTGTTATCATTAAAAAGAAGAATGTTATCACGCTTTCAAATCCTGGCGGCTTCCGTATTGACGTTGAAGCAGCAAAGAGTGGCGGTGTTTCCGATCCCCGTAACGGCACGCTCATCAAAATGTTTAATCTCATTAACGTAGGTGAGCGCGCAGGCAGTGGTATTCCGAATATTTTCAGTGTTTGGAAAAAGCAAGGCTGGTCTGCTCCCGTTATCAAAGAGAACTTTGAACCTGATAGAATCACATTATCGCTATCAATCGGCAAAAGCGGCGATAAAAAAGCGGCGATAAAAAGCGGCGATAAAAAAGCGGCGGCAAAAACCGTCGCGTACAAGCAAGCAATTATTTTCTATCTTACCGAGAATGTTTCCGCCAAGAGTGCGGAAATTGCTGATCTCATCGGCTTAAAGCCTACAAGAGCAAAAGAAATTCTTGCCGAAATGGTGAATGATGGCATTCTCGTTCCAGAAGGTAGTAATAAAAATCGTGTATACAAGTTGAAAGCATAGGACTTTCAAATCCAGTGATATCTTAATTACACAACAAAAAGGAGCTAGCTCTCTTCAACTTGAGCTAGCCCTTTTCGTTTTCAAAAAAGAATTACTTTTTTATAATTTTAGCCACAATTCTATATTTTTGCAAAATTTCACTTCCTAAAATTAAAAAAATGTTGAATTCGGGAAATGAATGTGGTGTAATATTTTGCGAGGTGATTTTATGAAACTGATTGAAAGAAAACAGTACTTAGATAAAATGATAGGCATTATGGAACTCCTGATATTAAAGTACTGACGGGCGTAAGACGTTCCGGCAAATCCAAACTGTTAGAGGCCTTCAAGTCCTACGTGCAAAAGAACACTCCCAACGCTAATATTATTCACATCAATTTCAATCTATCTAAATTTAAGATCAAGGTGTATCCGTTCTCATTTACTGAGTACGTTAATTACTTCGAGCTAACAGACCAATATACCGCTTTTGATAACTATATGCTTGAAGGCGGCATGTCCGGTTCGTACTTATACAAAGAGCGCGAAGATAAATATGATTATATTAAAACCGTTTTAGATACGTTGATATGATATCAAGGGCAAAAAACATCTTGCCTCTAATGATAAGTATTATTTAAAATTATACAAAAAACGGTTGTTCCTGACGTTTGGAAAGGAACAACCGTTTTCGGTTTTATTTTAGAAATTAAAATAATTCTTCGCGTTTTCGTAAGCTATACCGCGGACTATTTTCTCAAGAGTCTTATAGTCGGCGGGATATTCGCCCTCGTCAACCCACTTGCCTATAAGGTTGCAGAGTATTCTTCTGAAATACTCGTGACGGGGATAGGAAACGAAAGAACGGCTGTCGGTAAGCATTCCGACGAATCTTGAGAGCATTCCGAGATTTGCAAGAGCGCGCATCTGCTGCTCCATTCCGTCGCGCTGGTCGTTGAACCACCAACCCGAGCCAAACTGAATTTTGCCGGGCGTGGGAGCCTTCTGGAAGTTTCCGAGCATAGTTCCGAGAACGTAATTATCCTTCGGGTTAAGCGTGTAAAGGATAGTCTTGGGAAGACAGTCACACACCTCAAGGCTATTCATAAATGCCGAGAGAGCCTCAGCTATACAAAGGTCGTTTATCGAGTCAAAGCCGGTATCCGCGCCGAGCTTCTCGTACATCTTTCTGTTATTGTTACGAAGCGCGCCTATGTGAAGCTGCATAGTCCAGCCAAGCTTCGTATACTCCTCCGCGCAAACCTTGAGCATGCCGCACTTGAAGGAGTCAATCTCCTCCTTGGTAAGCTCTTCGCCCGCCATCTTCTTATCGAAGGCAGCTGCGGCATCACCCTCACCGTAAGGAACGTACTCGAGCGCGTGGTCGGAAAGGCGGCAGCCGTGCGCGTTAAAGTAAGCAATTCTATCGCGCATCCAAGCCTCAAGCTCAGCATAGGACTTAACGCCTATCATCTCAATGTACGGAACAAAGGTTTCCTTGTTTATCTCGACAGCCTTGTCGGGACGGAAGGTGGGAAGAATCTTAGTCGGGAAATTTTTAAGCTGCTCGTGATACTCGAGGGTATCGGCAGGGTCGTCGGTCGTGCAAATAACCTCAACGTTTGAGCGTAAAATAAGGTTCTGCGCTCTGAACTCCTCTTTTGCAAGGCACTCGTTGCACTTGTTCCAAATCATCTCGCAAGTATCTTCAGAAAGAGTTTCGTCAATATCAAAGTATCTCTTAAGCTCAAGGTGAGTCCAGTGGTAAAGAGGATTGCCGATAAGCATGGGCATCGTGCGTGCGAAAGCCTTGAATTTTTCGTATTCGTCGCCGCCGCCCGTGATAAGCTCCTCGTCAATACCGTTAGTCCTCATCTGACGCCACTTGTAGTGGTCACCGCCAAGGAAAAGGTCGAACGCGTTTTTGAACTGATAGTTTTCGGCTATCATTTTGGGGCTTAAGTGGCAGTGATAGTCGATTATCGGAAGGTCCTTTACCATTCCGTAAAGCTTCTTTGCTGCCTTACCCTTCAACATAAAATTATCGTTTATAAAACTACTCATAAGGTTACACCGTCCTTAAAAATTGAAATTTCTCTGTAGCCGTTCTGCTCGTTTTTAGTGAGCTTGCCTCCGGCAACTTCAATTATATAATCAAACAGCTCGTTTGTCAAGGGCTCACCCGAAAGTGTTGGGCTGGCATCGAAATCAATCCAACCCGCCTTGCGGGTTGCAAGGTCGTGATTTGTCGCAATCTTAACTGTCGGAACGGGCGCGCCAACGGGAGTGCCTCTGCCCGTCGTGAAGAGAATTATATGCACGCCTGCCGCCATAAGATTGGTTATTGCCACGATGTCGTTTCCGGGGCCGTTAAGTAGCGAAAGACCGCATTTTGTCAGTCTGTCACCGTAAACAAGCACGTCAACAACCTTGGAAAGACCACCCTTTTGTACGCAACCGAGCGACTTTTCTTCAAGAGTCGTGATACCGCCCTTCTTGTTTCCGGGCGAGGGGTTTTCATATATTACCTGATTATGTCTTGTGTAGTAATCCTTGAAATTATTTATGAGCGCAACGGTTTTATCAAAAACCTCACGGCTCTCGCACCTCTGCATAAGAAGATGCTCGGCGCCGAACATTTCGGGAACTTCCGTGAGAACACAGCTGCCGCCCATTGCGATAAGCTTATCCGAGAGCCTTCCTACAAGAGGATTTGCGGTAATTCCGCTGTATCCGTCGCTGCCGCCGCACTTAAGTCCGAGCTTAAGCTTTGACACGGGAATCGGCACGCGTGTAAACTTTTGTGCCCATTTTTGCAGTTCTTTTACGATTTTGACACCCTCCTCGACGTCGTCGTCCACGTCCTGAGTGTTCAAAAACTTGACACGGTTCGGGTCATACTCACCGAGAACCTTTTTGAAAACCTCAATATTGTTGTTTTCGCAACCGAGCCCAAGCACGAGAACGCCTGCGGCATTCGGGTGGTTTACCATGCCTTTTAGTATCTTCTGCGTTACCGACTGGTCGTCGCCAAGCTGGGAGCAACCGAACGGATGCAGAAAATGAAACGCACCCGTTTTCTCGGCAATCTTTTCGGCAACCTTGTTTACGCAGCCAACCGTGTTAACTATCCATATATCGTTGCGTATTCCGACCTCGCCACTGTCGCGGACGTATCCCATAAAGGTTCTGTTTCCGTCCTCAGCGGGAATATCGTAGAATTTCGGCTCGTACGTATACTCAAGATTTCCCGAAAGATTGGTTTTCACGTTGTGCGAATGAACGTGCTCCCCTGCCTTTATATCCTCGGTCGCGTGACCTATCGGGTTTCCGTATTTTATTATGTTCTCGCCCGACTTTATATCACGGAGGGCGTACTTGTGTCCGTCCTCAAGATTTACGTCTACGTTATCAAGCTTATTGATTAACATATTTTGTCACCTCGGGAAGAAGGAACGAGAGGTCCTCGTCCCACAGCTTTGTATTCGCAAGAATTTCAGAGGTCGCGGCGCTCTTCATAAATTCAACTACGTCACGGTCGTCGTTCGTCATATCCGTCCTATAGAACTCTATAAGCTTCGCGAAAGCGAAAATGAGAGTTTCGGGCATCTTGTTATATCTCTTTATGTACTCGAGTATCGACGGAAGAACTCTTACCTTGAACTTGCTTACGGAGTTGAGAGCTATTGCCGAAAGATAGTGCTTTATGTAGGGATTTCCGAATCTTTCAAGAACGTTCTCCGCATAAGCGATAAGCTCCTCACGCGGAAGGTCGAGGGTGGGAATTATCTCGTCAAACACGCACTTTCTTATATGCTCGCGCATAACCTCGTCGTCAATACAGCTCTTTACCGTGTCGAGCCCCGAAAGAAGCGCGTAAGGAACGAGGGACGTATGAGCACCGTTAAGTATGCGCACCTTTCTTGTGCGGTACATCTCAAGCTTATCCTTGGTTACAATCACGTTAAGGCCTGCTTTTGAGAAAGGAAGCTCGGCTTCAAGGTCGCAGTCGGTTTCTATTACCCAAAGGTGGAAATACTCCGAGGTATTGACCATATTATCCTCGTATCCGAGCTCAAGATTTTCGCCCTTAGGATATCCCGTGTTTATGCGGTCAACGAGTGTATTTGTAAATATATTCTCGCGCTCTATCCACTGAATGAATCCTTCTCCGAGATTCCAGAGCTTTGCATATTCAAGAACGCATTTTTTGAGATTGTCACCGTTCCTGTCGATAAGCTCGCAGGGTAGGAATATAAATCCGGGAAGTCCGAGCTCGTATCTCTTCTTAAGAAGAAGCGTAAGCTTCGCGGGAAACGTCTTCGGGGGCGCATCTGTAACTTTATCGTCCTCAGAGAAAACTATACCCGCCTCAGTAGTATTTGAAACGACGAAACGGAAATCGGGGTTTTCGGCAAGCGCAAGATATGCCTCAAAATCCTCATAGGGCTTAACACAGCGCGAAATAGAGTTAACTATAGTTTTGTCAACACCCTCAACGCCTCTTATAATGTGAGTATAACAGCAATTCTGGGCGGTGAGCATATCGCACATACCCGACTCTATCGGCTGAACGACTACCGCATTGCCCGAAAACGAGCCGTTATCGTTCATTTTCTGTATCATCCAGTCAACGAATCCGCGAAGGAATCCTCCCTCACCGAACTGTATTACCCTCTCGGGTCTTGTAACCTTTTCAAATTTCATAGGTATATCCTTCCATAATAAAAATCTTTATATCTATATTTTACATCAAAAAAGTACGCCTTGCCTTAAAAAGATTGACCTGTTTTGCCTCTAAATCTTAGTTTTTTTGATATTTTGACAAAACCACCGAATTGTGTTTGACAATTCGGCGGTCAGAAGACTCTGCGGTTTTAAAAGCCAAACCTGCGCTTTTTAGGTTGTTAAATATCGTATCCCGTGAGATATTTCTTGGTATTATCAATCATTTCGTCGAAGAGCTTTTTTGCATCCTCGGTATTGATTCTGGTAAGCGGGTCATTGACAAACGCCTTGAATGCGGGAGCGAGAGTTTTCGTTCTTCCCGCTTTCGCAATAAGGAGCTGGTTGTCTACGTTCCTTGCAACGAGCGCGTAAACACCTTCGGGAACAGGACCTGCGAATACAGGCTTTACGTTATCCGATGTAAATACCGCGTTGGTTTCCACGACTGCGCCGAGAGGGAGATTCGGAATCTGTCCCTCATTCGGCAGGTTAACGTTCGTAACGAGGTTTGTAAGACCGAGGATAGCGCGCATCTGAAGAACGCCCTCCTCACCCGTGTTTTCTATTTTAAGCTCCTCCTCACCCGTGCGGAGTCTTTCGCTTCTCGCGATTCTTCCCGCCTGCTTTTCATGTCTGTATGAAATGGGAGTAAGACCGAAGCCCCACTTGTCAACCCATTCGGGATTTTGAAGATACCAGTCACCCTCGCAGAACTCGGCAAGGTGGCGGTCGCCCGCTGCGGCAACCGCGCCGTATCTTTTAAAGAGGTCGAACTTGACCTGATTTTGACATCTGAACGCCTTGTTCATCCAGTTAGCGTCCTTTTCGGCAATACCGTCCTTATACTTTTCGGCATACTCGGCATAAACCGGCATAACGTCGATATCGTGATATTTCGCCTCTGTAAGCCAGGTGAAATGGTTAACTCCGACAACGTTAACGCGCACTTCGGAACGGTCGGCAGGTCTTATACCGCGAAGCTCCTCAAGCGCGTCGCACATAAGCTTCTGCGTGCTGAACACCTCGTGGCAACAGCCGAAAGCCTTGATTTCGGGAAATGCATCGTACATTGCCTTTACGCAAAGAGCCATGGGGTTAGTGTAGTTTATGACCCACGCATTAGGACAGTATTCCTTAACCGCAAGTGCAATCTCGTACATCATGGGCATAGTTCGGAGCGCTCTTATAACGCCGCCGGGGCCGGTAGTGTCACCAACCGGCTGATAGATTCCGTATTTTTCGGGAGTATGTACGTCGCTTCCCATCTCGTCAAATGTTCCGGGAAGAATGGAAACGACAACAAACTGAGCCCCGACAAGCGCCTCGCCTATCGTTTTGACCGCTTTATAATTCCACTTTGTCTTTGCGCCCTCAACGCTGTTATACTTATTACCTATTATTTCGTTATGCTGAGCCGCCTCGTAATCGATATCGTAAAGATAAACGTCACCGCTCATATCCTCGGCTGTGACGAGGTCGCTCATAAGACCCCAAGCCCAACCGCGCGAGCCACCGCCGATATAGGCAATCTTAACCTCTTCTGCTCCTCTTTGAGTATACTTCATCTCAAAACCTCCTAAGTTTTTATTTTCGCTACCATTATATATCAAAAAAAACGTGATTTCCTTTGTTTCTTTGACCGATTTTCGTAAATATCTTGATTTTTTTGATATTTTATGCTATGCTCTAATCAAATAGATTATTTATGAGGTGGATATGCCCGATTTAGAAGCTACAAGCAATGATATCTATTATTATCACAAGGCAGTCAATAAAACGCGCAGCCAATGCACTCAGCACTACCACACGTCCTTTGAGATATATTACTTAAAGGAGGGGCATTGCAACTACTTTATCGACGACCGCCTTTACGGAATGAAGGCGGGGGACATCGTTCTTATACCGAGCGAAGTAATACACAAAACAAACTACGACCAGACTAAACCGCACACGCGAATGCTCGTAAACTGCTCTGACGGCTATATTCCGCCCTCGGTGCTTCCCTATATTCCGTCTATGATATATCTTTACCGAAATCCGCAAATCGCAAAAGAGGCGGAGGCAATTTTTGAAAAAATAGGACGGGAATTTGAGCGCGACGACCCTTTTAGAGATGATGCGCTCCGTTGCCTCACCTACGAGCTTTTCTTCCTGCTCGCGAGGAACAGAACGAGCAGTGACGTAGTGAGCGCGGGCAGCCTTTTTATCGAAGAGTCGGTAAAATACATTCAAAAATACTATATGACCGATATCACCCTCGCTGATATGGCAAAAAGCCATTCGGTAAGCCCCGAGCATATGTCGCGCACCTTTAAGAAGGAAACAGGCTTCGGATTTGCCGAGTATCTCACCCTCGTAAGACTTCAAAAGGCCGAGTATATGTTAAAAAACGAGCCCGGCAAAACCGTGTGCGAGGTCGCGTACGCCTGCGGCTTCAACGACTCTAATTACTTTTCGGATAAATTTAAAAAAGCTTACGGCAAATCCCCCTCGAAATACAAGGGTAAGCTTACGCACAAGGCATAAATTATACGGAGAAAAAAATGGAACAGATTAAAAAAATTGATATACACGCTCACGTAGAGCCGTTCGTTGAATACGCCCCGAAATATCAAAGCACGGGACTTACGAAATTAAGCCCGGGGGACCTGACCGAGTTTTTCGACAAGCTCAATATAGAAAAGGGCGTCCTTCTGCCCTTGATATCTCCCGAAGCGGCAACCAACACCTCATCAAACGAATCGATAAAATACGTAACCGAGCAAAACCCCGAGAGATTTTTATGGTTTTGTAACGTTGACCCCCGCGCCCTTTCAAATTCCAAGGACTCAAACCTCGGATATCTGCTCGAGCATTATATGTCACTCGGCGCTAAGGGTGTCGGTGAGCTGACCTCAAATCTTTATATCGACGACCCGAAAACCGATAATCTTTTCGGCTTTTGCGCTGAGCTTTCGCTCCCCGTGACCATACACATAGCACCGAAGCCCACGGGCTACTACGGAATAATTGACGAGCTCGGACTTTTGCGCCTTGAAAAAATGTTAAAAAAACACCCGAAGCTTAAAATTTTCGGCCACTCGCAGTGCTTCTGGAGCGAAATCGGAGAGAACAGCGAAGAGCTGCGCAACACCTATCCCGAGGGCAAGGTCCAAAACGGAAGACTCCCCGAGCTTCTAAGGAAATACGAAAACCTCTATTGCGACCTCTCGGCAGGAAGCGGAGCGAACGCCTTGATGCGTGACCGCGAGCACGCGGCTCGTTTTATCGAGGAGTTTTCCGACCGCCTGCTCTACGGATGCGACCTATGCATGAAAGGTCAAACCTACCCCTTCGTTTTTGACGAATTCCTCACCTCAATGCGTACCTCGGGCGAAATAAGCGAAGAAAATTACCGCAAGATTGTACGCGAAAACGCGATAAGAGAGCTCAAGCTTTAAAATCAAATTCATTATAAAGGAAAGCCAGCAATGAAAAAAGACAAAATAATTTCACTCTGCGGCACGTGGAAAATGGAATACCTCTCGCCCGAGGCATACGTCAGTGAAGAGGAAGCGAAAATCACCGACGCGGCAATAACGGTTGAAAACGCTGTTCCCGCCTATTTTGAGGATTTGACGGATATTTTCGCCACCGCCACGTTTGCCGACAAGATAGCGATAAACCCGATGTACGAGCATCAGGCGTATCCTATGACGGAGTACCCGCCCGATATGGCATTGCCGAACCCTGTCGGCTCATTCGTTTATACACGCACGTTTGAGCTTTCCGAGCTTTCGGACAACGCGTATCTCTATTTTGGCGGTGCTCAGAACAGAGTTTACGCCTGGATAAACGGAAAATTCGTCGGCTCGCACGAGGGATATTCGGCTGAGTTTGACTTTAAAATCAATGACGGTGTTTTAAAAATCGGTGAAAACCGCATAACCCTTGCCGTGTCGAACGTTCGCCTTCTCGGCTATATGGACCGCCCCGTGTCGGGACTTACATCGCGCGCGGCAAACGAATGCACAGGCGGAATATACGGTGACGTTAAAATTAGATTTACCGAAAGCGGTGTGCGTGACGTGTGGGTATCAACCTCGCCCGACCTTTCGGCTTTTACTGTAAATACCGTCGGAGATGCCGACCGCGAAAGGACCCTTGCCATATATGACGGAGAAAAAGAGCTTACCCGTGTGAAAATTCCGGGGGGCGAAGCTTCTGCGACTCTTTCCGCTGACGGTTATGCGCTTTGGTCGCCCGACTCGCCAAAGCTCTACGAAGCAAAAATTTTCGATTCCGAGGGAAATATATTCACCCGCAAGTTCGGTATAAGACGCCTCACCGTCCGAGGCACGAAACTATACCTTAACGGTGAGCCCTATTTCTTCCGCGGAATATGCGAGCATTGCTATCACCCGATAACAGTACACCCCACCCGTGAGAAAAAATATTACGAAAAGGTAATAAAAACCGCGAAGGAGCTCGGCTTCAATTCGATAAGATTCCACACCTACGTGCCCCCTATGGAATATATGGAGGCGGCAGACGAGCTTGGAATTTTAATCGAGGTTGAAACCCCGAACAACACGTCATATGCCGAGTGGTGCGAGATAGTTAAAATGTCAAGACGGTACACCTCGGTTATCGCCTACTCCTCGGGTAACGAAATGGTAATCGACGAGGACTATATCGAGCATCTTCGCGCGGTTGCAAAATTCGTACATACCGAAACCGACTCTCTCTTCTCACCCATGTCGGCAATGCGAGGCGTTGAGTATTCCTCATACGGTGACTGCCAGGTTGAAATTCCATTCACCCATAATCCCAAAAGACTTGCGGCACTCGGAGAGTTCTGCGATATCTACAACTCCTACTCTCTCGGAACTGTAAGCTACCGCTCGCTAGGCGGTGACTATAAAATTATCGACGAGCGAAACTCCATATACAAAAAACCGCTTCTCACCCACGAGATATGCATTAACGGAACATATTGCGACCTTTCCTTAAAGGATAGGTACGAGGGCTCGCGAATTGGAAAAACCGAGCTTTTCACCTCGGTTGAAAGACATCTTGCCGACGTCGGCATTCTCGACAGAGCCGACCTCTATTACAAAAACTCTGTCGCGTGGCAAAAGCTTCTCCGAAAGAGCTGCTTTGAGCTTGTGCGCAGATGCGACAGCTTTGCGGGCTATGATTTCCTCGGTGACATCGACACTCATTGGCACACCTTTGGATACTGTGTCGGTATGATGAACGAGTTTTACGAATTAAAGCCCGGTGAAACGGTCGAGAACGTCAAGCGTTACAACTCCGATGCCGTGCTTCTTTCAGACCTGCCGAAGCCGGTAAACTTCAAATCGGGCGACGCTATAGAAATCCCAATTCTCGTATCAAACTACGGAAAGACTATCGAAAACGCGACTCTCAAAATTTCACTTTTGGAAAACGGCAAGAGCATATTTGAAAAAGAAATCAAGGATATTTCAGCCGAGGCGGGAGAAATCAAGCAGCTTTACGTTCTTAAAACCAAGCTTCCCGAGGTCCTCTCCCCCGCAAAAATAATTCTTTCCGCAACACTCACGAAAAAAGAGCAAATTGCTGAAAACCTCTGGGATTTGTACCTATTCCCCGCCCCCGCCAAAAAAACGGAGAATTACCCGATTACGATTGCAAGCAAAATGACCGAGGACGAGCTTTGCTCGCGCCTTAAAAACGGTGAGCGCGTCGTAATTTTCGGAAGCGAGCCCTTTCAGAGCGAGGACGCATCCTTCCAGATTTCCCTTGCGGGCAGAACCAACGGCCACCTTGCAACAGTAATAAACAAGCACCCCCTAACAGAAAGACTCGCGCACGACGGATTCCTCGGAGCGCAGTTCGAGGAGCTTATGACGGGCGCAAAGGCGATAATTCTTAACTCCGACGAGGTTTTATTCAATCCGATAATCGAGGTCGCAACAGCCTACAAAAACGCGCACAAGGAGGCATTCCTCTTTGAATACGCAGTCGGTGACGGCAAGCTTATAGTATGCTCGCTTAACCTCGAAAACGGAAATCCCCTCTCACTCTGGCTTAAGCGCGAAATCGAAAACTACGCGGCAGGCGATAGCTTCAAGCCCGAAATTTCCGTTACGGAAAATCAGCTTTTGGAAATTCTCGGCGCGCTCGTCAAAAAGTCCGAGGCAAACACCAACCTCGCCTTTAATAAAAACGACGTTACGGCAAATTGATTTATAAAAACAAAAATGCTGTCTTAAATACAAAAGTTTGAGACAGCGTTTTTATTTGGAAGATGTAAATTTTACTACCTACCCTTTAAATTCCTCTTTCTTAACGAGCATATATTCCGGATTGTTGATGAGTATTCCTTCATTAGTAACCTTAAGCTCAACCTCGCTCTCAAGATTAAAAAGCTTTCTCATATCTTTTGGAATACATATCCTTCCAAGCTTATCTATTTCCTTTCTAACTCCGATTTCCTGCATTTTCTATAACCTCTTATATTATTTTGAATTTGTCTTATGACAGGACAATATAATTTTGGATTTAGTATATCATAAAAAATGTCTTATGTCAAGACAGATATACTGATGGAGATTATACTATGGCAAGAATAATAGACGGAGAAAAGAAGAACCTCATAGGCGGAAACTTGAGAAAATTACGTTCTAAATTAAAATTAAGCCAACAGGACCTATCAAATAAGCTTGAGCTGCTTGGTGTATACATTTGCCGTGGCTCTGTCTCGCGAATAGAAGACTTTTCACGAACGGTAACCGATATCGAGCTTTTTGCAATCGCAGAGGTCCTCGGTGTTGATTTAAAAGAACTCTATAACAAATAATGTATTATAGAAAAAGGGCGAAGACCGCCTGACTGAGTGAATACAAAAGCTAAAGCTTTTGATGCTCATATTCGAACGGTCTTCGTCCTTTATTATTTTTTCGTTTTTGAAATTCCCGCAACGTTTGAACAGTGCCGAAAGCTCTGAAAATTAAGGATTCAGAGTGTGTTCGTATTATTCACTCTTACCTAAGAACCAGAGCCACGGCAATATCATTGACGTTCGTTCCCGTAGGGCCGGTGAAAATCAAGCCGTCCGATGCCAAAAGCGCGTTATAGGAATCATTGTTTTCAAGGTATTCCTCGGGGTTTATGCCCGCCCGTGTCATTTTTCCGTAGCTTTCGCCGTCGGCATATCCGCCTGCGGCATCGGTCGGTCCGTCTGTTCCGTCCGAGCCGACCGAGAAAACAGCTATGTTTTCATATCCCCTGATAATCGGCACTGCCGAAAGGACGGTTTCCTGGTTTCTTCCGCCAAGACCGTTCCCCTTTAGCTTCACCACGCTCTCACCCCCGATTATAAAGGAGAGTGGGGTATCCGTGTCGGCATTTCGAGTTGCAATTTCGGCAAGCCTTGCGCCAACCTCGCGGGCAAATCCTGTTTCGCTGTCGGTTATTATCTCGCTTTTATAGCCAAGCTCCTCGCACATAGCCTTTGCGGATTTTGTAAGCTCGGCAACACTTCCGCCTATGTAATGCTCACCGTTTGTTATTTTCTTCGGTGTTTCCCGCATCATAGCCTTTCGCGTATCGGGCTTAATTTCTACTTTATATTTTTCAAGTATTTGTTCCACATCCTTGGCGGTTGAAGAATCGGGTGCCGTTGGACCGGAAGCAATAGTATCAAGTCTGTCACCGAGGACGTCGGAAAGCACCGCGGCAAAAAATCTTGCAGGCGCGATATGCTCGGCAAATCTTCCGCCCTTGACCTTGGAGAGATGCTTTCTCACGGCATTTATCTCAGCAATATCAGCACCCGAAGCAAGAAGCTGCTTCGTTATATAGGAAAGCTCGTCGAACGAGCAAATCGGACTTTCGAAAAGAGCAGAGCCGCCGCCCGAAACCAAGAAAAGAACAAGGTCGTCCGCTGTGAGATTTTCTGTCTTTCGAAGCACCGCCTCGGTTGCGGAAATTCCGTTTTCATCGGGAATAGGGTGCCCTGCCTCAAAAATCTCAAAATCAGCGATACTGCCCTCGGAGTGACCGTATTTCGTTATAACGGTGCCCGAATATATCGACCCGTGAAGTTTTTCGGTGACAAGGTGCTCGGCTCTTTTAGCCATTTTCCACGCCGCTTTTCCTATCGCAACGAGAATCAGCCTGCCCCGCGGAAGCCTGAAATGCTTCATTGCCTCATCTACCGCGGAGTCGGGAAGATTCGCTCCTATAGCGCCCGTGTAAATTTTCTCGGCATCGCTTCTGAGTTTTTCTCTAAATTCCTTCATAGCTACTTAACGCATTCAACCTTGATTGTATTCGTATTTCCGGGTGTTCCGTTTATCTGACCGCCCGTAATAACTACGTTGTCTCCGCTTTTCAGCGAAAATGTCTTTACAGCCGCGCGAAGAGCTTGATAGAATACCACCTCAATGGAGCTGTATTCTTCGCTTAAAACGGGAGTCACGCCCCAGCTCAAGTTAAGCTTTCGCCATATTTTCTCACTTGTCGTCATTCCTATTATATCCATGGGCGCGCGGAATCGGCTTACCATTCTTGCAGTTCTTCCGCTGAGTGAATTTACTACGATGCACTTTGCACCGACGTCAATAGCCATAGAGCAGGTCGCGTGGGATACTGCATCAAGGTTATTTCTGATTTTATACTCTGCTATTCTAAACCATTCCTTATAATCAATGCCCTGTTCGGTAAACTCGGCAATCTCCGCCATGCTTTTCACCGCGGCAACAGGATATTTTCCCGCTGCGGTCTCACCCGACAGCATAAGGGCTGACGAGCCGTCGTAAACGGCGTTTGCAACGTCGGAAATCTCGGCACGGGTAGGTCTTGGATTAGAAATCATAGATTCAAGCATCTCGGTGGCGGTTATTACCCTCTTGCCGAGAAGTCGGCATTTTTTTATAAGATATTTCTGGACCGCCGGCACTTCAACGAAAGGAATCTCGACACCGAGGTCGCCTCTCGCAACCATAATTCCATCGGCAATCTCGCAGATTTCCTCTATATTGTCAACACCCGCGCGATTTTCTATTTTTGCTATTATGTCAACGTCTCCGCCCCCGTTTTCATTAAGGAAAGAACGGAGAGAATCAACGTCGCCTTTTGAGGAAACGAATGACGCGGCAATAAAATCCACCTCATTCTGAATACCGAAAAGAATATCCGCCTTATCCTCTTTTGAAAGGTATTCCTGCATAAGAACTTTATTCGGGAAATGCATACTTTTTCGGTCGGAAAGCTCACCGCCTGCAATAACGCGGCACACCGCATCCATGCCGGAAAGCTCCTCTACCTCAAATATTACAAGCCCGTTATTTACGAGTATTCTGTCCCCTATCTGAAGCTCGTTTATGAGGTTTTTATAGGTAACCGAAACCCGAGTTTCGTCACCGACTACGTCACTTGCGGTAAAGGTGAATCTGTCGCCCTCAGCAAGCATTATTCTTTTGTTTTTAAAGGTTTTTATTCTGTATTCCGGGCCTTTGGTATCAAGCATTATCGCGATAGGCATAGAGAGTCTTTCTCTGACTCTCTTTATCATATCTATCATCGCTTTATGCTCCTCGTGAGTTCCGTGAGAAAAGTTGAGTCTCGCGACGTTCATGCCGGCACGGCACATTTTTTCAATTTTTTCGTCACTGTTCGATGCGGGACCTATTGTGCAAATTATTTTGGTTTTACGCATTTTTTAACCTTTCGCTTTTCTGTTACTCTTCGGGAACGGTGTCCTCCGAAAGCTCCTTTTTGAAGTCCGAACGGGAAATAAGGAATTTGCGGATAGCAAACAAGCCACCTATACAAAGAACGCAGGCAATGTTGCTCAGCGAGTCGGAATGGTCAACTATAACCTGGCGCGCTATTGCAACTATCAAAACCTCAAGAGTGTTCGCGGGTGTGAGATTTATAAGCATCCTGACGAACTCAAGTCCGACGACTATCGTAAGTATATTATGAAGATATACGTCAGCCGATGCAAAATATCCGTCAACGGTAAACATTTTATTGACCTCAATCACGAGAAGTCCCACAAGAACTGCTATGGTCATGACAGCAATCATGTATTCCAGAACGTGAACAAGTATGTAGAAAGCTTTACTGAGTTTTCTGTGCATAAAATATCCTCTTCTCTTTTATTTTACCAATATTATACCTTTTTATAATAAAAAAATCAAGTATCTGATACAATCTATCTAATTGACAAACCGCTCCTCCCGTGTTATTATATTAATGCAAAAAGCGCGAAAAGAGGACTTAGCAATGAAAATCGGAATAGGACCCTACTACCTAAGAAGATACGGTAACAGCGCGGGCGCCGCGCTTATGGCAGAGCATGGGTATGAATATATAGATTTTGACCTTACCGACACGGAGAGCGAATACTATACCGCCAAGGAAGATTTTTTCTTTACAACCGTAAACAAAATCCGACGCACCTTAAGCGAAAACGGCATAAAGATAAGCCAGATACACGGCCCGTGGCGCTATCCGCCAAACGATGCGACAGAGGACGACCGCGCCTCTCTTTTCGGCAAAATGGCAAAGGCGGTTGCAATAGCTAAGCACCTCGGTGCAAAATATATGGCGGTACACCCCCTAATGCCCTACGGAGTAAATAAGCCCGACAATCCCGAGGGAGTTTACGAAATAAACAAGCGCTACTATAAAGCGCTTGCGGACGTTGCGGGCAAGCTCGGTGTTACAGTCTGCCTTGAAAATATGCCGCATCCGAATTTCCCTCTCGCATCTACTGAAGCAATACTCGGACTTATTGACGATATCGACAGCCCGCATCTTAAATTCTGCTTTGACGTGGGCCACGCCAACGTCATGGGGGAATCTATCGGCGACTCTGTAAGGGCTGCGGGAAAAAACCTCAAAATCATTCACGTGCACGATAATATGGGTGACAAAGATTCGCACCTGCCGCCGTACGAAGGCACGGTTGATTTCGGTGAATTTGTCGAAGCTCTTTACGATATAGACTTTGACGGAGTTATGAACCTCGAAACCTCACCGCAAAAGCTCCCGGGCTTCGATAATATGACCCCCGAGCAAATCACCGAAAAGGAGCTTTCCTTGGCAAAAATCGCAAAGCTTCTCGCGGGATATTAAAACGGTTGTTTTTTGTAAATTCTGTTTTAAAAAAGAGGGGGCTGCGTCATTTAGGCATAACCGAACGAAAAAGAGCGGCGATACTATTAAGAAAGGTGTATCTCCGCTCTGATTTTATGTATATTTAAGTTTTTAAGGTTGAAATTCTACAAATTTCTTCATTTTTACCATTTTCTCTCTTTTTGGATTTTATTTCAATTCTTAATGACTCAATCCCATAGAAACTACTTTTTAAATACAAACAAATATTCGTGAGCAAGCAAAAGGAAATTGTACTTTATGCTATTTGTTTTCCAATATCCCGTAGCTTGACAGTTATGTTGTTCTTTAATTATGATTTCTTTTAGTTTGAATCCTGCGAGTTGAAACATCGTCATAGTTTCAAATGCAAGAGGCTGAACCATCCCCTTTTTGCGTGTATCACCCATCAAAACAACACAGAATTTATCTTTCTTCAGCACTCTGAAAGACTCCTCTGCAACCTTGTGTATTTCGGGCAAAAATGCTTTCATATCAAGATGCGACAAGTCCCCTTCTATGCCCTCGCTATACTGGATAATGTCTGCGTACGGGGGGTGAGTGCAAATAAGATCGATAGAATCATCGGGCAAATCAAGGCTTCGCGCATCACCGAGTCTTATGGTAGAAGTACAGGCGGTTTCAAATTCAAAATTACATTTTTGTGTAGAAAGAGCAACAGCATCGTGATTTATATCAAAGCCGATGAAGTTACGGTGAGTTAGTCTCGCTTCAACAGCCGTCGTACCCCCGCCGACAAATTGGTCTAATACTGTATCACCCTCGTTCGAATATCTCAAAATAACGTTTCTCGGAATGTATGGTGACCAATTTCCGCGGTATTTTGCATCGTGTGTAGCCCATTTTCCACGATTAGGAAATGCCCAAACAGTATTTGTTTCAAGCTCAAAATGTTCAGGCTGTAAAGGTATTTTGGGCATCGCACCTCACCTACATTCTTTACACCAAGATTGGTTTCGTATTTGATTATTCTGCTTTTCGCCCATGTTTCTAAATCCAAAGTCGCTAATCGGCTTCTCCTTTTTGCAACGAGGACAAATTCGTGTAGGTTCGCTGCCATTATATCCGTTGGACTGAATTATTGGTCTATCTGTATTTTCATTATTATTTCTCACATCGCTTCCTCCTTACTTTAAAAAATTAATACTTCCGTTTTCAAGATCGGTTATACAGTATATGTCATCCATAATATCAAACGTTTCTTCCAAATTGTGACGAGCTGATTTCCACCCCTCTCCGTCAGTGAACCACACAAAAGTAAAGCCGTCTATTTCACGAGTTTCGAGAGCTATAGTTTTATAACTTCTTGCGGTTTCGTTCAACTTTGAACCACCACCCGTATAGAAGTTAGTTTCAATACCATAAATCATAGAGCCTTTTCTGACAACAAAATCAAATCTCTTTTCTGCCTTGCCTTGATTTGAAATATTGGAAAGAACAATGCCCCATTTTGCTTCAATTTCAGAAATATACATCTCTTTGAAATAATCAACATCTCTAACAAGCCCAGCTTTTTCAAGGTAAGATTCAACGAGAGCTTCCATTAAATGACCGCCACGATTTTTGCGACCGTTACTATCAAGCCCTACCTCAACACCGGTTACATAGTCAACAAGGTTGTTGATAATATGCTCGGATATTAAGGAAAACAGACCTGTTTTTCTCATAAACATTTTGTACTCTTCTACCGAACAATTTCCCTTTTTGAAATTGAATAGATATTCGCCATCACCGTCAATAGCATAAATCTCTCTACCTCTTACAGCCAAGAGAATTGGAATACATTTTAATATCTGAGGATAGTCTTTCAACAACTTTTCAAAATCAGCTTCAATATTTTTAGAACCTATTAGGGAATTCAAAATATTCAACTCTACTTTTATAGCATCGATATTGCCGTAAACCTTTTCAAAATCCACATAGTAACTATATGTAGCTATACTCGAACGGAAAGTTTCAAGCCATTCGTTAAAATTACGTTTCATAAATCTCTCCAATCAATAGTTTTTAATAAGCAATTCTTTGATTTTGCCACGTGAAGAAGCTTTGCTGTTTATTATACGAGAAGCATCTACTCTTAATATGGTGAAATCTGCATACAAGTCATCAAAGAAATTATCGTTTTCATCAACATTGTGAGGATCGGAATTGCTTAACATAACCTTTGCGCCCTTAGCGGAAAGTACTTTGTACATATCGGCAAGTTCAATCTGGTTTTGATCGTTGAATTGAGCTTCCGTATATGAAGTAAATCCCGAAGTAGCATTTAAAGGGCGATAAGGGGGATCGATATAGGCAAAAGTATTTTCTTCAGCAAAACTCAACACATCGTGGTAATCACACGAGCGCATAATCACATTTTGGAGAGCTTTGGATATTTTGAGTAAATTTTCCGTATCACAAATTGTGGGATTAGAGTGCTTACCGAAAGGTACGTTGTAGCAACCTTTTCTATTGACGCGATACAATCCATTAAAACAAGTTCTGTTTATGAAGATAAATAACGCAGCTTTTTCTATACGTGTATCATCGTTCAAACTTAGGGTGTTGTATATGTCACGCTGCTCATAGTAATATGCTTGCTTTTCCTCGTTATCCGCACAAGCATTATATTTGCTTTGCATATCAGCAAGCATTTGTATCAACTCTCCGCAACAATCTTTAATAACTGAATAAGTGTTGATAAGTTCTTTATTGTTATCGTTAATATATACTTCTTCAAAAGAATATTCCGAAAGCAAAGCAAAGAGCAAAGCACCGCCGCCTACAAAAGGCTCGGCATATTTTGTAATAGTCGTTCCAATACCCTCAGGTAAGTTCGATTTCAAAACATCCAAAAGCTGTCCTTTGCCACCAGCCCATTTTACGAAAGGACGAGCAGACTCCGAACGCTTTACAGGTTTAGATTTTCTTGCATCGTCGGGTTTTTCGGCATTACGGGGAATAATCCACATATTGCCAAGCATAGCAACATCAGGAATTCTATTTTCAGCGCAAAGTATAGATACACGCCTTTGAGATATATTCCACTTTTCTGCCGCTTCTCTTGCTGTTATATATTGCAACATAGTTCCTCCTAAAAATACCGATTGCATATATTATATTCCAAATCTAGAACAATGTCAAGATCTGAAATTGATATTCTGCTTTAAAATGCCTATTTTGAAATTAAGCAATCGAATCAAACAATCCGCAACAATAACATAACGAATAATAAAAGAGGCTGTACCGGAAATGATATAATCCCCTTAGAGTAGACACTTGAAAAAACAAAAAGTTTTCAAGACTACTTTAAGGGGGTTATTTTTATGCCAAGGAAATCGCGCAAGAACAAGAAATACAGTATTGAATTGAAAGTGCAAGCAGTAAAGGACTG
>JAZLAO010000129.1:0-4657 GCA_045613205.1 Eubacteriales bacterium | reverse complement strand
AATCCCAAGGAAACCCGTCCCTTCGTTCTCTGTGAGTACACACACGCAATGGGCAACTCCTGCGGCGATATTGCGGCTTATTGGGATATGATCTATAATAACGAGCAGATGATGGGTGCATTCGTTTGGGAGTGGGCTGACCACGGTATCAAGACCGACGATGGATTCCTCTACGGAGGTGACTTCGAAGAACCCGAACACGACGGAAACTTCTGCGCGGACGGTCTTTTGACTCCCGATAGAAAGCTTAAGTCCAACGCACTTGAAATGATGGCTGTTTACGGCGGTAAGACTAAGTCCGAAATGTGTGAGGTTGATATACCCAAGAGTTCCTACAAATTCTCATCTGTAATTGAGATCGAGGTTGACGAGCATACCGCTGAAATAACATCTATCAAGGCAGACGGAAATGAAATACTCCGCACTCCCATTCATTTCAACATTACTCGTTACACCGATAACGACCGTGATTTGATTCCTCATTGGATCGGTCGTTGCCACCTTTCCTCTTGTAAGCCTCACATCTTCTCTTGCAAGAAGTCTGCCAACGGCTACAAATTCAAGGGAGTTCTTGCTGCGAATTGCTTGATGCCTGCAGTAGAATTCGTTCTTGAATACACCGTGATTGCAAACGAGCTGACCGTTTCGGTTTCCTACAAGCTTGCCGATTACGTTCAGAATTTCCCGAGATTTGGCTTTGAGTTTGGCGTGGACAAAGGACATTGTAACTTCTCCTACGTAGGATTCGGCCCTTCTGAAAGCTATGCTGACAAGCTCGCAGCTTGTGAATACGGCTACTACGTAAGCTCCGCAGAGGAAAACTACGATATGAAATATATCCGTCCTCAAGAGTCGGGTAGCCACTATGCTTGCAAGTATATGGCAGTCAAGGATCTTTTCAAGGTAATCGCCGAAAAGCCCTTCTCTTGTTCGGTTAACCCCTATACAACCGAGCAACTCAGAGAAACGCTTCACGCATTCGAACTTGAAGAAAACGATTTCGTTAACGTCTGTGTGGACGTAGCTATGCGTGGCGTAGGCTCTCATTCTTGCGGCCCTGATCTTCCCGAAGAATTTGAGATTCCGAGAGAAGGAAGTAATACCTTTAAGTTCACATTCTAATCAATAGAAGCTTCTTCAGTACTAAAAACATTCATAAATCCATGTTATAATTTTGAATATAACGACAAGGAGGTGACGACAACGATGATCTATATAATTTCAGATATTCACGGACGAAAAGACAGATTTGATGATATATTAAAGCAAATACATCTTACAAAAGATGATACCTTGTATGTTTTGGGAGATGTTATAGACAGAAATCCCGAAGGACTTAATTTGCTCAAATATATCATGAAGCATTCAAATATAAATATGATTTTGGGCAATCACGAGTATATGATGCTTAATGCTTTGGAATCAGTAGAAAAAATCGGTGTATGGTATCGTAACGGTGGAGATATAACGCACAAGAGATGGAAAAAGCACCGCATAACAACGAGAACCGAAATATTGGATTATCTAAACAAGCTTCCTTTGTTGGTAGAACTTAATGTTAACGGTAAACAATACCGATTAGTACACGGAAAAAGCCCAAGTGAAGAACAGCTTTCTTCTGAGAATCTTGAACCGCTAAAAAGGAATATAGTTTGGGAAAGAGTAAAGACCGATGACTCTAGTCACGAAAATATAACTGTGATTTTCGGGCATACTCCAACATCTGAATATACCGATTGTAACCCCATGGAAATCTGGTATGGCAAAAATCTTATAGGAATAGATTGTGGAGCAGCTTATCCCGAAGGTCGTCTTGCGTGTTTGAGACTTGATGATATGAAAGAGTTTTATTCATCTTGTTAAAAAACACAAGTGAAAAAATAACAAATCAAAAGCCTGCTATGCACCAAGTAGGCACAGACTTACTTTAACACATATCAGCGGCAGGCTACAATTCGTAGCCTGCCATTTTTCTTTCCTTTGTGTTATATTCATAAAGCCCCAAATCCCCATTTTATTCTATGAGTGAGAATAAAAGAATATCAAATGTAACTTTAATACTCCAATTTTTTATAAAAAATGTTTTTGCAAGGAGGTATAATATGCGTTGGGGGAACAACGTTTCGCTACTCGTTATGAGTAGCGATTATGATTTATGAGTTGACTGCTCTACATAAAAAACTGAATAGAATACGCCAAAAGGCACTTATTAGACGATGCGACAAAAAAGCATCAGACAATAAGTGCCTTTTTATTTGCTATTGCGAAAAATGTAATAATTTGCCTATTCGTGCGCCCCCTGAAAGATTTTGAAATTTAATGTCAAATTTTGAAATCAATCAGGAGGCTAAAATGAAGAAATTAAGCACAAATATCATAACCGAAAACGGCGAAACGAAAAAAATTACAGTCTTTGTAGAGGACGAAACTGCGGCGGCGCTCGCTCATTGTGATGAAGAAATCCGCCACCTTTATATACTTGAAGAACACGAGGCGCAAAACCTTACGCGCAAGGAAACCAGACGGCATATTTCATACGAAAGTATAACCGAAAAGGGCTTGGATTTTGTATCCCCGGAAGAAAGTCCATCGGAACGGCTTATACGCTCGGAGGAAGAAAAACGGTTACATAACGCTATGGCAAGTCTTACGGACAAGCAGTATAAAATCCTTTGGCTCGTAGCTGTGGACGGGCTTTCCTTTCACGAGGTAGGACGGCTTTTAGGCTTGAATTGGGATACCGTCAGAGAGCATTATCGGGCGGCTGTAAAAAAAGTCCAAAAGAATTTTTGAAAAATACCCCCTCAAAACGCCATTCCCGTGGCTTATAGGTGAAGGCGCACCCGTCTTACACTTTTTCAGGAGGTACGAAGATGTTACCACTTAACAAAATTCGAGAAGATTTGAAGGAGATCCGCTACTACTACGCACGCAAGGAGATTTTCGATGCAGCTTTTGGGATTGTCGGAAATAATAAGATTTTTGATACGGTAAAGAAATATAACAAAGCCGTTCAGAACGCACCTCTAAGGTTGTATCAACTTTATCTCTACTTGTACGTAAAAAATCATACACAGGAAAGCTTAGCATCCGAACTTGGATATACCCCCGAATATATCCAGATGCAACACAAAAAGCTCCTGCTTTTCCTTCAATCTTACTTTAAGAGCGAGGACGAAAGAAAATGAAGCAGACGCCGGATTTTATGCTAAATGCTACGAACGTTTACCGTACTCCCCACTTTATCGTTAGGCAAAGACTTTCTGTCTTTTGCAGCGAGGAAGAAAACAATGCAGTTATAAGCCGAGATACATTCTACAAAAGAACACCGGCACGTAACGCAGAGTACGAGGAAATTTTCAGTAAGCGTGAGCAGATAGACGGAAAAAGGCTTCCCTCGTCGGGATACATTCGAGAGTACCTAGAGTAAAAAAGACGGGTGCGGCTTCAAAAAAACAGTTTGGTTTCATTTGGGGTAAAGTTTAGGCAAACAGATAGAATTTGCAAGTTTAATTTTTAGTTATAGTGAAATTGATTTTCTGGTTTCTGCCTGACAAATCCTTTACAATGAAATCGTAACCGACAGCTACCGATTTACGATTATGGCGCTTGGATCTTGCAAGCTAAGGTGGCCACCTTCCATAGCACAATCGCCGGGAACAGAGTTTCAAGGAGCGTTAAGGTTACAAAAACAACTGAATAGCCTACGGGCAAACAAAATCTACAAATCACAGGAGGTTTTTTAATGGCAAAAAAGGCAGCCACCGCCGATGGTGGAAACAAGTACAATCAGCGCAGATGGGCGATTCCCTCTAAGCGTGCGAAAAATTACGCTGCTGAGCGTAAGGCAAAAGTGCATCAGCGTGGTCCCAAAGAAGGTCGCGAATTAACAGATTACGAGGCAGGCATCCGTTCTGGCTACTTGCAGGCACAGACCGATCACGCCGGACTGTATAAGTACAAAAAAGCAATTTCCGAGGGTAAATCCAAGGCAGAAGCACGTGAAATATCACAAAGAAAATCTAAATAATCTAATAGGAGGTATCAAATTAAATGTCTAAAGAAAAGAAGATTTTTGTAGAAAGAGAAACCTACACAAAGAACGATAAGGAATTTTTCACTTATTTTATCAAGGGTAACATTCGCGGTAGAGATGTAAGAATCGCCATCGTGCCCCCTGCAGACGGAGCAAAGGCAGACTTCAACGGCTATATGGTGCTTGACATCGTATTCGGTAATCAGATGAAGGCTGACTTCGTTCTTGAGCCTTTCGAGTTCAAGGATGCCAGTGGCAGAACCGTATCCGGTAATAAGACTCTCGTACGTACCGTGGATGAAAACGGCGAAGTTTACGAGTGTGAAATTAAGCCTGCTCGCAAGTCTGACAAAACATTACTCAATATGCTTTTGGCACAAGCATAAAAGCATAATCAACACAGCGCCCCGGCTTATGAATCTTGGTTTATAAGCCGAGGTCCCCCAAAAAATAAATTTATAATCAAGGAGGATTTTTTAATCAAATGAGCAAAGGAAGTATTATAGCAATTATTGCATCGGTACTTTTGGTTATTCTTCTCGTAGGTGGTCTTGCCACTTGGTTCGGTAACGGTGAAAATCCTTTCGAGGATATCTTCACTCCCGATGATCCCGTGGACGA
>JAZLAO010000128.1:0-12091 GCA_045613205.1 Eubacteriales bacterium | reverse complement strand
GCTCTTTTTACCCTGACGGTTTTAAACTCAGTATAATTTTCAATATAGTTTTGGCTTATCAAATCAATCTGCATATCGTCCTCAATTTACTGTAAAAAATTATAGGTTTATTGTAAATCATTATATGGAATTTGTCAATAGCATATGATATAATTTCTATGAAATAAATAGAAATAAGGGGTCGAATATGGCAACAAAAGTGGACGCAACAAGCGGAAATTTGATTAAAAAAATATTTATCTACGCCATCCCGCTTATTCTTACCTCACTATTGCAGGAATTTTTCAACATTGCTGACAAGGCGGTGCTTGGAAATATGGCAGGAAGCATTGCCGTTGCTGCAATCGGCACAACCGGTGTCGTTACCTCACTAATCACAAACGGAGCTATCGGCATTTCCACGGGAACGATAATCATCCTTGCGCGCTACGTCGGGCAAAAGGACGAGGTAAAAATACGAAAAACGATAAACACTTCTCTCTTGACGGCGGTATTTCTGGGACTTATCATAGCAATAGCGGGTTTTTTTCTCGCGCCCGCATTTCTTCGGGCAACCGATTGCCCCGATGAGTGTTTACGAGATGCGGTAATATATACAAGAATATACCTCGCCTCAGCTCCCATAATTCTGCTTTATAACTACGGCTCAGCACTACTGAGAACGCTGGGAGATACTCAAAGGCCTCTGTTTTACATAATCATTGCAGGCGGAATAAACGTTTTTCTCAACGTAATACTTTGCATTATAATGACACAAAAGGTGGCTGCGGTGGCAATTGCTACCTTGGTTTCTCAAGCGGTAAGCGCGCTTCTCGTATTGCGACAGCTCACCAAACTTGACGATAACGTCAAGCTTCAAGTCTTTAAGATGCGTTTCCACCCCGATATTTTTATACAACTCTTGCGTTACGGAATTCCGTCGTCAATATCAAGTTTGATGGTTCCTCTCGGAAATCTTCAGATTGTGCCCGCTATCAATTCCTTCGGTGTCGATGCTATTGCGGGTAATTCCGCCGCTACATCCTTACAAGTAATCTCGAGTGCGTTTACAATCGGATTTTCAGCAACCGCAACGACCTTCATCGGACAAAACATGGGGGCAAACGACCGTGACCGTGTTAAAAAATCCTTCCGGTATATCATGCTTTTCAACGTTTTGATATCGGGTGCAGCGGGCGTCGCTACGTATCTCAGCGGCAGGTTCTGGATAGGTATCATCATCGGACCGTCGGCAACCGCCGCTATAGAATACGGAATGCGGAGAATGTTCTTCGTTAATTTATTTATGTTTGTTGCGGCTATCAACGGAGTTCTCTCGCACGCACTTCAAGCATTCGGATATCCGCTTTTCACAAGCATATCCAATATTGCCTTCACCCTCGGATTCCGCATACTCTGGATGCAGTTTGTCTACCCACTCAAGCCGGCGTTTGACACTATAATGCTTTGTTTTTTGGTTTCGTGGTCACTCAATATGCTTCTTTACATCGTATTTTTCAGCTTTGTTTATACAAGATACACGCGGAAAGGCATCTATAAAAAAATATAGTTTTTTCTCCCTGCATCGCTGATTTTTCCAAAAATCTCTATTTCAAAAAAACTAATCCGAAGACAAAAATTTACCTTTTTCCTCTAAAGCACAGATTTTTGTATTTTATTCTCTACAGTCTATGAGCTGTGACTACACCCATTGAAAAACGCAAAAAAAGTGTAGTATAATATCCTCGCCAACCCCGAAAGGAGCTTAAAATGTCAAATATCTGGCACGATATATCCCAAGAGAGAATTTCTCCAGAAAATTTCATCTGCGTAATAGAAATTTCAAAGGGCAGCAAGAAGAAATACGAGCTTGACAAGGAAACAGCGGTAAACGAAGCAGAAGGAAAAGGCGAAGCGATAAATGTTATTTCAGCAGCAATAGAGAGTTAAAGAAAAAAATTCGTTAACTGACTAAAACAAAATCAAAACCTATCAAGAGAACTTCACAAAAAAGAAATGACCCTTGACTGCAACTCACACTGCAATCAAGGGTCATTTCTGTTCGCTCTTGATATCTAACATCTTTTGATTATTCTCTCTTTCTTCTGTTTACTTATCTCTTCAAAGCATCAACCGAAAACCCTAAACACACATCATCTTTCTCTAGGCGAGAACAACCTACGTTTTCCTACTTACACCGCTTGAGAGATATTTTTTTCAAAGCGCCAATTTCAGAATGTCCGACAATCACCTTTCTGCTATCTATGTAATACGTATCGCCGCCGCGTTTTTTTGTTTTTTCTTCGGACTCTAATTTTGCTTTGTTCAAAAGGACTTTAATTTGCCATTGGACCGTACCTTCCTTTCTTCACCTATATTCTATCACACTTTTTTGAGAATTTCAATATGTCAATTTGTAAGTAATTTACAATTATTTTTTGTTTAAAACATAGAAATTGTGCATTTGTGACACTTTTATATTTACAAACGCGAAATTTTATGATATAATAAATGTGTTGTGTGTGCGGCATAGTTCTGTTTGAACCTGCCGCTCCTTTAGTTTCTTGACGAATCATAATATTTATGGTATAATACTTGTATATATTTTATATAACCTTTTGTTAGGTGATTTATTATGGTTAATAAAAAGAAAAAAATGAAAACAATTACATATATACTCCTGCCAGTAATACTCGGCTTGCTTCTATGGATGTGCTTTGCAGACGGTAATTTTGATATTATAAAAAGCGTATTCACAGATAACCTTACTAACGAGGAAGTACACGACCGACTTTTAGAGCTGGGCATCCGCGGATATGCGACTGTTGTCATTCTCGCTATGCTTCAGGTCGTCTTCACTTTTTTGCCTGCAGAGCCTGTGCAGGTAATCGCAGGAATTGCGTTCGGGTTTCCGGTAGGCTTGCTTTGCTGCACGGTAGGAGTGCTTCTCGGCAATTCCCTCGTTTTCATTCTATATAAGATTTTGGGCGACAGAATGAGGGAATATTTCGACAAAAATTTAAATATAAATTTTGACAAGGTCGGAAATTCAAAAAAAGTCGTTGCCGTTATTTTTATTCTCTATTTTCTTCCCGCAATTCCCTACGGAATGATTTGTTTTCTGGCGGCAAGCTTCGGAATGAAATACCCGAGATTTATAACGGTTACACTTCTTGGCGCTATTCCGTCTGTTTGCATCGGTGTCGGACTCGGTCATATTGCCGTTGCGTCAAGCTGGATAATATCCATAATCGTTTTTGCCGTTCTCGTTCTGCTTCTTGTTATAATCAGCGTTAAGCGCAAATCCATATTTGAAAAAATAAACAGTTATATTGACAAGCCGCAGTACTCTTCAAAAACCACGGTTCAAAGCTACAAGTCTTCGCGCCTTTTTATCCCCTACGTAATTTCGCGAATCGTATTTTTCTTCCGCGGATTAAAGGTGAAATACACCAACGAAGTAGGTGAAATAGAGGCTCCGTCGATAGTTCTTTGCAACCACGGTGCGTTCATAGATTTTGCATATGCGGGAACGCTTCTTCGCAAAAAAAGCCCGAATTTCATAGTTGCAAGACTTTATTTTTACAAAAAATGGTTTGGCAACCTCTTGCGAAGCTTCGGCTGCTTCCCCAAAAGTATGTTCGCTATGGATATAGAAAGCGCGAAAAACTGCGTTCGCGTTCTTCGATGCGGCGGTGTTCTTGCAATGATGCCCGAGGCGCGACTTTCCACGGTCGGAAAATTTGAAGATATTCAAGAAGGAACTTACTCGTTCTTAAAAAAATGCGCTGTTCCCGTTTACACTATAAAAATCGAGGGCGATTATTTCGCCAGTCCGAAATGGGGTAACGGCATTCGCCGCGGCTCTTTGGTCGAGGCAAAGCTTGAAGCTCTTTTCTCAAAAGAGGATCTTGAAGCCCTCTCGACAGAGGAAATAAAGAGCGCTGTTGAAAAAAGACTTTTTTACAACGAATTTGAGTGGCTAAAAACGAAGCCACACGTCAGATACCGTTCCCGAAAGCTTGCCGTGGGACTTGAAAATATTCTCTCGCGCTGTCCCGATTGCCAAGGAAGATACACAATAAAAACAAAGGGGCGGCGGGTATTTTGCGAAAAATGCGGACTCACTGCCACCCTCGGTGACAGATATCTATTCAATGCGGAAGCTCCGTTTGAAACCTTTGCCGACTGGTACGACTGGCAAAACCGAGAGCTTGAAAAAGAAATATCGGATTCCCCCGACTTCACCCTCACTGCAAACGTAGAGCTTAGACTCCGTTCGGACGACGGAAAAAGCACTCTCGAATCCGCAGGACGCGGAATTGCGGTGTTGAACCGAAGCGGTCTTACCTACGGCGGAACAAAAAACGGTGAGTCATGGAATTTACACTTCCCTCTTTCAGATATATACCGACTCCTTTTTGGCGCGGGAGAGGATTTTGAGATTTACGTCGGACAGGATATTTATTATTTCGTCCCCGACGAGCGTCGATGTGCCGTTGATTTCTACGTTGCCTCTGCCATTCTGAAAAAATTGGAGAAAGAAAAACTTTCTGTTTGAAAAGAGATTTGACATCATGAAGAACGAAATTAAAACGAAGGACTCCAAAAAAGAAAAAGCCTTTTCCGCTATCGGTGTGCGTTCATTTTTAACCGTAGTTATTATACTTACCTCGGTTATTATAATAAGCGGTGCTCTTTCCTATTTCATACCGCAAGGCGAGTTTCAAAAGGACGAGACGGGAGCTATTATCCCCGACACCTATACAAAAGGTAAGATAGGCGGTATCGCACCCTGGCGTGTTTTAACCGCGCCGTTCCGTGTATTTGTTTCGGAAGACTCTTTGACTATAATAATGATAAGCGTATTCCTACTTGTTATGAGCGGAATTTTCAACCTTATCGATAAAACGGGCGGAATCAAAATTCTTTTCAGCCGAATTATGAAAAAGCTTCGGGATAAGGGAGGACCGATAGTCTGCCTTACGACTCTCGTATTTATGCTGTTCGGCAGCTTTTTCGGAATGTTTGAGGAGCTTGTCACTCTCCTTCCGCTCGTAATAATGTTTATGCTGTCTATAAATATGGACACAATGACAGGACTCGGTGCGTGTATGCTTGCGGCGTGCTTCGGCTTTTCCGCGGCTATTACCAATCCGTTTTCGGTAGGACTCGCAGCTCAAGTGGCAAACATAACCACCTCAAACGGTGTCTGGCTCCGAGTAGTCTTTTTCGGTATAATTTACGCCACGCTCTGTACGTTCCTTATGCTCCACCTCAAAAAAATTGAGAAGAACCCGATGCTTTCTCCAAGCTATGCGATAGACGTTGAAAAACGCAAAAACCTTGCCGATTGCGACATTGGTAATATAAAGAACAGTGATAAAATATCAAAAGCATACACCGCATTTTTCGCAATCCAGGGCATAATGCTCATACTCATTGCATCGGTAAAGACTATTGCGAGTCTGGCAATCCCCCTGCTTGCTGCAAGCTTTCTGATATTCGGAATTGTTGCGGGGCTTTGGGTTAGCGAGAAAAAGTCCGACGTTTTCAGATATATAGCGAGCGGTGCTGTCTCAATGCTGCCGGCGGTTCTCATGATAGCTCTTGCATCCTCGGTTAAGCTGATTATGACCGAAAGCGGTATAATAGACACCATTATGCATGGCGTTATATCACTTCTTGACGGACAGAGCAAGTTTCTCGCAATTGTTCTGATTTACCTTCTTATTCTCATAATTCAGTTCTTTATCGGATCGGCTTCGGCAAAAATCATGCTGATTATTCCGATAGTTATGCCTATAGCCGTTGCTCTCGGTCTTTCCCCCGAAATAGTTATACTTGCATACTGTATGGCTGACGGATTCACCGACGTTATTCTTCCGACAAACCCCATACTTCTCGTCGGACTTTCCATGGCTAACGTTTCCTACGGAAAGTGGGTTAAGTGGACATGGAAGCTACAGGCAATAATCTTCATTATAACCATTCTCGTGCTCTTCTTCGGAATAGCCATAAATTACTAACCCCCAACTAAATAGGTAATATAACGTGAAAAAATATATAAAATGCGCCTTACTCGCGTTTTCACTTCTCGTTCTTTCGATTACATTAATCTCATGCATGAAGTCTAATATTAACGTTGTTTTCATAGTTGACGGCGAAAATTATTACACCATTGAGGCACGTGAAAACGAGATTATCACCATGCCCGACGCCCCTGTCAAAGATGAACACGTTTTCGACGGTTGGTTTATCGATTCGGGAAGTTGGTCGATTCCCTTTGATAAGAATTTTTTGGCAGAAAGCGGATATTCCTCCGATTTACACGTATATGCAAAATGGACCTATATCCACACTCATAAAGCCGGTGACTTTATAATCTCAACTCCCCCGACCTGCTTTGCGGAGGGTGTTATGATAAAGAAGTGTATTCACTGCGACGAGGAGCTTGAATCGGCACCCGCTCCGATTCTGCCACACACAGAGATAACGATTGAGGGATTCGCGGCAACCGAAACTAACGACGGACTGACGGACGGCAGCTACTGTTCTGTGTGTAATAACATAGTAAAATCGCAAGAGCAGATTCCCGCGCTTATTCAAGGGACGGATTTAAAATCCGAGCTTTTTGAAATAAACGGAAATGTGCTTTCACTGCTCCTCTCTAACTCAACAAGTGAAATTTCCATAACAGAAAATCTTAAGGTTAATTATAAATCAACCGTTGCACTTTCCTATGATGATACAGGAAAAATCCCTGCGGAAGACACCGTTTCGCTTTCTGAGGGCGATAACAAGTTTTATATCACGGTAACAAATAATGAGGAAGCAAAGGTGTATGAGCTTAATATACGCAGACGCCCGAATTACACCGTGACGTTCTTGTCAGGCGATGAGACAGTTGCCGAAATTAAGGTTGAAGAAGACTGCCTTCCGACAGCACCCGACCTTGACATATTCAACCTCGGATACACGTTTGGAGGCTGGGATTGCGATTTCAGCATACCCATTACCGAAAGCAAATCGGTTGCAGCAATATGGATACCTAATCAAGACACTCCGTATACCGTAGAATATTACATAATAAATGACGATGGCAGCTTTTCTCTTTACGACACCAAAAGCCTTGTCGGTACTACAGATTCCTCGGTTACAGCGGAAATTCTGACAATTGAAAAGTACGCCTACGTTGTTGACTTGTCGACTTCTTGGGGAAATATTTTGCCCGACGGAACTCTGACCCTTAAAATGTACTATAGAAAGGTTGTCTTTACCGTAAGCTTTGACACGGGCTGCGATGAAAAAATTGACGAATTAACCGTCCCATTAAACTCTACGGTTGCGCCTCCTCGAGCGTTGTCCTTCGGAGAGCTTGAATTTATGGGGTGGTATCTTGGCGATGTCAAGTGGAATTTCGACACGGATACTGTGACCGCGGATATTACCCTTTCTGCAAAATGGGGATACAAGGTCACGTTTATGCTTGACGGAAAAGAGACCTATATTTACATCGAAAAGGGAAAAACTCTCAAAAGGTCAGACCCGCCAACGAAGGCAAACGCTTTAATTTTCTGGTATATTTCAGGAACAAATGAGTTGTGGAATTACAACACACCGATTACAAAGAGTATAACCCTTGTAGGCGAATGGATTCCGATTACAGAACCCGACCTAACGTAAAAAGAACTCGCGCTGACATAGTTCAGTGCGAGTTCTTTTTGCGTTAGTTTTTCTTTGAGGTGATTACCTTTACAAGTTCAAGCTCAGGGGTAAGCATAACGAGATCGGCAATCTTTCCGACTGCTATTTCACCGCGGTCGGTAAGTCCCATAACCCTTGCGGGCGTGAGTGAGGACATCTTCGAGAGAGCGACGAGCGCCTGATTCTTCGTTCCTATTGCCTTTGCCATAGTTCTGTAAAGACGGTCGGTAGTTGCGGTAGAGCCCGCGAACGCCTGTCTGTCGGGCATCTTCGCAACGTCGTCCTCAACTATTACGTCAAGACCAAGCTTCAAGCTTCCGATTTTAGTTTTCGAGCCGTTTGGAAGTCCCGCTGCGCGAATAGCGTCGGTTATCATACATATTCTGTCAGGACCCTTGCACTTGTATATGAACTTAAGAAGCTCAGGGGGAAGGTGCTTTCCGTCGGCTATTATTTCAACGTAATAAGCATCGAAATAAAGACCTGCTTCAACTGCGCCCGCAACTCTGTAAGCGTTTACTCTCTCTGTTCCCTTCATTCCCGAATACAGATGCGTCATAATGTTGTAGCCGTGCTTAAGTGCCTCTTCCATATCGAGAAAGTTTGCGTCGGTGTGGGCGGGTGACATTACTATTCCGAGTTTCTTGCCCATCTCACCGAATTCTGCTCCGCCCTCAAGCTCGGGTGCCGCGCCAACCTTATAAATAAAGGGATACTTTTCTTTAAGCTCCTTAAGCTTTTCGGCATTGGGAAGCTGCATATAGCTTGTGTTTTGCGCACCGCACTGCTTGGGATTGAGCCAGGGGCCTTCAAGGTGAACGCCCTCAAGGGTGCTCGCAGGATTCTTTTCCTTATATTCCTTAAATCTTTCAAGCGCATCGATTGTTTCATTCCAATCTGCAGCAAGAGTTGTAGCGTAAAGAGTCGTCGTTCCGTGGCTTTTATGGAACTCGGCAATCTTTCCGAACTCCTCGACGCTCGCGTCCATAAATTCAAGATTGTTTCCACCGTGACAGTGGATATCTATAAATCCGGGAACGACGTATCCGCCCTCGGCATCTATTATTTCGTCGGCTTCAACCTCATCCTTACCAACGTAATCTATAATACCGTCGGTATAGGCAACAGAGCCCTTTATTACCTCCTCGGAGGTTACTACTTTAGCATTTTTAATAAGTGTTCTCATTTTATGTATTCTCCTTGATAATATTTTCTTTCTTTTTTTCTTCTTTTGCATAACGCATAATTCCGAGCTTGCGCCAAACGTAGACGAAGCAAATTGCAAGAAGCAGTATTGTTACAAGCCACGAAATCGTATATGAAACAAAGAGACCGAATATCGTATGGAATCTTTCGGTAGGTGTCAAGAAAAGTATCCATGCGACTCTGACAAAAAGGCCGATAAGAGATGCTACCATAGACGTCACCGAAAATCCGAGCGCCTTAAGGACTCCAGACATAGTTTCCATTATTCCGCAAAGGAAATAGGTCGCGAGCATGATATCAAATATTTCAAGAACTGCACCTATCACAGCCTCGCGGTTAGGGTCATCCGCGCTTAAATAAAGGTCAGAAAGCTGGCGTCCAAACAGTATTTCAACCTGTGCAACCAGTATTCCGGCTACCGCCACCTGTATCAAGGCGTACAGAACTGCCTTATTAATTCTTGAAAACCTCTTTGCTCCGTAATTCTGACCGACAAACGTCATTGCGGTAGTAGCAAACGCGCTCATTACCGTATAGGTTATTCCCTCAATATTGAAAGCAATAGTCCTTGCCGAAACGACGTGCGGCGGGAAGGTGTTTATTGAACCCGTGATAATTATATTTGATACCGAGAAAAGCGAGCTCTGAAAGGCTATCGGCAAGCCTATGCGCAAAATTCTTGAGACAAGCTTCAATTCAAGACGAAGCTTGCGGAGATTCAGCCGATAATTTACCCCACGACGCCTCATAAGAACTATCACTACCCATACGGCAGAGATGTATTGGGATATAATAGTTGCATAGGCAACGCCATCGACCGTCAAGCCGCAGCCTATAACGAAAACAAGATTAAGAACAACGTTAACCATTCCGCTTACAGAGAGTATGTAAAGCGAGGTCTTAGAATCTCCAACCGAGCGGAGAATTGCCGCTCCGAAATTGTATATTGAGGTAGCAGGAATACCGCAGCATATTATAATCATATATAATACTGCCTTGTCGTAATATATGTCCTTCGTTCCGATAAGCTTAAGAACCGGCCCTGCAACAAGAATTCCGACTATCATAAAAACAATGCCGCCTATTAGCGAAAACAGCATCGAAGTATGAACGGTTCGGGAAACCTTGTCATCATCCCTTGCGCCGAAAAACTGCGCAATAACGACACCCGCACCTGACGAAAGGCTAATCATAACGTTTGTCACAAGAACGGTGAGCGACGAGGTGCTTCCAACCGCACCAAGCGCATCGGGGTCGCCCGAAAACTGACCGACAACGATATTGTCAGCCATATTATACATTACCTGCAAAACGCCCGTAAGTATTATTGGAATGACGAACAAAAGCATCCTTACAAATATCGGTCCTTCTGTAAGGCTGCCCTTATCCTTAATACGCAACATTTCCACACCTCCGAGAAGTGTAATTCACAGTATTAATTTACTATATCAATTATAGTCGCTCTAAATATTTTTGTCAAGTATGCAAACAAGGCAAAAGCCGAGAAAAATCAGCCGCAAATACGAACTTTTCGAATTCTTAATGAGAACAGAACCGGGGGTGCACGGATTTAGAGCAGAATTCTTCGTTCGCGACCCGAAGGCGTATAGATATACGTCGAGAGGGAGAGAACGGAGAAAGAATAAAAAACAATAAAAAACGAGGAAAACCGTAGGATTTCGACCATGGTTTCCTCAAATTTGCGCTTATTATCAAAAGGGGACTGTGTTTTTCACAATACCCTTTGTTTTTTATTCGGTTGTGCCTAAATGCGACAGCCCCATTATATTCTTCGGATTATGCTAAAATATCCACTCAAAAAGCGGAACGAGTGCTATCGGCACAAACACCGCGGGCACCATATTGACCGTCCTTACCTTAGTGATTTCCATAACGTTCGTAGCCACGAAAATCATAACGAGCGAGCCGACGGCAGACATATAAGCGATGCTCGCTTCGGGCAAAAACGACTGCAAAAAGTATCCGACGACCGCTATTGCGCCCTGATATATGAGAACCGAAAAAGCTGAGAAAACGCATCCTACGCCAAGCGTTGTTGCAAGAACAAAATTCACGATACAGTCTATTACGGTTTTTGCGAGGATGGTATCGGGCGAGCCCATTCCGTCCTCAAGCGACCCGGTTACGGCCATAGCGCCAACGCAGTACAGGATGGTGCTGGTTACGAACGCCTTTGAAAAATTACCCTTTTTATCTCCGTCCTGCGCCTTGCCCGCGAACTTTTTCTCCACGAAGTCGCCAAGCCTCTCAATACCGCTTTGAATATTTAAAAGCTCGCCTATAAGCGTTCCTATTGCCATAGAAAGTATCATAATGATGACCTTTACGAGCCCCTGCGTAAAGAAAGAACCGATCGCAAGCGGCGGAACGGCGTCAAGAGCTCCGTCAATTCCTATGTACAAAACGCATACGCTCATCGCGGTAACGACCGCGTCGCTTATTCTCTTAGGAATACCCCTCTTTACAAGAAGGCCGAGTAATCCCGAAATCAACACTCCGAAAAAGTTAACTATTGTCCCTAAAAACGGCATTTCATTCACCCTTAAAATTCTTCATCTTTATCGTCGACGTTTATTTTTGAGCAGCGGTTTCCCGCAACAACATAACTTGCCAAAAGATTTATTCCCGACATTAAAAGCATTTCCTTAAGCATATTCGAGGACGCCACGTCGTCATCGGACGGCGTCGGATATCCGCCGGGATGGTTGTGCGCTATTACCACGCTCTTTGCTGCTCGCCTCTTGGCAATCTCGAGTATCTTTCGCGGCATGACGTTTGAAAAGTTAACGGTTCCCTCACCCGCTTTATCAACGGCAATGACTTTGCCCGTTCCGTCGAAGGAGATCAGCGCCACAGCTTCAACCGAAGCGCCGAAAAAGTAGGCAACAAGATGCTTTTTGATATCCTCATCGGCGTGCTTTTTGCCGAGGGATAATTTTTCCGTCTCGCGCCTTGCGGCAAGAGAGAATGCGAGCTTTAAATAGATTGCCGTAGCCGCGTCACCGCCGAGCGCGTCTCTTATCTCCTCAGCTTCCGCCTCGACAATCGCTCTTACGGAGCCGAACGCGCCAAACAGCTTCCGAGCGGCTTCGTCGGGAGCTTTTACAACGTGAGCCAGCAGCTCTTCAACGAGCGTTTTATTCATTTTGCACCCCCTCCTTTTCAGCCGTGTCTTCTC
>JAZLAO010000127.1:0-17543 GCA_045613205.1 Eubacteriales bacterium | reverse complement strand
AGTTCTGGTCTGCAACCGTTATCTTCAGAGGCACTGAGGTCACTCCAAGATAGCTTGTTGTAATTTCATACTCCGTTGACATAACCGAGGTGTCAACGTTATGTGTAAACTCGGTTACTTGTCTTATAGCGGTTTCCTTAAGTCCGTCGGGACCCTTGAGGTAAACGAGAATCTCGCTTAGCCCGTCGGTTGAGAAGGTTGAATCAAGCTGAACAACGTTGTTGAAGCTCTCAGGCTTTCTTATAGCGATCCAGTCGATTTCATATACGGGAATATCCTTTGTATAGCTGTTTGCGTCCGCTGTAAGAGTAAGCGCCTTGTAGCCTGCATTTTTAGAATCAAGAAGCTCTGCAACGATGTTATAATCACCGAAGTTTGAAAGAAGCTCTGTGAAGACAGTGTTGTTTTCAAAAGTAACGGTAACGCGAATTGAATTGAAGTCATAATCCTCACCTGCTACGATATAGGGAGCTGACTCTATGATTATATTCATTACCCGAGGAAGTTCTACGTTAATCGTCGTTTCCGCGGTTTTGCCGAGGTAGCTTACGGTAATGTCATAGCTTCCTACAACAGAGGTGTTGACCTCGCCTTCGAAGCTGACACCGTCCGCTATTCTGTATTCCTTTTCAAAGCCGTAGGTGTAAAAAGCCCTTACGGATATAGCGGAGTCAATAAAATCACCTTTTAATACGCGTGTTGCGCCTGAGTATTCTATTTCAATAAGGATAGCATCCTCAAATTCTGCGTAAACCTCGATATTCTTCTTATATTCAACTCCGCAATAGCTGAATACGTACTCTTTGGATTCTTTGCCGGTATTAATAGTAAGCCTGAGGTTCGGAAGAGTCACGTTTTCATTGAAATCGCGCTCGTAGGTCTCCCCGTCTGTACCCTTAATAGTTACGGTAATCTTTTCGGAGTTTATCGCAGTGTTTACTCTGTATCTGTCTTCGATACCCTCGAAGGTGACGCTTTCAATGCCGACTACGGTAACCTTAGCCGTGTCGGTGAGCTCGGTAGCCTCGTGGGTAACGGTGAGCGTTTTCTCACCTGCCGCACTTACGTCAATATCGAACTTAAGGTCGGTATTTTTAAGAGTTTCGCTCGTGCCGTTATTGTAGTGAAGAATTGCGGTGATGCCCGAGGTGTCAAGCTTGTCGCCGAGGAGGATAGAGCTATCAAATTCTCCGCTTATCTCAAGCTCTGTTGCTACGACAGCCTTGACCTCAACGGTAAAGCTTGCGGTCTTGGTTACGTAGTTGTGAGTGTAGGATGCGGTGATAACGTAGCTTCCCGCAACCTCGGTCGAGCCGGTGGCAGTTACTGAGACACCGTCAGCTATTCCGTAGGTCTTCGTTCTGTTATAGTTGAAGGTTGCAATAATCTTTATTGCGGACCAGTCGTATTCGTCGCCTGCAAATATTGAAGACTTAAGAGAGCTTGCCTGTATTGCAATGCTTTCGAGCGCGAGCTCGTCAAGCTCTTCAAAAACCTCAACGGTTATTGTTTTGCTCGTATCTCCGAATTTAACGGTAAGGGTGGTATTTCCAACCTTAGTTGAGTCATAGGCAGAGGTGTCTATAACAACTCCGCTGTTAAGTGTGCGCTCAACGGTTACACCGTTAGAGAGAAGAATTTCAACCTCGACCTCGCCCGCCTCATAGGCTGCGTTTCCGAGGGAAACGGAGGTATCTATACCAACTATTTCCTTGATTTCCTTTGCGGTAACTACTGTGTAGGTTACCTTCTTTTCAAAGCCGCCGTAGGACACGGTAAGCTCGAAGTCACCCGCTGTATCGGTGTTTATACCGGTAAACGTAAGCTCGGAATTCTTAAGAGCTGTGGTTTTTCCTACGTAATCATAGGAGAGAGTTGCCGTTATGGAGCTTGTGTCAAGCTTCTCGCCCTTTATTACCCAACCGAGATCGGTCTTGTTAAGCTTAATATCGGTGGCGGTGGGCTCTTTCACTACTACCTCAAGGGTGAAGCTTTTGGTTACACCGTTTTCGGTCAGTGAGTAGGTGAGAGTGTATGTACCCGCCTCGTTTTCAACCTCGCCTGATACAGTGAGGTCAGCCTTCTTTATCTTTGCGATTGAGCTGTATCCAAAGGAACGGTTTGCCGTTGCAATAATTTTTGAGTCGTCGAAGGTCTCACCGACAAAGAGGTTTGTTTTAACACCCGAAACGTAGGTGAGCGAGACAAGCTCTGCGTCCTCTCTGTCTGCCGTAACGGTTACGTTATAATCCTTCTTCGCACCGCAGTACTCGAACGAGATTACGGTGACACGGCTTGCGGTATTGGTAAGGGTGGTATCAAAATCGCTCTTATCAACGGTTATTTTGTCTCTGCTTATTTCGTAATCGTTATTGTCGGTTGCGATTACAGTTGCCTTAAGAGCCGAGAGGTCAAGCTCCTCGTTGAATTTAATGGAGGTGGCGAAGCCTGAAAATTCTATAGACTTTATGCCGAGAACCTCAACGGTGCACTCCGCATTCATTCCCTCATATGTTGCGACAAGCTTCTTCTGACCCGCGGTCGCAGTATCAACGGCGGCAAAGGTAATTTCGCTGTTTGCTATCGACTTGGTCGAAGAGTTGTTGTAATGAAGAGTTCCTGTGATAAGGGAGGTATCAAAGCTTTCACCGACAAGAACGGTGTTGTCAAATTCACCGAGAAGAAGAGAAAATCTCTGCGCTTCAATCTTCAAAACCTTGATTTTTATCTCAAGCTGTTTTCCCTCATATGAAACTATAAGGGTTTGATCGCCCGCTACGTCACCGTCTACGTTCTGTACTACGGTAAGCTTATCCGAGCTTATAGTGTTGGTTGAACCGTCCGAATAATGAGCGGTAACCTTAAGGTCGGTAAGGTGGAAATCCGCACCCTCATAAAACTGGGTCTGGATTCCCGAAAGGTAGCTTATGCTTTCAAGAGTGGCCGTGGTTATGGTTGTCTGGTCCTTTACGTTTATCGTTGCCTTAGCCGATGCGCCCTCATAGCTTACGGTGTATTCCACCTTGCCGATTTTTGAGGTGTCAATCGTGCTTATGGTTACGTCGGAGTATCCAAGCTCCTTTACCTCTCCGTCGTTGTAGGTAGCTTTTACCTTAATGGCGGAGAAATCCGGGGTTTTGTTAACCTCGATTTCGGTTGGCGCTCCGCTTAAAATCTGGAGGCTGTCAACCTTCTTGTTCGCTACGTTGCAAGAGGTGAAAACCAAAATTAACGATAGAACAAGTAAAAATAAAACTGATAACTTTCTTTTCATTATTTTTGCTCCTTTTACTTATATATAAAACGCTCCGTCAGAAGAATTTAAAATATCTGAATGAAGAAAAACAAAAGCTGAATTTCATCACGGGACGTAATATATCAAAATTTCATCGGATATGGTTGTATTCTGGTTTGAATAAATATAAACCTTTACTGAAATTGGGTTTGTCGGTTGAACGGTAAAGGTTAGAAGACCGTTTTCGTCAATAGTTGCAGTCGTGCAATCCTTTGCAAGCGAATAAATGATTTTTCTGTCACTTGCGTTGTCGGGAACCGCTCTGCATTCAATCTGAATCGTTTTGTCTCCGTTCTCCTGAGGTCTGAAAATTATATATTTGCTTCCGGTTTTGTGGTCAACCTCATAATCGCTCAGAATTTCAATTGACTCAACGTATACTACTTCGTTGTAGGATTTTGCCTTGAGACCCAGAAATCCAACTAAGGCAATAGATGCTGCATATATAAGGGCTATTAAAATTACTACTGATTTCTTCATTTTATTTCTCCTTATAGTACAGCTTCACTTTTGATACGAAAATGTAAAGCTTCCGTAACAGCACTGCGAAAGCTACGAGCATAATTTTTAAGTATACGTTCTGGTTTTCACGTGCCATAAGCAAAAGCATTACGATTACAGCAATTACAAATGCCGCCGCGAATGCAAATGCCGTCGCTTTGGTTTCGTTGGGATTGGACTCGTCGTTTCCTACGGTTGCATAAATTTCGGTTTGCGGATTCATTATATCGCTTTCGGCGCAAACGAAAAGGTGAGTCAGATATGTGAAATAAAGACCTAAAAATAGGAAAACAACGTCGTCTGTACCAAGGGACGTAAGATTTTTGGTAATGAATGCCGTTATAATAAGGGACAGTGTTACGAAAAGAGTGTTGGGAACGAGCTTCGCAAGTATCAGCCAGAGTGGATTTGTAGGCTGGGTTTTTATAAGGTAGCTCGACCTGCCTTCTTTTGAGTAAACGCTTGCCGCATAGACGTTTGAATTAAGCGCAATCAGGAGAATTATGAGTATGTTGAAGGTAACTATCATAAATTCGCCAAGCTCCGCAACGTTCATTGCCGCGAAAAATTTATTAAGCAGCATTATAAGCACGGGTATTGAAATCAGCACACCAACGTTTGAGAACATTCTCGATGGAGTTTTGATAGCTACTCGAAGCTCGTGCATAACAGCTGTCATTTTTTTATTGAATCTGAGATTCTTCTTCTCTTTGACAGGCTTTTTCTTATATTCAAACGGAGTTGATGCCATCTTGTAAAATAGCGGCTTTACAATAAACAGCGATGCCAACGCTAAAATTACAGTTGAGCCGAGAAGGATAAGAAGTCTTATCATAGCTCCGCCAAAATTGAACTTTGCAAAACCGTCACCGCCGAGAAGCAGAAGGGTAATATTATATACCGGTTTCAGAAGTCGGGCCTCTCCCGGCAATCTGTTCGGGTTGTAATACGCGTATCCGTCAAAGAAATTCTGCAGCTTGATTTTGACTACGCCTATCTGTTCAAAGAAGTCAAGATTTGTCGGGATAAGCGAAATCGCAAAGACAACAGCGCCGACAACAGCGCCGACAAGGGTTACGAGGCACACGTTTTGCAGAAGCTTTCGCTGGGCAAAAAGGCTTCCTATCCACATTCCCGGGATTGAAAGGAGAGCACCGAGCGCCACCGTAAACATAGCTACGAAAAGGAAGCACAAGAGCATCCATGCGTAGTATTCAAAGGAATATAGGTGTAGCATGAAATACGCTATAAACAACGGAACGATGAATGAAAGCGAACGCTTTAGTTCAAAGATGTAGAAAATAATTATCTTCGATAAAAAGATTTGCATAGGAGTTGCCGGCAGTGTCAGAAGCACCGCGTTATCTCGCGAATAATAAAGCGATTTGGTAAGTCCTATCGTACATCCGAGAGTCGATGCGCCAAGCATTATTACGAAGATAAACGACATAACCGACTGCGGAACTATGTTGAAATAGCGGAAAAGGCTGAACATCTTCGCCACTAATATGAACGCATAGCAAATCGCTATGACAAACACAAACTTTAAAACTGCCACGAGGGCGGTGATGGAGAAATTGAAAACTGAGCTTTTTGAAATCTTCGCGGGCTTGAAATTCAATTTCTCCTTAAGCTGCATCTTTACAAGTGTAAGTAAGGTGCTCATTTTGCTGCCTCGCATACCGCAGGCTCAAGGCTTGCGCTGCCGTTTTCTTCGGGTTCGTCCTCAGCGCTGATGGTGCTTAAGTAGAACTCCTCAAGTCCGATGCCCTTTTCCTCAAGCTCCTTTAAGGAGACGCAGGCGCGGATTTTTCCTTTTTTTATGATAGCAATTCTGTCGCAGATTTTCTCAACGACGTCTATGATGTGCGAGGAGAAGAATACTATGTTTCCGGCTTTTGCATGCGCCTTCATGCATTCCTTTACCTCGTGTATGGAGTTCGGGTCAAGGCCCGTCAGGGGCTCGTCGAGTATCCAGAGCTTCGGATTGTGAACAAGAGCTGCCATGATAGCAATCTTCTGCTTCATACCGTGAGAGTAGGTCTTCATCTGGTTGTCAAATGAGCCTGTGAGCTGAAAGGTGGTGACGTAGTGCTCGATTCTCTCGTCTCTGTCCTTTTTTGAAACTTCATAAAGGTCTGCGATATAGTTTATGTACTCGCGTCCCGTGAGGTTTTCGTAGAGCGCATAGTGGTCGGGAACAAAGCCGAGCTCGTGCTTTGCCTGTACCGACTGCTTGTCAACGTCGTAGCCGCACACCTCAATATTGCCCGAGGTTATGGTCTGTATGCCCACGATACTCTTGATAATCGTGGATTTTCCCGCGCCGTTAGGGCCGAGGAATCCAAAAACCTCGCCTGCACGAACGTCAAAGGATGCGTCCTTTACCGAATAATGCTTGTTGGTGCCGTATCTTTTTGAAAAATTCTTGAGTGTCAGCCTCGGGGATGAATCTCCCGTAATAGGCTCGTTTATAGACTTTCCGCCAAGGAATGCCGTAAGTTCTTTTTTCATTTTCTGATAATCTCTTTCTTTTAGTCTTCTGTCTACAGTTTCGTCCCAGAATTTGAAGAGCAGGGCGTATACAAACCAAACTCCAACCGACAACGCCATATACGCAAGGTAGTAAAGCGTCTGGTACAGCGGATACATCTTGCAGAGAACTCCGCCAACCTCAAAGGTTGCCGACATCTCAAAGATATCCTCCGCCCATTTTCCGAGCTTGTCTGCTATGAAATCGGAGTTTATGAAGAAGAAGTCGGTTTCGTGACCGATTGCAGTGAAGTAGGTGTTGAGGAAAATTACAAGCGCGAAGTACACTGTGAACGCAATCTGCGAGTATACCCATTGCTTGAATTTGGGTCTTTCAAATAAGCCGAGTGCTATTATCAAAATAGGCATAAAGAACGCTGCATAGTGGTTAAGCCAGAAATTGACCGAGTCAAACTGCAAGGGGTTCGTTCCCGAGCCTACGTTGGGCATAAGCATCGCAAGAAGCGCTCCGAGCACGTTTATGAAGAGCGTGAAGTTGAAAAGGCGCTTCATTTTGAAGGTAAGACACAGCGGAAGAATGAACATCGCAGTGTTGCAAAGGTGCAGGGGCCAGGTCCAAGGCTCGAAGAAATTCGGAAGAGTCCAATATCTCATATATGCCCACAAGAACGCAAAATTTATGTAAATGAGGGCGATGCGCTTCTGAGTGTCGGTTTTGTCCTTCAACGCTCTGAATATGAGGTAGGGGAGAATAATAGAGAAATAGAGAACTATTCTATGCTCAAAGGTGAATTCCTCAAGCTCCATGGAAGCCGGGGTAAACGCGTTTCCGACGAGCACCCAAGGAGTATACGACGGAATGATGGCAATGATGGCTGCTGGAAGAACCCAAAGGCATCTTACTGTTTCCTTGACGGTTGGAAGAATTTTCTTGCCCTCTTCTATTACTCGTGATAGGATAAGAGCAAGCGCCAGTCCTATTTCAACAGCCATAAGCGGAATTCTTACGTCACCGCTCGCGTACGGATTCGCTCCTACAACACCGGTTATATACGTTGAGAAAAAGCATATGTCGAAGAGCAGAACGGGTACTCCAAAAAAAAGTGACATATGTCGCAGCAGGCGCGTTTCAAAAAACGCATCCATCACTATAGAAAGCAGCGCTGAGTAAGTGAACCAAATCAAAACGGCTGATATAACCGTTGAGACGATGTCACTGCCAAAGGGAGACCACATATTGAGACCCTGCGTCCCCATCTCCTTGAAGGCTTCGTCTGCTATCATATACCGAACAAATGTCACAAGAACGAGAATTGATGCAATTGCTTTCCTCGGGATATCGGTTTTCCATTTTTTTATTCGGGCTACGGCACATGCCGAGAGAGGCAAAAGTGCTGTAACCAGGATTATTAGAATTGATAATATAAGATTCATTAAACAAACTCCAATACGGCAATCAAACAGATTTCTCTACCTATTTATTTAACGTACGTGCGCGTTATGCGCGTGCGCGTTATTATATCACTATTCTACTTTCTTTAGCAGTAAAAGTCAACTATTTGCCGCCAGTTTCGGCAAATTCGCCAAGTTTGTCTCCTGCGGGATTTAAAATATTCGACATAATGACTAAAAATGTTACAAAAAATGGAAAAAACGCAAGCTCGCCATATTGCGCTATTGACAAAATATATCTGCGAATGTTATAATTACAGACGAAAAATCATTATGGGAGCAGAAGAGTATGAAAAAGAGTGCAGATACAGTGAAACTAAAGAAAAAGAGCGTTTTGTCGGGCATTATTATCGCTTTTGCCGCTCTCAATATTTTGACTATGGCCTTTACGGTGATAAAGGGCGGAATCAACCACCTTCTTGAATCGGAATTTTACTTTGCCAACGGTTTTACGCTTGCGTTTTCAGGCTATCCCGTGATAGTTGACGAGGTTGGAGTGTGGCTCTCTATATACAGCGCGGTTCATTTTGCCATAGCGCTTGCGCTTATCCTTGCGCTTTCTGTTTTTGCTTTGGCGAAGCGCTCGTTTGATTTCGGCAGATTCGGCACGTTTTCTGTAATAAGCTCGGTATTGCTGTCGATTCTTTATGCTGTGCACGGAATTATAGCCTACTCGGCGGCATCGGATTACGCCGGCGGAAGCCAATATTACTCCTGCTCTACCGCGGCTTTCGTTCCGTTTATTATTTCTCTGATTCTTGCGGTCGCCTTCTTCCTCGTGAAGTATAAAGCTCCCGAGGAAATAGAGTTTTCCCTGTGAGATTGTTATGAGAAGAGTAGATTTGCTGCCCGAGCTTCTTGCGCCTGCGGGAGATATGCAGTGCCTTTACGCTGCAGTGCGTGCGGGAGCTGATGCCGTTTACGTTGGCGGACGTGCTTTCGGAGCGCGGGCTTATGCTAAAAATTTTGACCTTGAGGAGTTGAAATACGCCGCGGCCTACTGCCATCTTCACGGGGTTAAGCTCTACGTTACTGTAAACACCCTTGTCTACGACCGTGAAATGCGGGAGCTGTCGGATTTTGTTTTTGAGCTTTGGAAAATCGGGGTTGACGCGGTCATAACTGCCGACCTCGGTGCAATACGCGAGATAAGACGGAGAGCGCCGGAGCTCAAAATACACGCCTCGACTCAAATGTCGGTGCATAATTATCTCGGTGCGGACCTTGCCGCAAAGCTCGGCTGTGAAAGAGTGGTTTTGGCACGCGAGCTGTCGCTTGAAAACATTGTTTCCACTACCGAAAAATGCTCTGTCGAAACCGAGGTTTTTCTGCACGGTGCTTTATGCGTTTGCCATTCGGGGCAGTGCCTGCTTTCCTCTCTTGTAGGTGGGCGAAGCGGCAACCGAGGAGAATGCGCTCAGCCCTGCAGACTGCCATACAACAATAAATACCCTCTGTCGCTACGCGACCTTTCGCTTGCGGGGCATATAAATGAGCTTATAGCGTCGGGTGTCGCCTCGCTTAAAATTGAGGGAAGAATGAAAGCACCCGAGTACGTTTATACCGTTGTTTCGATATACAGACGGCTCCTTGACGAGAGAAGAGAGGCAACGCCCGACGAAGCAAGAAGGCTTCGCGAGGTTTTCTCGAGAGGGGATTTTACCGACGCATATTTCAAGGACCGTAAATTTGAAAAAATGACCGGTGTGCGCTCAGAAAAGGATAAGCAGATTACAAAATCGCTGACCGCTATGACGTTTGCCGAAGACAAGGTGAAGGTTACGGCTGAGGCAAAAATAAGGCTCGGAGAGCCTGCTTCCATGACGCTTGCGCTCGGTGGCAAAAAGGTTACTGTTTTAGGAGCAGTGCCTACCCGTGCGATAAATTCACCGCTCACAGAAGACGGAGTTAAAGAGAGACTCTCAAAAATGGGGGCGACCCCTCTTTCGCTTTCGCCCGAAGATATAAAGCTTACACTCGACGGTGGGATAAATCTTCCGCCAAGTGCAATAAACGCCCTCAGAAGAGATGCGGCGGATGCTCTCGTCTTCCCAAAAACAGATGTTCAAGACTCGGGATTTGTGACGGAAAAGTTCGCACGGGGGCAGGGTAAGCCTTTGAAAACAGCGCAATTTTTGTCAATTGATGTTTACAAAAAGCTGAAGGATTCAAATTCCGGGGCACTGGATGTCTTCGACGTTGTTTTTCTTCCTATTGAAGATTTTTGCGGTGGAAACGGTGTTTATATTCCACCCGTGGTTTTTGATTCCGAGATACCCGTCGTTCGCGAGCTTCTTATCACAGCGCGTGAGAAGGGCGCAAAATATGCGCTCGTCGGCAATATCGGGCATATACCGCTCGCACTCGAGTCGGGGCTTATTCCCATAGGCGATTTCAGGCTTAATATCACAAACTCCTATGCCAAGGCGGAATATTTAAGGCTTGGAATTGAAGATTCCCTTCTTTCAGCGGAGATTACACTGCCTATGGCGAGGGATATTGGCGGAGGTGAGATAGTTTACGGAAAAATTCCGCTTATGATTACCGAGCGTTGTTTTATCAAAGAGAATTTTGGCTGCGATAGGTGCGGCAGGGCTTCGCTTGAGGATAGGACAGGCGCGAAGTTTCCGCTGCTTCGGGAGTTTGGACACAGAAATCTTTTGATTAATTCAAGACCTACTTACATGGGAGACAGACGCGCGGAGCTGCGCGCAAACAATATCTCTCACGAGCATTTTATATTTACTGACGAGAGCTGTAATGAGATAGCTTTCGCAATTGACGCCTATCTTCACGAAAGGCGGCTTGACGGTGTCAGACGGATAGGGAAAAGAGAAGAAACAAAGAAACGCGGGGGGAGATAACAATGCCAAGACAAAATTTTAAACCGGGGGCGCTCGAAGCTCCTCTTCCTGCGGTTATGGTCAGCGTCGGGGACATGGAAAAAAGTAATATTCTCACGGTTGCTTGGACGGGTATTCTTTCAACAGACCCGCCGCGCGCATATATCTCCGTTCGCCCCTCAAGGCACTCGCATAAAATTATTACCGAAACGGGTGAGTTTGTAATAAATCTTACCACCGAAAAGCTTGCACGGGTAACCGATTACGTTGGAATTTATACCGGCGCAAAGGTTGATAAATTCAAAAAGTGCAGCCTCACTAAAAAGGAGAGCTTAAAGGTAGCAGCGCCTACGGTAGCGGAGTCACCGATAGCCCTTGAATGTAAGGTTTTTGATATTATTCACAGCGGAACACACGACGTTTTTCTTGCTGATATAGTAAACGTTTCCTGCGATGAGGAGATTATTGACGAGCGGGGAAGAATCTGCTTTGAACGCGCAGGGCTTATTGCCTACTCGCACGGTGAGTATTTCGCTCTCGGAAAAAAGGTTGGAAGATTTGGCTTCAGCACCGACAAAAAGAAAAAGGCCCCCGCAAAGCATAGGGGCGGCAATCCGAAAGGAGCTAAGAAAAAATGAATCGCGAAAACGAGGAAAAAATAAGGGAAAGAATACTCTCGCTTATAGACTCGGAGTTTGAGAGCGATGCGGCTTTTGAACGCGCCCTCGAGCTTCCCGAAAAGACGGTCAACAACTGGCGTCGCGGGCGTTCGTCTTCGTATATGAGGATGCTCCCGAGACTTTCAGAAGAGTTCCGTGTGAACGTCGGCGAGCTTCTTGATATGCCTCTGCAGCGCGACACGTCTGAGCTTTCAGAAGACGAGCTTCATCTTCTTTTGCTTTACCGAAAGTCAAGGACTATGCCGCAAAAGCTTCGCACGGCTCTGCGTGAAACACTCGAAAATACAATAAACCTTTACATAAGGTCGGCAAGTGAGCTTAAGAGCAAAAATAAAAAACAAACAAAATAGAAAGACGGGTTACTCTCACGCCTCATAGGGCTTAAGGGTAACCCGTTTTTTAATGAATAGTTGAAGGTTAGTGCGGCTTTCGCCCGGAGGACGAAGAGCTTCCTTTTTATATTAAACGGAGAATGTCAAAATTTATACCGTTATTAATCTAAAACATCTTTCCCGCTTTTAGCATTCGAAGCACCGACAGCTTATAGCTTGATCTGGGGTCGCGGAAAAAGAGCGAATAGGATTTCTCATAGAGGAGGAAGGCTTTTTGCTTGTCGCAGGGAGCGCCTATTCCAAACTCATAAAGGCACCCAAGGGTATATATGGCTCTCGGGCTTTTGAGCTGCGCGGCAATCTCAAGGTAATTCTTTGACGCATCGAATTTTTTCATATATATGAGGCGCATAGCGGTAGAATAAAACCTCTTTGCAAGTTTTGTCTTTTTGCGCTCCATGATAGCCCGTATTGCATCAGATGCGCCTTCAACACCAAGGCGCTCGGCTTTGGTGAGGACTTCTTTTGCAAGGGCAAAATCAAGCTTTGTGCCGATTCCCTTTGCATAACAGATGCCAAGCGAAAGCAGCGCAGCATCCTCGCCAAGCTTCACGGCTTTACCGTATAAAAAGAATGCCTCGTGTCGATTTATTTTCGTTCCTATTCCTAATTCGAGGCATACCGCAAGTCTGTGGGTGGCTTTGACGTGCCCCATTTTGCAGGCTTCGGTGTAGAGAAGAAACGCTTCGTTAGGAAAGCTTTTTTCAAGCGAGAGCGCTCTGTTATATAGCTCTATACGCTTTTGCTTGATTGAGTCGGATTTTTTCAGAGCCGAGAAAGAGCCGAGCCTTATTGCAAGGTCGTAGTATTTCATTGCCATCTCGACGTCCGTGTCAACGTAAGTGCCGTCTCTGTATATATCTGCTGCCATCTCGTAAGCTGCGGCAGAGCCGCGCATTCCCGCTGAGTTATAGTATGAAATTGCCTTTTCCATATCTCTTTCGGCATATTTACCGTCGGAATAAAACTTTGCAAGGGATAAAAAAGCAGAAACGTTATTAAGGTCAGCGGCTTTTGTCAGCATCGAAAGGCCTTTTGTAATGTTTTGTTCACATCCGTTGCCCTGTATAAGAGCGTTGCCGACGGTTGTGATAGAGTCTGCATCTCCTCTTTTTGCAAGGATTTCGGAGATTTTGAAATATGCCGTTCCGAAATCAAATTCGCGGGCTTTGTTCTTAAGACGGAAGAGAAGACCGTCGTAATTTTTCGGCGGAGTTTGTGGCGGTTCTTTCGCAGTTACACCGCGAAGACTGTACGCCAGCTTTATTGCGTATATCGGCGGAATGCGAAGCTTGTCCATATACCACTTCGCGTATTCCGGAGTTTTTTCAGTGCCGATGCCGTCAAAATAGATTCTTGCGAGCCGTACTATCGATTCAACGTCGTCACATGCTGCCGCAAGAGAATAGAAATGACGGGCGTCCTCGTAGTGCCCCATTTTTGAAAATTTATCTGCAACTATAGGATATGCCTCTGCGCAACCGAGAATTGCCGAATAAATCAACCAGAAAAGAGAAATTTCGTCGCTTTCGCGGTTTACGAGACGGGAGTAACGGTATGCCGCATAGGCATCGTTCTTTTTGGCTGCTTTATAGAAATATTCCATAGCCAAATCGTAATTTCTTGGGACAAGCACCCCTTTCTCAAGGATGTTTGCGTATTCTTTTTGCGCCTCGGTGTATCCGTCCTCTGCAAGTTTACGGTATCCGTCAGCAGCGTATTCGTATTTTTTGCTTTTGACCGCCATGCCGAGAGCTTTCAGCTCCTCTCTGAGCTCAACGTCATTCAAGATAAGCTTTGAATTGCAAAGCGGACAGGGGTCGCCTGTATATTCTCCGACGTAGCCGCATTTTTTGCAGGTTACCATAGACTGTTCCTTTCTGAATTTATGTCTGTATTAATTTTACTACAGAGGTGCAAAAAAGTCAACACAGATAAATATTTTTCGTTATGGCGGAAAAGATATAAAAAAGCAAAAATGGGAGGATTTTTAATGTTTTTTAGAAAAACAGAACGAAAAAGGCACAGTATTGGCGCAATCCTAACAGTTGGTGCGCTTGCGGCAATAGGCGCGCTCAGCATTACGAGGTGCGGAAAACAGATGCTTAACGATGCGATGTGCAAGGTGAAAGGATTTTTTAAGAAAGAAAGCGAGTGTACCTCACAGCTGAGCCGTGAATAGTCAGCACGGTATAGCCGAAGAGAGTTGAACTCATAAGGTTTTGAAATATAGATTTTCCCATCTTCATCGCTAAATTTTTCTTAAATATTCGTATATTTCTCTAAAAATTCAGCTCGAATATGAAAAAATCTATTATTTCAAAACTGCGTAGCATCTTCCAGCTAGCAAGAGAGATAAGTGCCGAAAGCGCTGAAAATTAAGGATTCAGATCGTGTTCGGATTATTCACTCTTGCCTAAACGAAAATGCCGACTTTAAGCTGCTGCGTTCTATATTGCACAGCGTCATTTAGTCGGCATTTTTTATCAGAAAACATAAATAGATTTCACAAATTCATAAGTGTTATTGCTACGATACCGATACCGCAGGCAATCCATTGCTTTGGTGAGAGCTTATCCTTGAACAACAGAACGCCCGATAATGAGGAGAGTAAAATTGCAAGGCAGGAATGGGCAGGGTACTGGAATCCCGCATCTATGATTTTCGCGCCGTAGGTATTGAGGGCAAGAAACAAAGCGAGGGATATACCGGAAAAAGCGGCAGGAAGTATCGTTTTCGGGGATACCGGAGGCGCTGACTTTTTTTCTTTGTGCATCATGACAAGCCAGACGGCAGCGCAGGTGAATGCACCTAGAAGATAGGATGCTGAAACGAAACCGAAAACGCTGCCGCCATCTCCGAATTTTGCATAGAGCTTTTGCACGCAAAGTCCTGCACCATTGGTGAGCATGGAAGCAATGGCGAAAATGAAATATCCGCGTTTTTTCTCGCGTCCGCCTTTTAAATTGAGAATAAAAACCGATGCGATGAGCAAAATTCCGATTACGCGTAAGAGGGACGGATACTCGCCGAATATTATAAACGACATTGCAATCGGCAAAATCATTCCGAAGTTTGCGAACATAACGGCTATCGAAACGTTGCCGCGCGCGAGGGCGCAGATATAGAATATTTGGAATGCGGCGTTACATACAGCGTATGCTAAAGCGAAAAGCCAGGTTGAGAGCGATGCCGTAAAAAGATAGGGCGAGAACATAAGCGCCGCCGCGAAAAATATAAGCATCGTAAAGAAAACGCGGTCGGCAGGCGTCGTTTTTTCGCGTTTGGCAAGCAGGCTTTGGAATGAAACCTTTGCCGTTGACAGCGATGCGGTTGCCAAAATTATGAGATATTCCATCGTTTTAAAGTTTCGCAAATTCGCGGTAAAGCTCAAGCTGATACTCGCGGGAAATTTCGTGGGCTGTATAAGGGGAAAGTATGATTTTCTTGGGCGCCTTCGTGTGCGCGTAAGAAGAATAAACGAACTGCGGCAGACAAATCGGGTCGGTAAGACCGAGGAAAAATTCGGTAGGAACCTTTAGGAGCGAAACCATATTGTTTACATCAAAATAGCTGAGAGTCTTGAACGCCTCGTCGGTTTTGGAGGGATAGCGGTGAAGATATGCTTTTACCGCTTCAAAGACACCCGAGCCGTTATCGACTCGCTTTTCAAGACAGGAGTAGCTGTGGACTACAGGATATGCCTTCTTCACCTTACCCGAGAGAGCCGTTGCTGCTATCGTGAGCGCTCCGCCTTGGGACATGCCGTATGCAACGATTTTTTCACTGTCAACCTCGGGAAGCGTTTCAATGACGTCTATTGCGCGGACGGCATCGAGATAAAGATTTTTCATATAATGATTGTTCTTATCGTCAAGCCCGTGCGCCATAATTCCGCCGGGGCAGTCGGAAATTATATCGTATTTTGCACGGTCGAAGGTCTTTCCGCCCTGTGAGCGCCCGTCCATACAGAAGGTGCAAACACCCGTTGCAACGATGTCGGGGAAAATACCTCTGTATCCGCCACCACCGTGATAAACGGCTACGCAGGGGAGCTTTTCTCCGTCATTTGTGTTAGGAACCGAGAAGTATGCGGTAACAACCGTATCGTCATGCGTAGTGTATCTTATTTCGTAGGTTTTGAAGGTTTTGTATGGAAGGTCGAGAAGCTTGCGCTCTGTTTTTATCGGAATTTTGCGCATCGCGGCAACCGAGTTCACCCAAAATTCTTCAAAATCCTCCTCCATGGTTTGTGGGATAATCTGAGTTTTTAATATTTCTTCGCGTCTTTCTGCGTACGTCATAGCCGCCTCCTATAGTGTGTTTTGCTTATTATAGCACATAAATCTATGCTATTTATTGCATTTATTCGCTTTTTTATTGCATTTTGTAAAAACGTGTGATAAAATATCTGTGAAAAACTTTTGTAAGAGATTGCTTAGTGACGGCAATTTCAGGATGGTCGGAATGGAAAAACATTTCATATTAAACTATTATAAAAACGCGGACTGCGGTATTCATATACAGAAAATTGCGAATTCCTCCGAGGCTCAAAAAATGCATTCGCACGGTTATTTTCAGATATACTACATTCTGCAAGGCTCGCTCACCCATGTAACCGAAAGGGAATCCTCACGTCTCACAAGAGGTGACGCCTTTGTAATACCGCCAAGCCATGCTCACAGCATTGCGAATTTGGAAAACGCGCTTTTCTATACTGTTTCGTTTGCGAAGGAAAGCCTTGGAAATGCCTCGGGCTCTCTTTTGCTCATACATCGTTTTTGGGAGAGCCTTTATAGCAACGAGAACCTACATGCAAGAATAAAAATAAAAAGCGAGCAGGTTCCTTTGATGGAAAATCTGCTCGACAAGCTGCTTGAAGAATTTAACAGAAAAGAAATCGGTTACGGTGACACGGTACGTGCTTATCTTACCGTTATTCTAACAATCCTGGCGCGGGCTCATTTTGAAAGCGTACCGCTTACCTTGTCCGAAGCGCACGGTAGGGAACGAATAGCCGCTTGCATGGCTTATATCGAAGAAAACTTTGCAGAGCCATTAACTCTCTCCGATATGGCAAAATGGTGTGCGATGTCAAGATCAGAGTTTTGCAAGCAATTTTTAAATATGAGCGGAACTACGTTTTCTCATTATTTGAATTCCGCGCGTGTCGGATACGCGGTAAAGCTTTTAGAAAGCAATCACAGCATCACTTCTGTGCAAATTCTTTGCGGATACAACGATTTTTCGACTCTTTACAGGAATTTTAAAAAGATAATGGGATGCTCGCCGTTGCAGTATAGGCAAGGGAGATTGGGGCACAGGTAAATCACGTTTGCGAAGCAAACATATAACTCCGAAGAAATATCGCGTTGCGTGAGCAACGTATCACGAATCCCATAAGGGATTCATATCACGGGCAAGAGCGCTGCTCAGCTCATATACCCAGGTATTCGCCGATGGCGAAGATTTCTCGCCCAGCCGCTTACGAGCGAGCTCGACGCGCTCTCGGGCGGAAATGCGAACTGGATTCCTCGCGAAGCGCGAGGAACCCGGTTCGGCAAAGGAGTAGTAGGTCCAAACAAAAACACCCCTCATTTTGAGGGGTGTTTTTGTTTGGAGCTGCTACCCAGATTCGAACTGGGGACCTCATCCTTACCAAGGATGTGCTCTACCAACTGAGCCATAGCAGCGTATCACAAGAATATTTCCTCGTGACGCTGACTATTATATCAAAATATTTTGTTTTTGTCAATAGATTTAAAGAAAAATATTTAATCTAAATCGTATATTTTGTTTTTTTTTATGTTTTTGCAGCTGTTTTGTTGTTCGCCGGAAGAATTAATACGCTTCCATATAGGCAAGAACATAAGGATTGCTATCACAC
>JAZLAO010000126.1:0-3395 GCA_045613205.1 Eubacteriales bacterium | reverse complement strand
TTGTCTTCCTAAGACCGCTTGGCCTCCGACTTTATAGCGCGCATCTCTTCTCCCCGCGCTCTCGCAAGCTCCTCGTGCTCATAATTTCCGTAGATGTGAGCGATGTCGGCAAAAAAGCTATTTGCCCTGTACCAAGCTATTGAAAGCCACACCGAAACGCCCTTGCCGCCAAGTCCCGCGGTATTCATACAGTCGTTCCAATCGCCGCCCCATATTTTAATAAGATCGTGTATTCCTCTGAAATTATAAAGGAAATCAACCGAGCGGAAAAGGTGCTCGTACATAGTGCCTACGCTGCCGTCGTTATACGGAATCTCCATATCGAGTATTTCCCGCTTTCCAAGCTCCTTGAGAACCGATGCTGCCGTAAAATTCAGCCACACGGTATTATCTGAGAACTTGTTAGGCCTTATTTCTCCGTCTATGAAGGTTCGCGGTGCGTATCCGTCGGAATACTGATACGTAAGAATTCTCCTAAGTCGCTCAAGCGCAAGCTCGGGATTGACGCAAGCAAGACAGTCGGTGTCGCTCGTCATATCGCGGTAGCCGTTATGGCGCACTCTCGCCCACCTTGAGCCAAGGTTTGACTGATGCTTGAGCCATTCAAACATACTGTTGAGCATGGTGTCTGGGGTATCGATGCTCACTCCGTCGGTTTCTTGACGGAATTTTTCAAGAACAGCCGCGCGCTCGGCATTATAAAAATCCGCAGTTGCGCATTTTTTCCTCATATCTCTTGCACAGTCAAGCGAGAACGCAATTCCGAGCATAAATACTATCTGCTTGGTTTCCCCTGGGGCAAGTGTAAGCTTCTTCTCTATAGCGTACGCCAGCTTTTCACCGCAACCGCAAATATTATTTGAGCCGTTTTCTAAAATAACAGGGTGTGAAAACGAGCCGTAAGGGCCTATTACAGAGTTGTAAGCACCGGCATATCCGTCACACACCTCGGATGCCGCCATAAAGCCGTAGGCATACTCACCCTCGCTCCAGCCCGTAACACGCTTGCTGATATAAAGTCCCTGAAGCTCCCCATCGTAATGCGATGCTTCTGTGTTATATCCCTGCCTTGCATAAGGGTCGTCAAATGCGCTGCCGCAAAAAGAAACAACGGTTATTGCTCTAGAACAATCCGAGGTGTTGGTAACTCTGACGCTCCAAAGCTCACAACTCTTCTCGCGCGGCACGAGAAAACCAACCGTTGCAGAAATACCGTTCTTTTCGGTATGAATATCGGTTGTACCCCTCGTGTGTGTACAATGATACACGTCAAGCCCCTCACCGACGGGCAGACCGCCGATTCCAAAGCTCTCCGCGCCCTCTTTTATAAAAAAACCTCTGTCCTTGACAAGCTTTATACGGTTTCCCATATCATTTTGCAAAAAGCTTTCACCTGCTGAGGTTTGGGAAACATAGGTTATATAGTTGTCGTTCCAAAGATAATTATACCAATTTCGCGGTATATTCCTTTCGGTTATACGAAAATCAATACCGTTTTCAAGATAATGCCCGTATTGAGTACCCATGCCGACCATTCCTCCGGATTTTATGAAATTATTATAGCAATATTATATCACAAGTAAAAATGCTTGCTTGCAAGGGCATTTTTACGACTTGATTCAATTATGCAGCCGCACAAGGTGCGGTAGTGCGTAGCACAAAGGCTTGCATCGCAAGACTTTCTGCATACATTATATCATACACTCTACATAGTGTCAGTCATAACCACCGGTAAACCGGTGGCTTGCACAGCCCCTAGAAGGGGCAATTACCGGCTTCACCTCTAAAGAGGTATAGAAAGTTTGGCAATCGCATCACAATCACAGGCAGCCGCTCACGTGCGGCTGTCTTTTTTTGCCTACTTTCTCTGGCTACCCGTAAACGGGTCCGTATACTCTTTTATGCTCATTTGGTCAGCCATCATATCTTCTTCCAACTGATGTCTGATGTATTCAGCAATTACCTTTTTATTTCGACCGACCGTATCAACGTAGTATCCTCGTGCCCAGAAATTTCTCGAGCCGTATTTGTATTTTAAATTTGCGTGTCGGTCGAAAATAATTAAACTGCTTTTCCCCTTGAGATATCCCATAAATTGTGCTATACTTATATGCGGTGGGATACTTACGAGCATATGTATATGATCGGGGCACGCTTCTGCCTCGATGATTTGAACATCTTTTTGCTCGCACAATTTTCTAAGTATTTGCCCTATGTCTTTCTTCAACGTTCCGTATATCTCTTTTCTACGGTACTTCGGGGCAAAAACTATGTGGTATTGGCATCTGTATTTTGAGTGTGCCGTACTTCTTATCTCATTCTTTTCTTTATTCAACGATTATTCCTCCTTGTATCTTCGTAATGCGGTCGCCAAACCATTACTATTATACTTGGAGGTTTAATTGTTTTCAATCGGCTCGCATAAAGCTCGCTATTCTTTTATTACTAAAGTCGTTTATCTGCCCCCAGTAAAACTGGGGGTTGTTTTGTTGACACAAAACAAAAAGAAGAAATCCGTGTCGGATTTCTTCTTTTTTTCTCAAATAAATTTGCCGAGGAAATCATACCCCTCGTTAAGCGCCCAAAGCGGCGGGTGGTGACCCGTGGCGTGATTTATAAACTTCAAGCGCCCGTCATTTTCTAAGTAGCCCTTTGCGGCAAGCATCATTTTATAGCTTTCGCCGTTGTCGAATTCTCCCGCGATAAGACAGAACGGCTTCGGCGCAGCCGCCGAGAGAAGCTCGGTATGGTCCATTCCGTTTGCGATAAGGCGGTCAACCTCACTGCCCCAATACCAATCGTCGCGCCAGTTGGTCTGGTCCCAGCCTATACCGAAATCGCTCGCGAGGATTGCTTTTATACGGTCGTCAAGACAGCCTGTGTAAAAAGCCATCTTTCCGCCGAGCGAGTGTCCTGCGATTCCGATTCTGTCCTTGTCTGCACGCGCGTCAGCACACACTAAATCTATAAGCAACCGTGTGTCGTCAACAAGCTTGCCGATACCCTGATATTCGGGGTGGTCGGCGCGAAGCGCGTCGGCGGCATCCTGCCAGCGTGTAAAATCATCGCGCCCTTTTTCACTCTTGATATACGAGAGGTGGTAGGACTCCGCAGACACGGTTATATATCCTCGGCGCACGAGCTGGAGCATCATTTCGGCATCAACGCATACGTTGACCGGCTCATCTCCGACAAGATTAAATCCTATCATTCGCTCGGGATAATAAAACGGTACTATCACCGCCGGGGCAGGCTCTTTCATTTCCTTTGGAAAAAGCATTACCGTGCGCTGACTTTTTCCATTGCCGTTTTCCTGACTGTATATTTCATAATCGAATTCATCGCGGCTTCCGCGGTGGATAAGAGTCGCTTTGCCGTTTTTCCGGTTATCCGAC
>JAZLAO010000125.1:0-3288 GCA_045613205.1 Eubacteriales bacterium | reverse complement strand
GATAGATAAATGCTGCAGCGGATGCTGCTGCCCCGGAAAAGGCGCTATTAAGGGAACCGTTGAAGCGTATCTAAATATTCCAATGCCGAGAAGAGATGACAGTCACGGTTTCGGTCCTGTAATCATGGCGCTCACCGAAGCAGAGAAGAACGGTATTGAAAACGTTGAGGTGGAAATGACCCCAGAGGATAGATGGTATTAATCTGAAAGGAATGTAAAATCATGCAAAACAAAAAGCATTGGTGGCAAGAGCAGCCCCTCACCATTAGCGCGGTTCAATGTAACCTTGGTGATGACGATGCGTGGGTGCTCGACGAATATGTTGCAAAATATGGATTTAATACAGAGCAGAATTTACATCTCGGAGCAATTCCCAACAGTCATTTCGGTTATTACAAAGAATCCGAGCACGGTGAAAAGCTTGATGCTTATCTTAAAAAATCCCGCGCCCACGGCATACGTGAAATCATTTATTACAATACTCACTGTATAGACGATAAGGTATCCGCTGAGCATCCCGATTGGCTCCAACGCCAAAAGGATGGCTCAACGATGGAGGCTTACGACATCAACAGTCTCGTCTGCGTAAATCCCAACGGTGCCTGGCACAAGAATTTTCTTCGCGAGCTTGAGTCACTCGTGAAGCACGATATTGACGGTGTGTTTATGGACGGTCCTATCATGCGCGACACCGGTTGCTATTGCGATACCTGCCGCAGAGATTTTGAGAAAAAATTCGGTCATTCGATTTACGAAGCTACGAGAATCGAGATGCAGGCAATGCGCGTCGAAACCGTAACATCGCACGTCAGGGAAGCCTATGAAACGGTTAAGCGCATCAATCCCGAGGTTATGATTTATCTTAATAACTCTGCGCTCAGAGCCGACCTTACGGGAAGCAGCACGAGATCGCTTTATGACTACGTAGACGTTCTTGGAGCTGAGGGGGGCTTCCATATGCACCGGATGGACGCTGACGGAATGTGGCAAATAAGCAGCTTTTCGAAGCATCTTGAGTGCATCGCGGGTGATACGCTTTCGGGAGAGAAGCCCCTCGTTTGCTTCTTTGCGGGTAACGTTTCTCTCACTACGTTTTTTATGCACACCCCCGCGGAAACATTGGCTTCATACGCTCAAAGCTATGCCAACGGCTCTAACGTATGGTACGGCGTTCATTTCTCTGCATCCGAGTTTAAGGATACGGAAAGCGCGCTTATGGCGAAAAAAATGAACGAGTTTGTACTGGGGCATAAGGATGTTTTTGAGCCGTCCAAGGTTTGCGCGAGAGTTGCTGTTATGTGGTCGCAAAACACCGCAAACAACTATGCCGCAAGCGTAGGTGACAGCGATTTCGTTGCGGCGCGTAAAGCGGGAGCTGAAGAGCGCGGCGACCATTTCGGTGAAATGATGGCTATATTCGATATATTAGTCCGTAATCATATTCAGTTCGACCTTATAGACGAGGTGAGTGTGCAGAACGGTACTATAAAGCAGTACGACACCGTTATTCTGCCCAACGTTGCCTGTCTTTCCGATGAAACCGCAAGCCTCATCTCCGAATACGTTCGCGACGGTGGTAACATTCTCGCAAACTTCGACGTTGCTACATATAATGAGGACGGAAGCTTTACCGGAATTTCAAAGCTTTCCGACGTGCTCGGAATTTCCGGTAAGATCCGCATTCACCACTCTCAGTTTGTCGGTAAATCCTATATGGTCAAGGTGAAGGACGATCCCATCCTTCCTGCCTCGGTCTCACCGAGAATTCCCGGAGCTATACTTAATGCAGAGTGGGACGTAGCAGATGACGCGGAGGTATTGATGACGGTAACTCTTCCGATGCCTTCAAGATACGTGCCGTTCCCCGAGGAGAATAAGAGATATCCCGGATTTATAAAGCATAGCTATGGCAAAGGAACAGCCTACTATATAAGCGGAAACTTTGGCGAAACCCTCAGAACTCACAGAAACATTTTGGATTACGGCAAGATAATGCGCGCGTTCGTTGACTCGACCTCGCGCCCGGTAGTGATTTCCGATTCGACGGGACTTTACGAGGTTGTGCTGAGAAGGCAGGAAAATCGCTTCATACTCCACGTTATCAATATGACGGGAGCTATGGCAAGACCGCTCGAAAACGTAGTTCCGCTTTACAACGTTCCGTTCACCCTCAATCTTGACGGATTTGGAATCGAAAAAGACAGCTTTACCGTCAAGTCTATCCGCGACGCAAAGGTTAAAAACCTCAATGTAAGCGGCAAAGAGGTAAGCTTTACGCTTGATAAGCTTGATGCTTATGAAATTCTAGTTATTGAATAAAAAAAGGACGAGAGAGCTTTTGTGCTCCCTCGTCCTTTGTTGTCAGGTTATTTTTTGTTAGGATACTCGTTAGTGAGATAATGAATAGGTGCTTCGTCCTCTTCGATTTCGGGGAATCTTCCCGCGGGGAGATAGAAGCGGTTGTCGGCGGTATCGTCATTGACCATCGAAACCTCACCAACAAGAACCTTTTCGCCCTCTGCCCAGAATTTGTGATACATACCTTGCTGAATGGAGATGCTTTCACCCGGCTTCAAACGGACTTGGCTTCCCGCTTTGACCTTGAAACGTCTGCCGTCCATATTGATATCCACGTCAGTTGTGTCAAGCTCACCGTCATCGGTAGAATTGTAGACTTCTATTACGAGCTCACCGCCGCCGCGGTTAATTATGTCCTCCATTTTTGAGTGGTGGAAATGGCAGGGAGTTACCTGACCGACGTCGGAGATAAGAATTTTCTCAGCGTAAGTCTTTTTATATTTTTCGTTTTTGCCGTTGCCGTTTCTTATAGTGAAGAGCAAAAGTCCTATTTTTTCAAAATTGCCCGAGCCAAAGTCGGTGATGTCCCAACCGAGCATATTGTCGCGGATCTCGTCGAACTCCTCGCCCTTATCCGCCCAGTCGCTTGGTGACCAGTATGCAAAAGGCGGAAGCTTAAAATTCATTTTTTCCAAGAAGACTATCGCTTCTTTTATAAGCGCATTGATTTCAGACCTTTTCATAGAGTTACCTCTGATTATTCGTAATTAACCGATTTTAAGTCGAATCATAACGACGGTGCACTGACCTTCGCCGTTGTTGATAAACTCGTAATCACCGAAATCTGCGGGGATTGCTGCCGCCTGAAGAAAATCGAGCGTTGTCTGTCTTTCGGGGTGGGATTTTGAACGTATGGTGATATTCTTTCCGATTGTAAGAGTTGCAACCTGAAGGAATTTTCCCTCGGTGCTGTATTCGCAGAATTCGTTG
>JAZLAO010000124.1:0-9840 GCA_045613205.1 Eubacteriales bacterium | reverse complement strand
AACTGTGCCGCCCTCTGCAGCAAGCTCAGCAACGTAGTTGTAAGCCTCCTCAAACTTCTTAACGGTCTTCTGAAGGTCAACGATGTGAATACCGTTTCTCTGGGTGAAGATGTACTCTGCCATCTTCGGATTCCACTTCTTAGTCGGGTGACCGAAGTGAACGCCTGCTTCAAGCAACTGCTTGATTGAAATGTCGAACATTTTATGTTCCTCCTTGGTTTTTTCCGCCACAGCGACATAATATTGCGACCGAAAATTCGGCACCGGCAATAAACCTACTCGCTATGTGAGATATAATATTTACTGTGTTTTTGCACAGCCCATATATAATAGCACATTATATATAAAAGGTCAAGTATTATTTCTCTATCCAAGGATGAATTTACAAATTGTTCACAAATCAAAGCCTTGTGGGCAAAAAAACGAGAGCCTTCCGAACGGTATCGCATATTGAGGGAAAAGCGGAAGCCGGAAGCGGATTTTTTTCCTTACCGAGCTTAACGGCAAAGGATGGTATGCCGAGTCCCTCGCCCGTGTAACCCGAAAGCCCGCCGAACGAGGCGGTTACCTCTGCCTTTGAAAGCTTGTATCCCAGTGATGACGCCACTCTTTTTGCAACCCTTTTTACGTACTCGTTTTCCGGATTTGCAAAAATTTCCCCGCCTTGTGAACGGAAGCTCACCAAAGCTGTAGGCGCAACAGTTCTCACAAGATTTGCAAGAGATTTGGTTTCGGGCTCACTTTCCGGATACTCGCCTGAGAATTGATTTTTTCCTGCCTGTATGCCTTTATCCGCTTCTATGCGCTTGTATTCAAGAAAGCCATAGTTATAATTATGATTTAAGTCAACACCGCGCGCGTTTGCCTGCCACGAGGTAAAATCCGTGCTGCCTCCGTTCATGCGCAGCTGCCTTTCATAAAGAGGCGTTTTCTCTATACCGCAAAGATTCATATCTACTCCGTCCGGATTCATGCACGGAATTATCCAATAAGTAAACTTTTGTAACAAAAACTGCAGATTAATTTCATTCCAAATCGCGCCCCGTGTCGCTTTTTCAGAGAAAAAATCAATAAATTCGTATAGTGCCGCCGCAGTTATGTATTCCATTCCGTTATGTGCTCCAACTGCCAGGATATGTTTTTTTCCATTTCCTATTTTGTAATAGTCTATATCCTTCCCGAGAATACTTCTGCCGACAATTCCGGTTACATACTGCGGATATTCTTCGTTGAATTTTTTAAGATGCTTTTTTCTTTTTGCTTCATCATACGCAATTTCTTTTTGCATTTACATTCTCCATCTTGAAAAATTGTAGGTTTTGTGCTAAAATAAGATAATCCAACTTCTGCGAGGTTTTAACGAATGTCGATTTCAGAAAACAAGCCTGTAAAAAAAACTGTGCTTTTTCTTGCTTTGATTAATCTATTGACGTTTCTGGTCTACTACACAGTCTTCTACGTTTTTAAAAATCAAGCAACTCTGTACATCTTCTATTACTTTACAGAGCTTACCGCCTCTCTTCTTCCGGTTTTTGCGGCAACAGCACTATTCACTTCCCATGTAAAATACGGAGTTAATAAATCGCTTTTGCACGCGCTCTTCTTTTCTCTTAGCTGGATATTAAATCTTTTCCCGTATTACGCTTATGAATATGCATATCAAAGGCTCAATATTGACGCGGTTTTGGCATTTGCCGCTTTGCACACCTTCTTTATGATAATCGTTATCTATATTGAAATTACCGTGCTCTTCTTTCTCATGATATTCGTTACTGAAAAAATTGCGAAAAAGAAATACGGCTCGTTTGATAAAAACATTATTCTTAAAAAGACTCAATTTTCCGATTTCGGAAATCCGGTAACCGTAGGAATATTCTCAGCCTCAGCGGCCATGTTCGTCTACAATATTATTTGTGAGATAATTGATACGGTGTCCTTCCTGAATGACGTGCAGGGATACTACGAAACTAATGAAATAATATACATCGTCTTCAGATATTTCTTTATCCTCGCTCTGCTGTTTGCTTCTCATTTCATTTCAAACTTCGCAAAAAACAAACTAACGAAATCTTCCGAACAGTAAAAGGAAAACGGACTCCCGCAAAAAATCTCGCGGAGTCCGTTTTTGTTATTTAAATATTTTCTCAAGCTCTGCCGAGAGCCTTTTTGCCATTGAGGTAAAGCCGAGGTCGGTCGGATGGCAAAGGTCTACCGTTCCCTCCTCGCCCGCAAATTCCATAAGCTCATATCCCGGAATGAAATAAACGTTTTTATCACCTGCAGAAAGAGCGTTTTCGTAGGTTGCTTTCGCCACGTCGATTCTCTGCCACTCCTCATAGGTAAGGAATGCTTTAGGAACGGGGCGCGTCATAATAATTATCGGAATATCCGGGTGAGCAGCTCTTACCGTTTTAAAAAACGGCTCGTGCGTTTCTCTGTAATGCTCGACAGTCGGTGCGTTGTGGTCGTAATCAAGCACGAATGCGAGCATATCGAGCCCTGCGATATAATCGGCTATTATCTGCTCGCCGCGTCCGCTGCCCGAAAAACCGAGGTTTACGTGGTCTATATTAAATTTACGCGTGATAATCGACTGATAGCTCATTCCGGGGCGCGATGCGCATCCGCCCTGGGTAATCGAGGAGCCGTAATATACTATCGGCTTGTCGTACTTGTAATCAGGGGCTTCCTTTATCATACAGCCCTCTTCAAGACCTATGTAAAGCTCACGAACACCGTTGTAAAGAGGAAAGTTTAGGGTTATAAGATGCTCTGCCTTGCCGTTCGGAAAATCATAGACTAATTCATAGAAATCCTCAAAGTCGAACGGCGGCAAAAAGCTTTTGCGCAAGCGGTCGCGGCCGTCCTCGAAAACGTACATATCAAATCCGGCAATGCCCACAAGAGACATGTGCGAAAACTTCGTTTCGTGCGGAATCATAACCTTAATCGCAACGTAGGGGCTGTCGGTTATAAACCTCAGCCTTCCTCCCGCGGTATTCGTGGATAAGCGGTGAACACCTGCGTTTGTTGCCGCGGCAACGTCATCCGGAAGCCTGCGGAATTTCTCACCGTCGTGGTATATTCCGTATAGCTTAAAGGGCTTTGCGAGAGGGTTAAAAAATGTCAAGCCCTCGCGCTCAATATTGGTTTCTATTTTCAAATTTTTATCAATTTCAGAGATGTCTTTCATAAACAGAGCCTCCGTTTTTCCTTAATTCTATCATATGCTACCTTAAAAAGCAAGCGCTTATTGACTTTTTCCGAAAATAATTATATAATTATTTTAACTAAACTCAAAGGACTAACAAATGGAACTTAACGAACAAGCCTTCAAATCCGAGCTTTCACGCATATTCAAGCAAAACGGACTCGGCGCATATCTTAACGTCGAGCGAAGCGAAAAGTTTTTTGCCCTTACGAAAAGAATGCTCGAGGAAAACGAAAAATACAACCTTACTGCCATAACCGAGCCGTCAAAAATAATACTCAACCATTACGCAGACTGCGCAACCACGGCATCAAGGCTACCGAAGGGAGCGTCGCTTATCGACGTCGGATGCGGCGCGGGATTCCCCACTCTGCCGCTCGCGATAATCCGCGACGACCTCAAAATTCTAGCGATAGACTCAACGGCAAAAAGAATTTCCTACGTAAACGAGTCTGCGGCTCTTCTCGGGCTTTCAAACGTTACGGCTGTTGCAATGAGAGCCGAGGACGGCGCGAAGCTGCCCGAATACCGTGAAAAATTTGATTTTGCGACCGCCAGAGCCGTTGCGGAAATGAGGATACTTTGCGAGCTTTGCCTGCCCTACGTAAAGGTTGGCGGCAAGATGATAGCAATGAAGGGCAGGAATGCCGAATTTGAGCTTTCCTCCGCGAAAAAGGCAATTTCTCTGCTTGGCGGCGGCGAGGTAAAAGTCGAGCACGTCACGCTTTTGGGCGGTGAGGAAGAGCTCTCGCATCCACTTATTATGATAGCAAAGAAAAACAAAACCCCCACGGCATACCCGCGCCCGTATGCTCAAATATCGAAAAAGCCCCTCTAAATAATTTTTCGCGCGACACACTCTGACCTTTTTTGCCTACTTCCTTGTAATACAATTCTTTTGGGGAGGGTGAAGCAATGAATATGTTTGAGGAAGCAGAAACACTGTGCGGAATGTTAAACATGTGCAATCTTACTCAGAGTGAGATTGCAAAAAAAATAGGTGTCAGCCAATCATACGTGGCAAACAAGCTACGCTTACTCAAGTTTTCCGCAGATATTAAAAAAGCAATAATTGAAGCATGCCTCACCGAAAGGCACGCGAGAGTCCTTTTGAAAATTAAGGACGAAGATTTACTGAAGTCGGCAATCGAAAAGATTTCCGCGATAAAGCTCAGCGTTGCCGCGAGCGAGGTGCTTGTCGATAATATGCTGCTTAATGAGATGCCGAAAAAGCTTTTAGACGGCTCGTTATATGACAAAATAAACAAATTTGAGGAAATTATAGAAGAATCTATAAAAAATCTCAAAAGCTCGGGAATCAACGTCAGGCAAACGGTTGATTTTTCGAAAAGCAAAAAATACATCACTATATGCATAGGAGATATACAATGGAGTACTTAATAGCCGTTGACCTTGAAGGCATTGGCGGAGTTGTCGGAGAGCCCTACAAAACCCTCACCGAATCCGGAGACTACAAGATTTCTACGGAAAACGCTGCAAGAGAAATTAATTCGGCCGCAAAGGCTCTTTTCGATAACGGTGCAACAAGGGTTGCCGTATGGGATAACCACGGTGGCAAAAACAACCTTGATTTTTCGAAAATTGACGGAAGAGTTGAAAAGGTGGATTGGCGAGCCTACCCCTATCGCCTTGATTTTGCAAGCGACTATAATTTCAAGGGAATAATATATCTCGGATATCACTCAAGAGAAGGTACTTTCGGCGGCGTTCTCGCTCATACCTTCAGCTCTATCGGAATCCAGTACGTAAAAATCAACGGTGCCGAGGTTGGTGAGCTTGAAATAGACTCCTACATAGCGGCAACGCACGGAATATCCCCTATATTTCTTGCAAGCGACGACGTTTGTGTAAATCAGTTTAAAAAGACATCGCCTGACACCGTAACAGTCATAACAAAATACGGAAAAGGAAGAAACAAAGCCGAGCTCAAGGACGAGGAGCTCGTGCTCGTGGAAATTTACGACGGTGTTGTAAAAAGCATAAAGTCAGATATAAAGCCTGTGGGAATTAATTGTCCGCTCAATCTCGAGGTAAGATACACAAGAGCTGAAAAAGCCGAAGAAATGTATCAAAAGGCGCTTCTTGACGATGCCGTCACCGTTAATTACGGCAGTGACACGCATACGCTTTTCTTTGAAATTAAAAAGGTTAACAGAATTCCCGCGCTTCTTTAAATTACGCGCCATCAGCAATTCGATATGCTCACTGCTTGAGTATTTTTACAATCTTTTTATTGCGTTTAGGATATTAGCATGGTATAATGTAACAAAGGAGGTTTAAATTATGAAAAAGCTACTATACTCGATTATTATTATTGCAACAGCACTTGCTCTGCTTATGGGATGTACCGACACACCGAGTAATTCTCAAGGAGGCATCTCGGCAAACGCTCCTACGGTAAAGATTCATCTCCCCGAAGGTGCGTGCGACTCTGCTGCGGAAAACGAAATAAGCGTTTCGCTGAAGGAGGGATTCACGGATAACAATCTTACGAGCAGCTTTGCGATAGCTTCGGGCAATGCGGTGCTCGTGTCGGTCAGTGGCGGCAGTGCTGATTCCGCTATTGAATGGAAAGAAGAGCGGAACGCAGTACTCAAGGTGAGACTTGCTGACGGTTCGGAAGCCTCCGGTGAATTCAAAATTCTTGTAACGACATCTTGGGTTGAGGCCAACGGTCTTTCGAATGACTCGCTCACATATTCGGTCACAAAGGGTATATTCTACGCGACGAAAAACGGCAAAATCGCATATTCGCTAGAGTCCGAGTCGGATGCTTTGGAGAAACTAAACTAACATAAACTAAACAAAAGAAAGAGGACGAAGAGTTTTAACGGCTCTTCGTCCTTTCATATCGGTAGGCAAGAGTGAACAATCCGAACGCGCTCTGAATTTTCGAGAGAGCAAATTTTGCGAAGGACGAGGTTAAAATTCGAAATAATATGCGGATATTATAAGGATTTTTACCGATGTAATTAGCAAAATTCGCCTCTTCAAAACGCGTTCGGATTATTCACTCTTGCCTAGGTTCTATATTCTATTGAACTTAAAAGTGCATTTCAGAGTACAACCCGTTTTAAGACCGTTTTTTCGTTTTTACTCAAGGTATACCTTCGTTATACCAAGGTCGCTCTTACCAAGCACTTTGATTATGTTTATGAGAAGCTCGTTTTCCTCTGCGGGAATTTTATCAAAGTAAAGATGAACTGTCGTCGCATCGGGAACGGTTGCCCTTATCTTGATGTAAACGTCTTCTTTGTGGAAATATTTGACAGTGCTGAGAATTATCTCTTGAATGCGCTTGGTTATGTTAGGGTCAACGGAATATCTGAAAAGGAGCTTTGCAACCTTCGATACGTAGGTATACTTAGGTTCTTTCGCTTTCTTTGCTTCCTCTTCCTCAAGCCTTCTTTGCTTCTCAGCTTCAGCACGTGCGGTAGCCTCAGCGCGTGCTTGCATTTCTGCACGGATGCGCTGTTCCTCGCGCAATCTTGCTTCCGCGAGTAAAGCCTCCTCTTCTCTTCTCCGCTGTTCTTCTCTGATTCGCGCCTCTTCTTCAGCGCGTCTCTTTTCTTCCTCTGCGCGCGCTTCTATAAGTCTCTGCTGTTCCATAAGAGCAAGCCTTGCCGCTTCCGCAAGTCTTTCCTTTTCTCTTGCTTCAGCACGCTCTCGCGCTTCGAGCTCAAAACGAAGTCTTTCTGCCTCGGCAATACGCTCAGCCTCTGCGGCAAGCTTTTCTTCCTCCGCCTTTCGAGCCATTTCCGCAAGACGCTCGTTTTCAGCGAGAAGTTCATCGTGTGCACGGCGGAGAGCAAATGCTTCCTCCTCCGCTTTCATTTTTGCTTCGAGCTCAAGCTTTTCACGAATTTCAGCCTCAATCTTTTTACGCAGTTCGTCCTCGTAAGAGATGGGTGCCGGTTCTTCTTTTGAAACTTCCTCATTCACTTCGGAGCAAGAGGTGACACATGCAGGTTCTTCTTCAGAAACAATCTCGGTATTTTCTTCTGTATTCGATTCTTCCTTAAGCGCAAAGCTGTCGTAGGTTTCGCTAAACTCTACCGTCTCGGGCTCTTCCTTTACACCAAGAACGCCCCGAAGCAGCGCATCAAGGTCATTGTTTGAGTTCTCCTCAGGTGCAGGCTCACGATGCTCTGTCCCGAGAGATAAACCGAGAACCTCTTGTAGCTTAAGGGTAAGCTCACTGTCTGCGTCTTCCTTAATTTCGGAATCGGCAATCTCTCCGGACTCGGAAGTATCAATAATCTCTTCAGCCTTTTGGGCAATGTCACTGTCAGCTTTTTCCGTAACTTCGGGCACCTCGGACTCTGTGGGAGCAGAGAAGCCGAGTACATCCTGAAGCTTAAATGTAAGGTCGCTATTTTCATCGGGAACTATAGAAATTGCCTCGTTAAGTTCAACCTCGCCTCTTTTTATAACGCGCTTTATGAGACCTCGCCATTCGGTGACATTCTTTCTTCCCATTGCCGACTGATACTCGTCGGTGGAGGAATGGACAAGGTATCTATACTCTTTTTCTCTTATCCTGTGAGGAACATCCTCACCAATCTCAAAGGTAACCTCACCGTCGGTAACGCTTCCCTTGTTCCATTTTATCCATAAATCTTTCGGAGTACAGCCCTTCGCCGTAATAAGAAGTCTGCGGTAAGTAAAGCCATCAACCGTCTGCTCCATAAAAGTGCCGGGCGCGTACGCCAAGGTCAGAGTAACGGTACTGTCAGCAATTCCCGAAATAGAGAATGTCTTTTCTATCTCACGCGAAATCTGACGCGCCATTTCATCTACGAATGTCTGGGAATACTTGCCGACGAGGAACAAACTGTCATCCGATGCCGTCTCGATGTTAATAGGCATGTAGCCGCCCTCGAAATAAATTCCGCGATCTACAAGCTTGTTTTCAAATTCTCTCGGAACGGTTTCTGCTATTTCAAATATAAGAGGCTCGTTGCCAACGTAGGAGTATGGGATTCCTGCCTTAAACCGCTTTTTTTCGGATACTCTCCATTTTATCCACTCGCGTCTCACGGTATCTTCAAAGGCGAGCGTCAGGGGATAATAAAATTCTCCTTCAAAAACGAATCCGTCGTTAAGATAATCTTCGTACATCTGAACCTCAACGAGCGAATCTCCGTACTTCTCCTCAAGTACGGGTACTAAGCCCTCCATAAAGCTTTCCACGAAAGACGGGGAAACGGTTTCCTTAACTATTTTATTGTGTAAGAGGTCAATTTTCATAGCAAACCCTCCGAAAAATATTATTACAAGTATATTTTAGCATACCGCAATGAAAAAATCAATAATTAAATAATAATAAATAAAATTTTTGAGCAGAACAAAACACTTGCGAAACTCAAAAAAATATGGTAGAATAAATCAACAAGAAATTAAGGACTCAAAATGGAACTGAAGATTATTGCAAAAATATATACCGACTACACGGAGAAATTCGGCATACCGCGGCAAAGCGGTATAGCAGACGGCTCTGTCGGTAAAATAGTGTTTGAAAAGGAATATCGCCGCCCCGAAGCATTACGCGGAATTGAGGGATACTCGCATCTTTGGCTTATCTGGCATTTTTCCAAAGCGGAACGTGAGGAATGGTCACCGACAGTGCGTCCGCCAAGGCTCGGTGGAAACAGACGAATGGGTGTTTTTGCGACACGCTCCCCCTATAGACCGAATCCAATAGCCCTTTCCTCTGTCAAGCTCTTAGGCATAGAGCACAGCGAAGAGTTAGGAGACATATTGCTCGTCGAAGGCGCTGACATTCTTAACGGAACGCCTATATACGACATAAAGCCCTACCTAAGATACACCGATAGCCATCCCGATGCAATAGGAGGATTTGCCGACGGTGTTCTTGATTATAAGCTTGAGGTAAGCATTCCGGAGGCTCTTCTTTCAAAAATTCCCGAAGGAAAAAGAAAAGCCCTCATCACCGTTCTCGAAAATGACCCCCGCCCCGGGTATAAGGGGGACAGCGAACGCGAGTACGGAATGAAATACTCTGATTTCGAGGTTTTCTTTAACGTATGCAAAAAGCGGCTCACTGTAACGAGAATTATTTTTGAACAAGACGAGTAAGTATTCCAACTCCTAAGGGAAAACACAACTTTTTTCTGAATCCAGATGTTATTTTTGGAAAAGGTATTGACAAACAAGAAAAAAATTGATATAATATTTCGGCAAGCTTATGAAAACCACGGCTTGCTTTACGGAGAAGTACTCAAGTGGTGAAGAGGCGCCCCTGCTAAGGGTGTAGGTCGGGTAACCGGCGCGAAGGTTCAAATCCTTTCTTCTCCGCCAAAAATACGGAATGCCCGTTCGGGCGTTCCGTATTTTTCTTTTTTGGCGGAGATGAAAGGATTTGCTTACCTGCGCCCGCCCCTCGCTCTGCGAGTGGCGGCGCAGATAATCGAGCGAAACGAGGCTGCAAGCTTGCTTGTGAGCGAGTGAGCGAAGATTGCTCCGCGAGCCTTGCGCTTTTAGCGCAAGAGGGCGCACCGCGCTGAAAGTCGCAGACTTACATAGCTCGCAAGGAGTAAGATTCAAAACACTCTCCCCAGTCCACCAAAGCACGGAATGCCCATCCC
>JAZLAO010000123.1:0-12883 GCA_045613205.1 Eubacteriales bacterium | reverse complement strand
ATACGGTGTAAAGGATATCCGTGATTTCAACAGCGGAAACCTTAAGGCGCTCTCTCAGTTTAAGTCTATATAAGGAGGTTTAACTTAATATGTTCTTGTCTATGAATTGGATCGGAGATTTCGTTGACCTCTCCGGACTTGGTAAAAAATCGCTTATTCACAACTTCACCCTCTCAACTGCAGAGGTTGAGGATATTATAGTTAAGGGTGAGGACACCTACGGTGTCGTAGTCGCAAAAATTCTCTCGGTTGAAAACCACCCCACCTCAAAGAAGCTTCATCTTCTCAAGGTTGATAAGGGCGACGAGGTCGTTGACATCGTTTGCGGCGCTCCCAACGTAAGAGAGGGAATGAAGGTTGCCCTTGCAACAAGCGGCGGCGCCGTTTGCGGCCACCCCATAGCACCTGCAACTATCGCAGGATTTACCTCCTACGGTATGTGCTGCTCCGAGGCTGAGCTCGGAATCAGCGACGATAATTCGGGCATCTGGGATATTGACGAGGATATTCCTCTCGGCACCGATATTAAAACGGCATACGACATCGACGATATAATCTTCGAGGTTGATAATAAATCCCTCACCAACCGCCCTGACCTCTGGAGTCACTATGGCATCGCGCGTGAGTTCGCTACCATAACCGGCAGAACTCTTAAGCCCGTACCCGTGTGCGATACTTCGGTATATAATAATCTCCCCGCGGTTGCTGTTAACGTAAAAAATACCGAGCTTGCTTATCGCTACTCGGCAATCAAGGTTGAGAATATTACCCGCAAGGTGAGCCCCGTGAATATGAGAATAAGACTCTATTACTGCGGCTCCCGCGCTATCAACTTCCTTGCCGACCTCACGAACTACGTAATGCTTGAGATAGGTCAGCCGATGCACGCCTTTGACAACAGAAAGGTTGATAAAATCGAGGTTCAGACCTTTGACAAGGAGTTCAAGTTCGTAACCCTTGACGGTGTAGAGCGTAATATCGACGAAAATATGCTTATGATAACCTCGGGCGACGTTCCCGTGGCTATCGCGGGCGTAATGGGCGGTGACGCTTCCAAAATCGAGGATGACACAAATTCTCTCCTTCTCGAGTCGGCAACCTTCGACGGTGTGTCGGTAAGAAAGACTACCACAAGACTCGGACTCCGTACCGACGCTTCTATGAGATACGAGAAGATGCTCGACCCCGAGCTTTGTAAGACAGCTACCGAAAGACTTCTCAATCTTCTCTTTGAGTGCGACGGCGGCGCAAAGGTTATCTCCTCCTTCACCGACGAGTACGTTAAGCGCTATCCCACGATAGTTCTTGATTTCGATAAAAAGTACGTTGACAGATACACGGGTATAGACATTCCCACCGAAACTATAGTAAAAACCCTTACGGGTCTTGGCTTTGGCATAAAGCGCGACGGAGATAACTTCTCGGTTACCGTTCCCACATGGCGCGCAACCAAGGACGTTACCATAAAGGCCGATATAATCGAGGAAATTACGAGAATATACGGCTACGATAACTTTGAAATATTCACGTCGGAGAGCGCGCTCGCTCCCGTCCGCAAGGAAACCTTGAAGTCTGATGAGGACAGAATGAAGGATATCCTCGTTAAGAGCTACAGACTTCATGAGGTTCACTCTTACATCTGGTCCGACTGCGCTAAGGATAAGGAGCTCGGAATCGAAACTCCGAAGAACGTTGCAATTATCAACGCGCAGACTCCCGACCATAAATATCTCCGCAAGTCTATGATACCCACCCTCCTCGCGTTCGCAAAGGAGAACAAGGGCTACAGCGACAGCTACGGAATCTTTGAAATCGGCCACACGGTTGACGGACTCCGCGAGAACGGCTGCTGTAAGGAAGAAAATAAGCTCGGTGTTGTCCTTTATTCAAAGGCAGAGGGCGAAGAAACCCTCTTCATGCGCGCCCGTGATATGATTGCGGAGCTTTGCTCTGATATTCTTCATAAGGACGCGTCCTTCGCACCCTGCGAGGCTGAGTACGACTACCAGCACCCCGTGAACACCTTCTCGGTGTCTGTATGCGGCACAAAGGTCGGAACTCTCTCGGTTCCTCACCCCACCGTTCTTGCAAATATCGACAAGAAGTGCGCTATCGCATTCTTTGAAATAAGCACCGAAAACTTTGCAACCGTCAAGGCGGGCGTTACGGCTTACGTTGAGCCCTCGAAATTCCCCGCAATCGATATCGACCTTACCTTTAACGCAAACGTTTCCGAAATCAACTTTGAAAAGCTTACCGCCGATGCAAAGGTGGCAGCAGGCGAAATCCTCGCCGACGTTAAGGTAAAGGATATCTACACCGCCGACGGTGTTACAGCGCTTACTCTCCGCTTCTCATTCGTGTCCCGCGAGCGCACCCTCTCAAAGCAGGAGCTCGCACCCACAACCGATGCAATAATCTCGGCAATCGGACTTGAAATGAAGATGTAATCCGCGCTTACCGCGCGTCAAACCACACCAAATCATACAAAAAGGATTAAGAAACCGCCAGAATTTCCTGCGGAATCTTAATCCTTTTTAACGTAATTTTTCCAAAAACGGATTTTACGAAAGTTGTGCGGTATTGCGCACGTTTGCAGAAGCTGCTATATTCGAATACTCTTTCAAACTCGGTATGCAAATTGCTATCGAAACATTAATCAAAAAAGTTTCCAAATTGCATTATAACATTTAAAATTACCTTATTTTTTAAACAATATTAAGGAAATATCCCCTTAAAACATTGACAAATCCCTTATAATATGATATTATTTAAGGTAAAGAAAGTGAGGTTAAGGTTATGAGAACATTTAACTACTCCAAAATTAATGAGCAAAAATGGGATTCGGAGCTTCTCGGCTTGATAGCAGCTATATACAAAGAAGCCGGAAAGCAAGAGATGTACCTCAAGCAACGCCCTGAAGAGCTTGAAAAGCTAGTGGAGATTGCAAAGGTGCAAAGCACCGAAAGTTCCAATGCTATTGAAGGTATAGTTACGACGAATACGAGAATTAGGCAGATAGTAGAGAATAAAACCACGCCTAAAAACAGAGACGAGCAAGAAATAGCAGGCTACCGTGACGTGTTAAATATTATTCACGAAAGCTTTGATGCCATACCGATTACGCCTAACTACATTTTGCAGCTTCATAAAATACTGTATAGTCATATGAACAACCCTGCGGCAGGTAGAACAAAGACGGTGCAAAACTATATCAGTGCAACCTATCCAGATGGTAGCACGAGAACGCTGTTCACCCCCCTTGATCCGTTTGAAACACCGGCCGCCCTCGAGAGTATATGCAACGAGTTTAATCGAGTGATAGGAAACAACGAGTTAGAACCGCTGATTGCAATTCCGATATTCATTCACGACTTTCTCTGTATCCATCCGTTCAACGACGGAAACGGAAGAATGAGTCGTTTGCTAACGACTTTGCTCCTTTACAGAAGCGGTTTCTACGTTGGTAAATATATCTCCCTTGAAGCGAAGATTGCCAAGAACAAGGACTTGTACTACGATGCATTGGGTGAAGCGCAAAGCGGTTGGCACGAAGGAAATGCAGATGCTGTTCCGTTTATCAAATATTTGCTTGGCACAATACTTGCAGCCTATAAGGATTTTGAAGATAGATTTGCACTCGTGGAAACAAAGCTACCGGCACTTGAAACTGTGCGCCGAGCAACGATGAATAAGATCGGCAGATTCTCTAAACAAGACATTAGAGAGCTTTGCCCCTCACTTAGCATAAGTTCCATTGAAGGCGCACTTCGAAAGTTGGTTGCCGAAGGAGAAATCAAGCGCGAGGGTAACGGAAAGAATATTAGGTATTTTAGACTAAAATAACAATTATTATAAAGCTTGTGATTTGACTAAAGAAATCACAAGGTGTCTTGTGCCGGATATAATCACTTCTTTGAAATTTAAGAACTCAAAAGCCGAGGGCATCTAGCCCGCGGCTTTTGATACGGGAATCTGCTACGCGGGGGGAATTCGCAAATAGCGTTCCTCTTTCATCTATGAGAACGTTGGCACGCCGCGTTACGCAGGATGCCGCCGATGGCGGTATCCGCATTCCGCTATCGCGGAATCTTGCCAAGCGAGCAGATGATAGTTGCGTTTAGCGCTTACAGATTAATTGGAACAAAGCATAATGCGAGCGGCAATACCCAATGTTCGTGAGTGTGCGAAAAAACGAGAGGGCGTCGAGCCCTCTTGTTTTTGTACGGGAATCAGCCTCGCCCTGCGAGGTCTCGACGCGAGACGGCGAGGCTGTGATTCGAACCCAAGCACGAAACACGCGGAGCGTGTTCGCGCTGTGTTCGATTCCTCGTACGGCTCACCAGAATAGAAAAAGACACCACTTTCGTGGTGTCCTATTCTGGTGAAGCAAACGCTTCAATATCCGAACTTTTCTCTATTGCGTCAAATTCCTCGCTCGTGGGAACGGTTACAGGCTCGTTTTTGAAATTAAAGGTTATTACAAGCTTGTCGTCATAAAATAGAACGCATTTTACCAAACTATCAATCAAACGCTCTTTGTTTGCCTCGATTGTTAAGTCGAGTTTACGGAATTTGTCTAAAGCAAATAAAATTTGTTCTTTCGTGAGCTTGGGAGAGCTTGTTTGCTCTTTCAAAATATTGAGCTCAATTTGCTCTTCCTCTGCTTCAAGCTCCTCAAGCTTTGCTTTGGTGGAACGAGTGATAATTCCTGCCTCAATAGCCTTCATTACGTTGTCGATGGACTTGCGAACTTCCTTTAGCTGAGCCTCAAGAAGCGGTATAACCTTGTTGTCCTCGTCAAGCAGAGCGACTATCTTGTCGGCAATCTTGTCAAGCGCCTCGTCATCAAACAAAACCTTGATAACCTTGTTCAGCACAAGCTCCTCAATCCATTCTTTACGAACGGCTTTTTTATCGCATTCGTGCCTCTTCGCGCTGGCACATTTGTAGTAGCGGTAGATATTGCCGTTTTTCTTTTGTGCGGAATCTCCAACCATCATACTGTGGCACTTTCCGCAGAAAAGCTTGGTAGTCAGCACGTACTTTTCTTCAGCTTTATTCTTGGCTGATGCATGCTTATTCTTTGCCATTCGTCTTTCGACCACCTTAAAAGTCTCTTCGGACACAATAGCAGGTACACCGCCCGGAATTTCAATGCCGCTATAGTGATACACTCCCATATATGATTTATTGGTAAACATTCGGTTGAGTGTGCCGTGGTTAAAGGCTTTACCCTTTTGAGTTTTGAGTCCTCGCGCGTTCAGGCTATGTACTATCTCGGCAATAGAGTCTCCGTGAGCGTAACGCTCGAATATTTCAGCCACTATGGGAGCTTTTAAGGGGTCGATTTGGAAGTGTTTCTCTTCGTCAACGGTATAACCGTATGGAAGACCGTTTCCTCCGTTAAAACGGCACTTTAAGGCATTCTCGGTAAGACCCCGTGTTACCTTTTCTGCAAGGTCGGCTGAATAATACTCTGCCATACCCTCAAGCACGGATTCAAGGATTATGCCTTCCGCACCTTCCGAGATTGCCTCGGTCGCGGAAATGACACGAACGTCGTTCTTCTTCAAGGCAGCCTTGTATTTTGCAGAGTCGTAACGGTTACGCGAAAAACGGTCAAGCTTCCAAACTATGACTACGTCAAAGGTTTTCTTCGCGCTGTCACGAATCATTCGCTGAAACTCGGGGCGGTTGTCCGTTTTAGCAGAAACGGCTCTGTCTATGTAGTGACCAACGATAACGATACCGTTTTTCTCAGCAAAAGCAGCATTCTCACGAATCTGCCCCTCTATCGACTCCTCACGTTGATTATCCGAGGAATATCTGGCGTAAATTACACCTGTCATACTCCGAGCACCTGCTTTCTCATTTCCATTGGTGTAAAACCGCAATTTGCCCATTTTCTCGTATTGTTTGAAAGCTCGCTTATCATTTGAAAAACAGTAAACAAATCATTTGAGTTTTTGAAATTAACGTTATACTTTTCAAGTATATCCATCGACTCTTGATTTTTATCTTCGATAATAATTGACCAAATAATATCACGCATTAACGAACATATCACCATCGGTGAAACACCGTGCTTTTTGGCAAGCGCAGTTTCAAGTGCATCGGTATAGGGTGTTTTCTCGTAATAGTTGGCGTCGATTCTCTTTGTTACTTGCTCTTCGGTTGGCATATAGTATTTCTTGCCTTGTTGGTAAGTATATATCTCGTCTATACGAGCATCATCAACCAAAGTGCTTACGATAGCATTATCGTAGATGTAGTAATGCCTCGATTGCCTAACCAACTTGTTAGCATATTTCATCAATTCTGATTTCAAAAGTTTTTGCTCGTGATAACGATTAAATACCAACAAAAACTGCTTAGGCGTTACAAATCCGTAAAGCCTTGTTGTACCTATCAAATAAGAGTCTATCTCTTTTTGCCATTCTGTCAATGCCCAAGGATTTCCCATTTTCTCCTCCTATGTTCTTTGTGTAAATCAAGTAAAGCTGTTTCAGTCAACTGTGAGTCAAGTAAAAACAACGCACAAAACTGCTATAAAACACACGAAACAGCCATAATCTAATGAATTTGTTATTTATCCGGAGCTCTCAGTCAACTATGAGTCAAGTAAAAATCATGCCCAATAAGGAAGATACTTTCTATTCTTGTCCGAAGTGGATTCTTCGGATATTTTGATTAATCCAGCATCGCATGCTTCATTTAGCAAACGTGATACCATGGAACTGTTTTTAGTGTCGATTTGAAATCTTTCGCGCAACGAAGAATTCGTCATAAAATCACGGTTTACACGCTTTAAGCATGCGTGAAGATAACACGCTCTGAGTCTATCGGACTTGCTCATTTTTGCATATTCGGTATGCGCAAAAAGCGTCACCTTGGTATGATTTTCATAGAGATCTATATCGGGAGCTGGGAGCTGATATGCTTCCGTCTGTGCGACAACCTTATCGTATCCGCTACCGCGTTCCTCGCATACACCTATTCTTCTCATAAACGAAGCTAATTTTTCATTTCTCGAAACCGGAGGATGGTCCACAAATCTGGATTTGTCTATAAGAGGAATACCGGGGTTTGTAATTTCCATTCTATCATTGAAAATCTCTATCATGGGACTCGTGCCCTTCATAAAGAAATTCTGATGTATAATAGCATTTGCAACAAGCTCGCGTATTGCCATTTCTGGATACATAGGCACAACCTTACGTAATGCTTTACCTAAAATTTCGTTAGATGGAAGAAGGTTGTTTATATAATCAATAAGACCCTCAAATCCGCTTGCGTAGCCTTTGCCGCCAACTTGTTCTTTACTTGCCGAACTTATTCTATCGTTGCCTTCGTATTTAATTACTCTGATAGCTTTTCTCTCAAGCGCAGGGAATGCAGAAAGATTTTTTGCAAAGAGAATAGCACCAAGATTCGTAATGTTGTAATTATCGGCCTCGTTTTTTGCAATCATTCCGTCGGCCAAAAGTGCTTCGAGTATACCGTCCTTGTTGCTCGGGAGATCAAGTGAAAGCATTTCAAAGTAAGCTGAATAATCAAGATAACGTAGAGCAAGATCACCGGAAACGTTCTCGAGCGCAATTAAAGACTCAAACGGTTTTCTTGAAAATACCGCCCAAAGCTCTCGTTCTGTATCGGGATAGTCCTTGAGCTTCTTTTTATGCGAGTCAATGCGAATATAATCTATAGATTTGAACTTTATAGGACTTGATTCCGCTCTATTGATTTCGAGCAACACCAAATCTTTTCCGTCGATGTTTGTTTTGTGGAAATAGAACTGAATTTGAGGCTCAAGCTGAGTGCTGATCCATAAATCCAATCCTTGACTTCCGACCTTTTCTTTTTGCGGATCAAAGTTAGTGCCTACGATATCATGTGTTTCGTCTTCTATTCCCCATATCATAAATGCGCGCTCTTGATTGAAGAGTGCAGCAGTATTAGATAAAGCGCTTATATATTCACCAATATCCTGAGCTCTATAGTCGTTCACCTTGAATTCGATATAGGGTAATTCAGCAGAATTTTTTCTTACCGCTTGTATTATTTCATTAACGTAATTGTTTTCGTATGGCATATATACCTCCTGCGATTTGCTGATTCAATTATACCATAGTATTAAGAATTAGTCAACTATTTATTGGGTTATAATCAAGTAAATATTTCGCAAAATCCAATAAAATAATAGCTATATCATGTAAAACAAGCTTTCAAACATATGTTTGACTCTTTTTGTACACAATCAATACATTTTTTCAGTCAACTAAACACTTGATTTGATATCACACCAATTTATTGTCAAGTTATTATACACTTTATTATTCACTTTATCATCAACTTTAATATGTTGATTTTAAAAAATCACTATGCCTAAGACAATGAAAAGAGATTGGCGCTGATTAAAATTTGGTCAGCATGAAACAAAGAATACGGACGATGAAAATCTTCGCTTTTTATTTCCCTAAAAGTCTGGACTTTACGAAAGTTGTGTGGTATTGTGTTGTGCTACCGGAGGTAAAAAGAAATGAACGTTATTAAAGAACTGTGGCACGGAAACATCATACCACAAGAGGATAGCAGAACCAACTCAAAGGAAATGAAGGAACTTCTCGGATATATGGCAAGGCATCACGAGGATTTGGATAAGACGTTCAACGACGAACAGAAGGAAATCTTCGATAAGTTTCACGATTGCTGGAGCGAGTATATGAGTCTTGCCGAAGCAGCTATATTCAAGTATGCATTCAAACTTGGTATGAATATAGCGATAGAAACACTGTGTGAATAATGAGTAGCGGTGAAGGAATAACTTCACCGTTTTTGCTTTATACTTGACTTCGAAAAATTGTTGAAATTTAGATGATTTTATGATATAATGATAATCAGGTAAATATTCACATCCTAAACTCGGAGAGGAGGACGACAAAGTAATGGGGAAATACGACAACTTAATAAAATATCTTACTATATTTTCTGATAATGCTTTCGGGGAATGGTTTGTGGATAAGGAAAACGATGGTTCTATGCAGCACCCCATTCAAACGCCTTATGTTATGTACTCCGATAAGGTGTCAGATTTCATCGAAGAAGTGTATCGTTGCGCTGAGCAAATCGGGATTACTGATTATATAGAAGTCTTAAAAAGGCACAATATTGAGCAGAATTACCAATCAATGAATGGTGCTGATGTGACTAATTTATCTGCCGATGTAATTTGTGCATTATTGCTTGGTGCTGTCCGCGCAGAAAAGTTTTGTGATGGTGCGTTATTGAGATTCCTTAAAAACGGAAGTATTAAAAAGTGGTTAGAAGAACTAAGAGATAAAGTAGGGAGTGAGAAAATGTCTTGCATAAGAATAGATGATCTGTTAAGAATTCCCTCTTCTGAAGCAGCTAATGTAAAAGTTAAGTTTAATCAAAACAACGGCTCTGAAGATCCAATGGATTTATATCTGAGAGATCCGAAAATCGTGAACTGTCAGTGGTTGTTTTGGCGTAATAAGCAAAGATATTTCAATGTTGGACAAATTGCAATTTGTCTTTTGAAATTATCGTATGACACATGGCTTTTAACCACAATCAAGAGAGTTACAGAAGAATTTGGAATTGTTAATGGTATCAACTACAATGGCGAAGAACTTGAAGAATATAGTCGGTATTTCGGAAGAGTAATTATTAAATACCATAAAACTGCTCAAACACAAGGAATGTTTTATAACACCGTTTGTGATGAGTTAGAGGTGCTTGAAGTCCTTCCTAATGTGTATGATGGCGATGAATTTCTCGGCTATGATAAGGTTCGTCTTTCGTATATGCAGTTGCAATCTATTATCGAACGGCAGAAGAAAAGTTGGATAGCAGCTCTTGAAAATCAAAAAGCGGTGTATCTCATTACAGATAAGAGCAACGGAAAATTATATGTTGGCTCTGCAACAAGCGATAATGGTATGTTGCTTATCCGATGGTCTAACTACGCCGAAAACGGACACGGTGGGAATGTTGAGTTAAAAAAACTCGTTGCCGAGAAGGGTTTTGATTACATAAAACAGAATTTCCAATATTCTATTTTAGAAAACTACAATGCAAGAGTTGATGACCATGTGATTTTAGATAGAGAATCTTGGTGGAAGGAAACATTACAAAGTAGAGCATTCGGCTATAATGATAATTAAACAATTTGATGTTAAAGCAAAGGAAATCAAAATGATAGGTGAGAAAGTTGTTCATTCCGTATTCGGAGAAGGTATAATAAAGGAAGTCAAAGACGGCTCGAAAAATTATCAGAAGTATATTACCGTTGAATTTAAAATAGGTGACAAAAAGTTTATATTCCCTGATATTTTCGAAAAAATATTAGTTACTGATAATGAAGTTCTCAAAAGCGAAATAAAAATAGCGTTTGACAATATCAAGGCAGAACAAGAAAAGGAACGTATAGAGAAAGAAAAAGAAAGGGCTAGAATTGAATTTGAAAAAGCCGAAGCTGAAAGAATTCTTTGGGAAAAGAAACAAGCGAAGAGAACGCATATAAATACAACAGTCATTAGCGAGGATCTCATTAAGGGACATGTTTATGGAACTGCTGCTAAAGATATATATGAGGCTTGTTGTGATGCTTTTGATTGGAATAAGTACGAATCCAAGTGCTTCGGTTGGCAAACACCCAATTATAGCGAGATAGCAACAAAAGAAGGATATAGTGTTTGGTTTTTGGCACACAGTAATTGGACAGATAGCGATACTGCTGATGTGAAAAACCAAATATCCGAAACATATATGGAACAATGGTGGGCGGAATCCGATCATCCTAATGCAACAACACGTAAGAGGTTGATCTTTGCCAAGAAAGATAATCATTACATATTTTTAGGTGTGTTTAAATTCATTGGCAAAGAACGTACCGAAATGCGTGATAGTAAGATTTATCATATCGAAAGATTTGATCTTATTTCAGAAAAATATCCCGAATAATAGTATTGTGCAAAATGCTCCCCATATCTGTATCTGTCATTGAAATATAAACAATAAAGATATAACCAAAGAGCATATACAGGGCTGACAGTTTGAATTCTGTCAGCCCTCATTTTTTGTATCACTGTGATGGGTAAAAGACAGGATATGAAATGCGCATGTGCATACATCCGAATGTAAATTCAATATCAAATATCTTTTTTGAGACGTTAAACTTTCAGAGGTATAAAAGCACGGTATAGACCTAGAAAAATGAACAAAAAACGAGGTGGTAGAGTAAACATACCTCCCCCTATTGATAAATTTTTTTACAAGGTCTATACCGAGAAAATAGACTGTAAATTTTGCATCGGATTTAACGGATTTTTAGCGTATATCAGCAGATGTGTAAAACTTGGGATATCAAGCTATTGAATCTCTCTTTCGAATGTGGTATAATTTTATTGTAAGAGTAACACGCTGTGCAAAATTTGAGCCGCTTGAAACAAAGAAAAGGCGCGGAAAAATGCTCAAAAATTAGATTTTGGATTGCAAGGTCTAAACCTAGGTAATATCCGCTTTTGCCCTTTGGGAAAGGATAATCCAACACGAGTACGAAAACGAGTGTTTCGTTTGAAAAAACGCGGTATTTCCAAGCTCTAGACCGAAGCTTTTTCCGCTAAAAATGACATGTACAGACGAAAAGGAGAAATTATGAAAAAGAAGCTTAAAACTACGGAAATCTCCTTCAATGAAGCAGATCCCACTACCACGATTTATACATACAATACCAAGCTAAAGAAAAGACTTTTAGAGTTCTCCAAGGAATGCCCGGATTTGTGCAAGGTTATCTTGAAAGACGAGGACGGTTGCCTTGGATTTGAGATAAATAAAGATAATTTCACCTTTAGGTGCATGAAGCCGGCATCGGACGAAAAGCGTGAAAAAGCCAGGGAGCAAATGAACAAGCTGATTGGCAAGACTACCGCGGTAAGTGCAGCAGAGGCGAACGCAACGATAAGTGAGCCGAAAACAGAGCCAATAACCAATACAAAAAAGACGCTTTGGGAGCAAAAATACGGCAAAAACTAGCCAAAAAGTTGGGTCGAATTTTAAGCAGGAGAAAGGGTTGGCGTCATAATGCGCCCACCCGCTTCACATCGGACGGCAGTGCCGACCGAATTAACGAGATTTCGGGAGATTTCACGAGATTTTGCAAGGTGACGCTGTGGGTAATACTGTGGGTCAAAAAACGCTATTTTTTGAAAATAGCGCCACAAGTAACGCTTTGACAACGAATTTTTGAGATGTTTCCAAAGATTACACCGACGCTTTGAAAAACGCTTTGTAGGTCAACCAGGAAAGGACGAACAATGAATATAAGAAATATAAAAGACAGAATAGTAACTTTGCTTAAGGACAAATCTTCGGGAATTCAACCCGAGTTCAGACAGCAGCTGTCGGATATAGCAAAACGTATCGAGGAATTATTAAAAGACAAGCACGGAGAGTGCCAAATTCCCGATGATTTGATAAAGGAAATCGCAAGGTGTCTTGCACCCAATATTGTAGCTTTCTTCGAAACCGAAGAAGCAAAGCGCGAATTCGAGGTGTGGAAGCTCGAACAAGAAAAGAAATTAGCAGAAAAGACGAAAAACGAGGCGATGCCCAAGTGAGCATCGCCTCGCACTATTATATGCAGTTTGAGATAAAATCGAAGTAAAAAACAAATCCGAACCACTTATCTGTTACGAAGTAGTTCGGATATGTTCTGTTTGGTGACCCGTACGGGAATCGAACCCATGTTACAGCCGTGAAAGGGCCGTGTCTTAACCGCTTGACCAACGGGCCTTTTGTGGTAGCGGATGTCGGATTTGAACCAACGACCTGCCGGGTATGAACCGGACGCTCTAGC
>JAZLAO010000122.1:0-28079 GCA_045613205.1 Eubacteriales bacterium | reverse complement strand
ACCTTATTTAGAGCTATATTTGTCTTAGCTTCTTCTTACTTCTTGAGTATTCTTTCTCAATGTGTTTTAACGAGATTCCTCTGCACTTTTCAGTGCTTAAAAAAGAATTTCTTGTTGTTCAATTTTCAATGACCAAGTGCTGTCGCCTCTCGCGGTCAGCTTGTCTATTATACTACATCATTTCTCAGTTGTCAAGAGGATTTTGAAATTTTTTTCAGATTTTTTATCATTTTTTATTTTTCTTCCATATTATGTCATTAGGGGTCGAAAACAAGCGAAATTTTACCCTTCATTCTCATAATATAATATTGACAAAGCGCGCAGGGCTATGTTATACTCAATACACATACGGGATCGCAACCGCCACTTTGGCAATACTTCTTGACGATCTTTAGAAAGGACGGTATTTGTATGACGCTTTGGGATGAACTCTATTTTGAAATCACCCTGCAGGGAGCAAAATCAGAATTAAAAAAATTTGTTAGTTTTTTAAAATCGGGTGAGCTTGAGGATTTTTTTGAGGTTACTTCCGATTATATTATATACGACGATAATTATGCAGGCGCAGACGACTCCGAGCAAACAGAAATAATTTTCTCAAACGACGATTACGGAATTGAAATAGAAGAGTTCGACACCGACGAGTTCCTTGAAATCCTATGCAAAGCAGCAAAAGAGCTGGACGTTTACGGTACACTTTCGGACGGCACTGACGGAGAATTTCAGTTTTCGAGTGCGAAAGGCAACTCCTATTACATCAACTCCAGAAAGTCTATGAGATTCAACGACGAGCTCGACGAGGTTGCCCGCGACGAAGAGGATAACGAAATAAATTAACCAAAAATCTGCGGCTGTTTTCAGCCGCCTAAATTATTTTTATAAGGAAGAAACATGCGCATTCAGCTTTCAGACCATTTTACATATAAAAAGCTTTTTAGGTTTGCAATACCGTCGGTCATAATGATGGTTTTCACCTCTATTTACGGGGTTGTTGACGGACTTTTCGTTTCAAACATAGTGGGAAAAGAGCCTTTCGCTGCAATAAATCTGATTATGCCGATTCTGATGATAATAGGCGCTTTTGGATTTATGATGGGTACGGGAGGAACTGCCATTGTTGCAAAAACGCTGGGTGAAGGAAACCGCGACGGAGCGAACAAATATTTTTCGATGATGGTTTGGGTGACCGCTATCGCGGGAGTCGTTATGGCAGGTGCCGGAATTTTGTTTATGCGCCCGCTTTCAGTTCTCCTCGGCGCTGAGGATGAAACCCTCGAATATTGCGTGACGTATGGGCGTATCGTCATAGCGGCTATGCCGTTTTTTATGCTTCAAAACCTTTTTCAAAGCTTCTTTATCGCAGCAGAAAAGCCGAAACTCGGCCTCTGGGTTACGGTAGCTGCAGGCCTTACAAATATCCTGCTTGATGCCCTCTTCGTATGGGTATTCAATTTCGGACTTGTCGGTGCAGCCTTCGCAACCTCGACAAGCCAGGCTGTCGGTGGAATAGTTCCCATATTTTATTTTGGAAGAAAAAACAGCAGCCTTTTAAGACTCACGAAGAGCAGACTTTACGGAAAAATCCTCCTGCGCAGCATGACGAACGGCTCATCAGAGCTTATGAGCAACATTTCAAGCTCGGTTGTAACCGTGCTTTACAACATACAGCTTATGAAGTTCGCAGAAGAGGACGGTGTCGCGGCATACGGAGTTATTATGTACGTCAGCTTTATATTCATAGCAATCTTCATAGGCTATTCAATCGGTTGCGCGCCCATCGTCGGGTATCACTTCGGAGCTCAAAACACAAGTGAGCTAAAAAACGTCCTCCGAAAAAGCACGGTAATAACTCTCGCCGGCGGCGCTTTGATGCTGATTTTTGGGGTCACATTTGCCGGTCCGCTATCAAAAATATTCGTAAGCTATGACCCCGTGTTGCTTAATATGACTGTCAGAGGTCTTAAAATCTTTTCTCTTTCATTCTTTTTCTCCGGCTTTTGCATTTTCGCCTCCTCATTCTTCACCGGTCTCAATAACGGAGTCGTGTCTGCGGTTATTTCCTTTTTGAGAACTCTGGTATATCAGATTGCTCTCGTTCTATTGCTCCCCGTTTTCTTCGAGCTTGACGGCATCTGGTATTCTATGCTGGCAGCGGAAGCGCTCGCTTTCATAACCACGGTAATATTCATTTTTGCGAATAGAAAAAAATACAGATATATGTAAACTTTCGTTTGAATATCTGCAGTTTTTTGTTGTGTATTTACTTGACAACAATTAGTGTTTATGTTAGAATGTTTATAACAAGATGCGATACGGAAGGGGTGCAGACATATGCTTGAAAAAATCAAAAACGCGAGATGGGAATATTTGATTTCAAGTGCGATTATCTTTGTAATCGGACTATGCTGTCTGTTCTTCGCAAAATCCTCCGCCGCCTTGACGGTCACAGTTGGCATAATACTCGCTCTGTGCGGTCTTTTCGTCGGCTCCTTATGCATTTTAACCCAAGAAAGAAGCTTTGCATTTGTATCAAGAATCGCCTTGGCAGCATTTCTTTTCATCAGCGGTGTGCTTCTTATGGCTTTCAATAGACTGTCACTTGACGTTCTCGTTTCCTCAATATGCCTTTTGCTTATAGTAGACGCGTCGTTCAAGCTTTACATCTCAATTAAAGCAAAGATAAATTCCGTCAGCGGTTGGTGGATTATGACGGCAATTTCGGCAGCCGTGATACTTTCGGCATTCCTGCTCGCGAGAATTTCTCCGGACAGCGCAAAAGCTTCTTCAATATGGCTTGGAATAACGATGCTTGCTGATTCCGCTGACAACTTTGTTTCAATAATCTGGTCGGCAAGATGCAAAACCGCTGAAAAGGCTGCGATATACTATGAGGTCTATAACAGCATTGAAAGTTCAAAACGCTAAAATTTAACGGGCAGTCCAATTTTCAGGGCTGCCCGTTTTTGTTATAAGAATCGACTTTAGCTATACATATTGTTTTTAGACATGTACTGATAAAGCTGCTCACCGTGATTCTGCTCTTCCTTTTGAATATGGTTAAGAGTATCACGCAAGGTAGGACTTGTGAACTCGAAAATCGAGGTATCGTAAAGAGAGGAGACGTGCTTTTCCATAGCTAACGCATCCTTGCAGAGAAAGGCATCGCTTGTTTTTTCAGACTCAGTGCAGTTTGACATCTGGCATTCAAGGGTCTGAGATACTGCAGTTGGCGCGGTGTTTGTGGAAACCTCCTCGCCGGACATAATGCGGGAAATAGTGGAAAGGTGGCTCTCCTCGGTGCTCTTGATGCTTTTGAAAAGGGATTTAAGACAGGGGTCGTGAGCATCCTGCTCATATTTCCCGTATTTTTCAATGCAAAGCTGTTCTTGTGATTTAAGGTCGGAAAGCAGGTTGTTTTCTTTTTGTGATAACGTCATTGTTTTACTCCTTTCGTTTGCCGAGTTGCTCGGCTTGTGTTTTTATTGTTGCCACCGCTTCCATTTTTATGCAATTCTTTTATACATTGTAAATTTTTCTAAACACCTTTATTTTTTTTATTTTATATGATATAATGTTATAATGGATATGTGTCAGTACAATACTGAAAGCTGTAATCCCGAAAGGTTTTAATATGAAAAAAACAAAAAATTGCTGTGCGGGAAAGGTCAGGGAGCGCCTTGGAAAAGTCGGCGGACAGGCCGTTCTCGAGGGCGTAATGATGAAAGCCGGTGAAAGAACGGTTACCACCTGCAAAAAAGAAGACGGAACGATAGTCGTAAACGACGACAAATTCGTATCAATCCGCAAAAAATACAAATTTTTGAATGCCCCCATTCTGCGCGGAGTGGTAAACTTCGTCGAGATGATGATTTTAAGCTTCAAAACGCTAAGCGTTTCCGCTGAAGCTCTTGATATTGATGACGAAAACGACAAAAAGAAGAAGGAAGAAGGGAAAAAGACTACAACCGACATAGTTATGGCTATCGGGTTAGTTCTCGGTGTTCTTCTTGCGGTCGGACTTTTTATAGTTCTTCCGGGACTTGTTTCAGATTTTGTCGAATACCTTGTCGAGCGTTTTTCAAATTTTGATGTGGGTGAGACGCTCAAAGCCGTAATAGAAGGCGTTGCAAAGGTTATTATTTTCATAACCTATCTTGCGCTCGTTGCCCTGATGCCCGACATTAAACGCACCTTTATGTATCACGGCGCGGAGCATAAATCAATAGCCTGCTTTGAAGCAGGGGCGGAGCTTACCCCCGAGAACGCGAAGAATTACACACGTTTTCACCCGCGTTGCGGCACAAGCTTTATGTTCGTTATGATTTTCATTGGTATTATCGTTGGAATAATTCTCAACAACATATTTCCCGATATGAACAGATTTCTGCTTTCGGCAATAAGAATTCTGATTTTGCCACTCGTGGTCGGAATCGGTTACGAATTTATAATGTTCGCAGGAAAGCACGATAACATGGTCACTCGCGCCCTCTCGGCACCGGGACTCTGGATGCAAAAAATAACAACCCGCGAGCCCACTCTTGACATGCTTGAGATTGCGATAATCTCCATAAAGTGCGCGCTGCGCGACGAATTTCCGGAATTCAAGGAATATTACGAGAGTAAGGGCTGGATAAGCAATGCAGCGGAAGAATCCGATGAAGCTTTCGCCTCCGAAAGTGAAAATGCGGATGGTGAAACAGAGGCTTCTTCTGACTCCGCTGAAAACCGCTGCGATAAGGATTCCGAATGAAACTTCATGAAGCTATAAAAATTCTCGAGGATGCCGGTGTTCCGAATCCGCGCCATGACGCGAGAGAGCTCTTTACGTACATCGGCGGTATGAGCCGCATTGAGCTTATTTCCCCTAACGCCTCATGCGACAGCCGAGAGCTTTACTCTGCAATTGAAAGAAGAAAAAACAGAGAACCTCTCCAATATATAATCGGCAACGTCGATTTTTACCGTGAAAGCTATGAAGTAAATCCCAACTGTCTCATACCGAGGCAGGATACCGAAATTTTAGTTGACTATGCGGTCAACAACATTCCTACCGGGGCAAAAATTCTCGACCTTTGCACCGGAAGCGGCTGCATTGCAATCTCTACCGTAAAAAACACGAAAGATACCACTGCCCTTGCTATTGATATATCAGAGGATGCTATAGGTATTGCAAGGAATAACGCAGAAAAAAACGGTGTTTTTGACAGAATCTCGTTCGTCACGAGCGACGTTTTTGATTACTGTGACGGTGAGAGATATTTTGCAATACTTTCAAATCCCCCATACGTCAAGGAAGAAGTCTACGCAGCTCTTGAGCCCGAGATATATTTTGAGCCGAAAATAGCCTTTACCGCTGATGACGGCGGACTCAAATTTTACAAAGAAATCCTCGCCTCATTCAAAAAAATGCTAGACCCGCGCGGTTTTTTTGCCTTTGAAATAGGCTACGACCAGGGTCCCGCTCTTAAAGACATCGCGAAAGATAACGCAATGACGTGCGAAATCATTAAGGATTACACAGGCAATGACCGCGTTGCAGTAATAAAACCGTTGTAACCCCACCCCACCGCCTCTCATATCATATGGTGAGGTGATGAGGTAATGAACTCAAAGAAAAACATTGCTTTGATATCAGGCGGTCAGGGATACGAACACGACGTATCCGAGATGAGCGCAGAAAATCTGTTTTCTCTTATTGATAAGGGACTATACAGTGTTTTTTTGGTACATATAAATAAAGACGGCAATTGGTATATCTCACAGAATGAATGCAAAAAATATATAAAATTTTCTTCCGCAAATGATTTTTTTTGCGAGGGCTTCCCTGTCAGATGCGGTGGAACGTCCGGTATTTTATCAAATGGGAATCTAATTCCCATAGACTGTGCTATTCCCTGTCTGCACGGAAATTTCGGAGAAGACGGGAGTGTCCAGGGCGCTCTTTCAACCGCAGGCATAGCCTATATCGGTCAGGACGTTTATGCTTCTGCTATGACAAGCGATAAAATATATACGAAGCTTGCGGCAGAGAGACTCAATATACCAACGGCAAGATGGATTTTTTCGGACGGCTCGGACTGTGCCGATGCAAAGCGCAGAGCGAACGAAAATCTTGCATATCCTCTTTTTATAAAGCCAGCACGCCTTGGCTCGTCCTACGGTGCGCACCCGATTTTTTCAGAATCGGAATTTGAGTCGGCATTTGAAGACTCGCTCAAATACGACTCCCGCATATTGATAGAGGAGCTTGTTGAGTTTGACCACGAGCTTGAATGCGCGCTTTTTGACAACGGTAAACGAGCTATCTTCCCCGGCGGAAAGGTCCTGTCCGGAGGAACGTTTTACGACTTTGACTCAAAGTACACCGCGGAAATATCCCCAAAAACAGAAGCAAAAACCGACACCTTTACCGACGCTGAAAAGAAGGCGGCGGAATATTCAAATGCCCTTGCATCACTCATTGGAATAAGACATCTGTCGCGCTTCGATTTTTTCGTCACAAAGGACGATAAAATAATTTTCAACGAAATAAACGCCTTTCCCGGAATGACCGAAACAAGTCTCTATCCGAAGCTCGTCAGCAAAATCGGGAATAAACACGGCGATTTTATAAACCTCCTTATTGACAAGGTATGCTCTTATGATAGGCGTATTTGACAGCGGAATAGGAGGACTCACAGCAATAGCGGAAATCAGGAGATTCGCGCCTGATGCCGACGTCTGCTTTTTTGCAGACAGAAAAAACGCCCCTTACGGCACTAAAACACCGGAGGAGCTCATAAGACTTGTAAAAAACGATATTGTTAAGCTTCAAAGCTTCGGAGCGGACAAAATCCTTATGGCTTGCTGTACGGCAAGCACAGTGCACAGATATCTCCCAAAAAAAATGAGAGCTTCCGCCGTACCGATAATTGAGCCAACGGCAAAAGAGGCAGTGCGTGTCACAAAAAACGGTGCTGTCGGTGTAATTGCCACCGAAGCAACGGTAGCTTCGCAAGCTTTCACGAAAAAGCTTTCCCTTTATTCAAACGTTAAAGAGATATTTGAGCTCCCGCTTCAAAGACTGGTCGCGCTGGTCGAAAGCGGTGCTTCCGACACTAATATTACAAGAGCCGAAGAAGATGAGCTTTACAAAATGCTCCTTCCCGTCAGGAAGAAAAAGCTCGACACGCTTATCCTCGGATGCACGCATTTTCCGCATCTTGAAAAGAAAATCGGAGAATGCCTTCCAAGCGTAAGGCTAATAAGCTCCTCACGCGAAGGGGCAAAGGAAATTTTAAAAAACACGTCTCCCATAGGAACAGGGAAGACTTTTTATCTAGACACGAGTAAATAAGGTTTTGAAAGGCAGATTTTCCATATATCACCGAAATTTTCTTAAATATCCGCGTGAATATCCGAACCCGCTCTGAATCCTTATGTCTCAGCGTTTTCGGCACTTATCTCTCGTGCAAACTATAAAGAAAGGACGTTTAAAATGGCAAAATACAGAAGAGGCCGTATAAACGACGCCGTTGCGCAGGAGCTTGCTATTGCACTCGGTGAAGTCAGAGAGCCTAAAGTAGTAAACAATTTCGTGAGCATCACGAGGGCGGAGGTCGCCCCGGACCTCAAATACGCAAGCGTATATTTTTCCTGCATAGGCGACTTCAAGGAGGCGTCTGAGGGACTGAAAAAATGTACCGGTATGCTCCGCCATCACCTTGCGACAACCCTTAATCTTCGAATAACACCCGAACTCAATTTCGTAAAAGACGGCTCTATCGAGCACGGAGCGAAAATAGCAAGACTTCTCGATGAGGTTATGGGAGAGGACAAATGAGCAGCTTTAAAAGGATTTCGGCAAGGGATGCCGCACTCGCTCTGCTCACAATAGAAAACCCAATAGTTTTCATACACCGCCGTCCTGACGGAGACGCGGTCGGCTCCGGTGCAGCTCTTTGCGAGATTTTTAGACAACTCGGGCACACAGCCGAAATTATCTCGGCAGACCCGATTCCCGAAAGGCTGAAATTCATTATAGAAAACGCGAAAATATCCGTCGCAAGCTCTGCCGAGGGAAAGACCCCCGTCGCAATAGACGTTGCTTCTCCGGAGCAATTGGGCTCGCTTCGCGAGAGCGCTCCGCTTCCGGTTCTTATGATAGACCATCACGAAGTAGGAACTCCTTTTGCCGACGGATATATAGTACCCGAAGCGTCTAGTGCAGCAGAAGCACTCCTTGATGTTGCTCTTCTGCTTTGCGAAATGGGGAAAATAGAATTAAATAAGACTCTGTGCTCTGCTCTTTTCACAGCAATGAGCTCCGACACGGGCTGCTTCGCATATTCCAATGCTACCCCGAAAACTCACAGATACGCTGCTGCGCTTATTGAAGCAGGAATTGATGCCGCCGATATAAATCACAGGCTCTTTTCCTCAAAATCAAGGGAGCAGATAAAGGCTGAGGGCTTCATCGCTTCTAAAATTGAAACTAACCGCGGCGGGCGTGTTGCCTTTGCGACGCTCACGCTTGACGAGCAAGCCAAGCTCGGACTCAAATCAGAGCATTTCGAAACCGCGATTGATATAGTCCGCTCGCTTTGCAGCGCAGAGATTGCTTTCATAGTAAAGGAAACCGAAAAGGGCGAGTACAAAGGCTCGCTTCGCTCGCTGGGCGCAAATGTTGCCGAAGTTGCAGCGCGCTTTGGCGGCGGAGGACATATAAGAGCCGCAGGATGCTCTGTTGCTGCCGAAAGCATTGAAGAGGCGGCAAGTCTTCTCCTCGAAGAAATAGAAAAAAGAACAGGATTAAAATAATGAGGCAAATTAAGAAAGCTATAATAACCGCAGCAGGACTTGGCACCAGAATGCTGCCGATTTCCTATGCCGTTCCGAAGGAAATGCTCCCCATAGTCGACAAGCCCGCGTTACAGTTTCTCGTTGAAGAGGCGGTAAAAAGCGGAATTACCGATATTCTGGTTATAACCGCAAGAGGAAAGGAAGCAATTGAAGATTTCTTTGATTTCTCAACCGAATACGACACTGCGCTTCGCAAAAAGGGCAAGGATGAAATTGCCGACGGGCTTCGCGAAATAGCGACTATGGCTAACGTATATTTTCTGCGCCAGCATGAGCCGAAGGGACTTGGACACGCGGTTGCCTGCGCGCGCAATTTTGTCGGGGACGAGCCTTTCGCAGTTCTCTACGGCGACGACGTGATATTCTCAAACACACCCGTCGTAAAGCAGCTTGTCAACGTATACGAAAAATACGGCAAAACCGTCGTCGGCGTAAAGGAAGTCCCCTCCGCAGACATTTCAAAATACAGCTCGCTCAAAACCGAAAAAATAGATGGGGAGAGCTGTGTCAGCTTTTGTACCGATATGATAGAAAAGCCGAAGCCGGGCGAGGAGTTTTCAAACCTGTCTATTCTCGGCAGAGTTATTCTCACACCCGAAATTTTCGACATCATAGATTCCTTGCCGGCAGGTGCGGGCGGTGAAATCCAGCTCACCGACGCTATGGCGCGCCTTGCAAGAGAGGACGGAATATACGCTCTCGAATTTGAAGGGGAAAGATTTGACCTCGGCTCGAAGCTCGGTTTTTTAAAGGCAAATATAAAAATAGGTCTTTCCCACCCAGAAACAGCGGACGAGCTCTGCAGGTTTATCAAAGAGACAGCAAAGGACCTTTTGTAATATGGATTTCAGACGCTCTCTGCCCTCCGATGCAAAGAAAATTGCGAGGGTTGAGGAATTGATTTTTTCTGACCCTTGGCGTGAGGATGATATAATATCCACAATTTCCACTGAGGGAAGCATGTGCTACACCGCTATCTCTGACGGAGAGGTTGTAGCCTACATAATAGGGCGGCAGATACCGCCTGAGGGCGAAATATACAGACTAGCCACAATCCCCGAAAAAAGACGCAGAGGCATTGCCTACCGCTTACTCGACTATGCGATAAAATGCGAGAGAGGCAGGGGGCTTGAAAATCTCTTTTTAGAGGTCAGAGAGAAAAACATTCCCGCTAAAAACCTTTACAAATCCTACGGATTCCGCGAGGTAGGAATAAGAAAAAATTATTATAAAAATCCAAGTGACAATGCTATTATTATGCTCCATTGCCACAGTCAAGACTTGCTGTAGGCAGAAGTAATAGCCGTAAGGTAATTAAAAAATGAACATACTTGCTTTTGAAAGCTCCTGCGACGAAACCGGCGCAGCAGTCGTAACGAAGACCGAACAGGGATTCAGAATAAAATCGAATATAGTTGCCTCACAGATTGAAACGCATAGGCTTTACGGCGGAGTAGTTCCCGAAATTGCAAGCCGCGCGCATATCGAGGCAATATCCTCTATAACCTACGAGGCACTTTCTGAAGCCGGAGTAACCCTTTCGGATATCGACCTCGTAGCCGTAACGGCAAATCCCGGTCTTATAGGCGCGCTTCTCGTAGGCGTTAATTTCGCAAAGGCTCTTGCCGCAGCGAACTCTATTCCGCTCGTTGCCGTCGACCACATAAAAGGACATATAGCATCGGCGTATCTCATAGACGGAGCGACACCTAAGCCCCCGTTTGTTGCGCTTGCTGCATCCGGCGGTCATACCTCCATATACAAGGTGAACGACTATACCGAAATGGAAGCTATAGGCTCTACACGCGACGATGCGATAGGTGAATCATTTGACAAAATCGGCCGTATGATAGGAATTCCCTACCCCGCGGGACGAGGCTTTGACGAGCTCTCAAGGGAGGGCTTTATTCTCGCCACGGGCGACACGGAAAACTTTTACGGAAAATATAAAAAAAGCGAGGCATACCGCGATACGAGTATGACTCTTCCCTCCCCTGCCCTCGCAGGTGACACGCTTGATTTTTCCTTCTCGGGTCTTAAAACTGCAGCAATTAATCTGCTGCACAGATACGAACAGAAGAATGAAGAAATAAATAGAGCGCTCTTCGCTGCAAGATACACCTACGAAGCGGTTGAGGCAGTCAGCAAAAAAATATCTCTAGCGCTTTCCAAAAATCCGGAATGCGACCTCGTCCTTTCGGGCGGTGTTGCAGCCAACTCGCACCTGCGCAGAAGACTTTCCGAGGTTGCGAAAGAGCACAGCGCGAAAATCTTCATCCCCCCGCTCTCTCTTTGCGGTGACAATGGCGCAATGATAGCCGCGGCAGGTTATTACGAATACAAAAAGGGGAACTTAAGCGACTCCTCGCTTAACGCGAGCGCGCTTGATTCAATTTAGGAGACAAAACCATGGAGTCAATAGATAAAATACACGGAACATTTGAAAAAAGAATGACGGACGCGCAAAAGCCTTCAGTATCAAACGCGGTTATAAAAAGATTGCCGCGCTATCACAGATATCTCGGTGAGCTTCTCCGCGAAGGTATTCTCCGCATATCCTCCGCAGAGCTTTCGCGCATTATGAACGTTACCGCATCACAGATAAGACAGGACCTTAACTGCTTCGGCGGCTTCGGTCAGCAGGGCTACGGCTATAACGTTAAATATCTTTACGGAAAAATAAGCGAGCTTCTCGGTGTAAACGAAGGCTATAACGCTGTAATAGTCGGTGCCGGAAATCTCGGCAAAGCACTTGCCGCCACCCGTATGTTCGAGCGCCGCGGTGTGAAAAGAGTTGCTATGTTCGATATAGACCCCGCGACAGTTGGAAGCAAAATCTGCGGTATCCACGTTTATCATATAGACGAGCTTGAGGAATACTGCAGAAAGGAAAACGTGACGATAGGCGTACTCACCGTTCCAAAGGAAGCCGCTTACGACGTTTCTGTAACTATGGTCAAGGCGGGCGTCAGAGGTATTTGGAACTTCGCAAATATGGAGCTGAAAATATCAGTTCCCGGTGTTATTGTTGAGAATATACATCTTGGCGATTCGCTTATGAAGCTCTGCTATGAGCTGAAAACAAACGGAGATGAGGACGAAGATAAATGACAGATTCAGAAATATTCTACCTGTGCGCTCCGCTATCCGTGACTGAAACCGAAGCGTTTTCCGAGGCTTCACGGGAGGAGCTTCGCGTGCTTCTTACTCTTCTTGAAAAGGACGGAAGATTTGAGAGTGTCGAGGCTCTTGCATCCCGCGCAAAAACCTCAAAAGCAAGAGCCGGCTCGTCTCTTACTTTCTGGGAGGCGGCGGGAGTCATAAGAAAAAGCTCAAACGCCCCCACAATAACCGAGGAATTTGAAGAAAGAATCAGGCTCGGAGAAATAAGAGAGGTCACGGCAAAGGAGACTGCAGCCAGCATCAGAAACTCGGCTCTTGCGGATATGATAAGCGAATGCGCCGTCTTAATGAAACGCTCTTCATTCAACAGTGCTGAAATCAAGGAGCTTACCGCTCTTTACGAGCAATACGCGCTTTCCGAGGAGTTTATAGTTACTCTCGCGGCTTACCTTGCAGAGCACGGCAAGCTCACGGTAACCAAGCTTGTAAACCGCGCAATAAAGCTCACCGAACGCGAAATAGATACCCCCGCAGCGCTCGAAGCCTACATAATAGAAAGAGAGAGCGAGAGCGAAGCCGAAAGAGAGTTCCGCAAGCTTTTCGGAATATACGGCAGAGCTCCGTCTAAAACAGAAAAGGAATGCTTCAAAAAATGGAGCTCGGATTACGGTTATTTTACCGAAATCGTAGGAGAGGCTTACGACATCGCCGTAACGAATGCCACAAGAGGTCACCTTTCGTACGCGGACAAGCTTCTTACGCGATGGAATGAGACAGGTTGTCGCACTCTTGCAGAGTGCCGCTCCAGATACGAAGCCGATGAAGCCGAAAAGAAGGCTAAAAAGGAAGTCGAAAAGCAGAAAAAAAGTGTGCCAAAGCCCAAAAAAGAACGCTACGGAGATTTCGATCCCGAGGAAGCCTTTCTCAAAGCACTTGAGAGAAGCTACGGAGAGGATTTCTCCGGGGAGGGAAAATAAAATATGTACACAAGAGAAAATTTCAACAAGGTAAAAGAAATAATAGACGGAAGAAGAGCCCGCGCAATCAGCGAAGCCGATGCAAAAAATCTTGAGGTTGCCGCACTTTCCGAGGATATAAGAATAATTGATAAGGAACTCTCCGGAACGGGACTCCGCCTTTTCAAGATAGCCACCAGCGGCGGTGATATCACACCGATAAAAGAGAGAAACCTCTTCCTTGGAGAACAGAGGCGCAAAGCGCTCAAAAGCCTTGGTCTTCCCGAGGATTACACCGAGGTAAAGTTCACCTGCCCCCTCTGCTCCGACACGGGATTCGTCGGTGAGAAAATGTGCTCCTGCTTCCGCGAAATGCTTATTACCGAGAATATCAAATCCTCGGGAATGGGTAAGCTTATTGAAAAACAGTCATTTGAAAACTTTGACCTTGAGAAATATAATTACGACACCGATATATATAACAGAGCTAAAAGCAATTTCCGCGATGCAAAAAAATATGCGGAAAGCTTTCCGAACGTCCCCCCGGTTCTGCTCCTTATCGGCAAAACGGGAACGGGAAAAACTCATATTTCAACGGCTATCGCAAAGACTCTGATAGAAAGAGGGGTTGAAGTGCTATACGACAGCGCGCAGAATATAGTTGCGGCATTTGAATCCGACAGATTTAAAAGCGGATACGGTCCGTACGAGCCCAAGGGCGATAAGTATCTTGAATGTGAGCTTCTTATTCTCGACGACCTCGGCACCGAATTTGTTAATCAATTCACCCTCTCCTGTCTTTATAATCTCATAAACACAAGGCAGAATAAAGGCCTTGCCACCATAATATCCACAAACCTTCCGGCAACCGAAATTCTGGCGAAATATGAGGACAGAATCTACTCGAGAATTATGGGCTGCGATTCAAAGCCCCTCTTGTTTCTCGGCAAGGATAACAGAATAAACAGGTAATTCCACGGCTGTTTTAAAATTACAGCAGGGTGATATCTAATAATGGCTATTCAAAAAAATGAAAAGGCGGAGGTACAAAACAAAGTGCCTCCGCCTCTAAAACATCTTACGTGAGAAAATCAAGGTAAACTCATTCGGTTTTCGACCGTGATTTTCTAAAATTTTCGCTTATTATCAAAAGGGGCATTGTGTTTTTTCACAATGTCCCTTTGTTTTTTATTCGGTTGTGCCGAAATGTGACAGACCCTTCAGCCTGTTTTTTGCTATACTAAAATATTAGGGAAGGTCAGGATATGCCTTGTAAAGCTTATGCAAAGCCTCTTCCTTTTTATCTGCATATGACTTGTAGTCCGGACGAATATCGTACTCGAACTCAGCTGTCGCAAGAGGAGTAGTCCACTTAAACTTACTAACGTCCGGTTCGTAAACCGCGATAGCATCCTCAAAGGTCTTATCGAATGCGGAACGAACGTTAGAACGAATGAACTTAAGCATCTTTACAGTTCCCTCAACCTCACCGTCTACAACCTTAACGCAAAGGTAACGGTTGTAGTATGCATCGAGTATGTGAGTCGAATGGGTTGACTGATAGTCAAGGAATGCGGTGCATGCAGTAAAGTTCTTGGTTGATATCGAAATAGCACCGGGACGAGCCGCGTTATGGATAGAGGTGAGGTAGTTAATCGGATCATACTCTACCTCGGTGTTAACCTCGCGGTAAAGCGGAACAGGAACAACACCGAATCCGGAATCGGCAGAGCCCTTAAGCTGCTGATACTCAGGCTCTTCAAGAGAACCAACCATTATGATACCGCCGAATAGAATATTGTTAGTGCAGAATCTGTTAAGAACCGCAATAGCAAGCTTGGTATTTGAACCGTACTTGGTGAAGTTGGTGTCGTCATATGTCAAGCAGTATACACCCGTTGACTCATGAAGCTTTCTAAGTGCATCAAAGATGTCGTAAAGCTGCTGAGATTCATCGGGATAAGAGTAATCGTAATCATTCTTGGATTCATTCCAAACTCTGCTAATGACAGTAACGTCGGTGGAGTAGATAAATCCGGGAGCTGTGAAACCGCTGTTGTTTGAGCACCAGCCAAGAACGTCCTCAATATCTTCACCTGCGTTGGAACCACCGGTAGGCTGAAAAACTGCCGAACTGTAGGTGATTACCTTCTGATAAGTCCACTTTCTTGCCTCAACCTCGAGATAGAAGTCGTCAAGAGTGAATTTTCCGTCCTTGTTAAGGTCACCGGTAACCTCCATGCCGACAGAGGTAAGAAGCTTTACGTTAACGGGAACTACGTAGAACGCACGGATAATATCGGTAAAATAGTCAGATGCAAGAACGTAGGACTTCTGCTGAGAAATGGTAAGAGACTGCATATACTCGTACATGTATCCCTTATCGTCATAGGTTGTATTCTCATCAGCTGTACCGTTTTCAACAGCTCTTATATACTGATAGTAATCATCCTGATATTCCTGACTGAGGAACGAGAAGAAGTTGCCCTGGTCAAGCTCAGTATTTTTGAGGTTGTGGAAAGACTTCTTAAGAGATGCGGCAACCATATCATAGGTAAAGTTCGAATACATATCGGGTCTATCCGAGCCGGTGCTTATGGTGTCTTTGTATATAAGGTCAAAGCACTTACCCCATCCGTACTCGGGAACGTCGTCCCAATAGTTGTAAGACAAGTCAACGTTGGTATACATAGCCGCATCATCGTTTCTGTCCCATACGTCCTGGTCAATATTTTCGGCATGGTCCTCATCCTCGCCTGCAAGGAATCTCTTACAGCCGGAGAGAAGAGACTTATCGCTCGAGTTCAAAGACATCTTAAATAAAAGCTCAATAGGATCGTCGTCTATCCACGGAACCTCGGGATATGCAGACGTGTCACCTGCTTCCTTCTTTCTGTATCCGCAGACGTCACAAACTTTGTCATCGCCAAAGTTGTGCTCGCATACTGCGTCACAGCCCTTGACCTTGCACTTTCCGTTTGCTTTGTTGTATGTATGTCCGTTTGCGCAGGGGTCTGTTTCACCGCCGCCACCGCATGCGGTAAGAGCTCCGAGCGCGCTCACAGTCATAAGAACAACAAGAAACAAGCACAGAATTCTTTTTTTCATGTTTTTCTCCTTTTTTGTTTGCCAAATTTTGCCCGGCAAATTGGCGGTTTGCCAAGCTAAAAGTCTTAAACCGACTGTACCGCAAAGCCGCCGATAAGCCGATTTTGACACTTTATCGAAACAATAATACCACAAATTAGAAATCAAGTCAAGTCACATTATATATATAAAATATATTTCTACCAAATCGACAATAAAAAACATTTCTTTTTGTACAAAATCACTATACGTACGCTCCGCCTCTAAGAAAGACACCGCTTCTATCTCAAAACCAAATTATTAGAGCATATATCGGATTAATTATAACCTGCAATACGGCTTGAAATTTCATTTTCGTTGTTGTATAATAAAAGCGACGAATTCAACTCGGGAGATTAACAAATGCTTCAAAACCTACATACACATACAACCCTTTGCGACGGAAAAGACTCACCCGAAGAAATAATCAAAAGAGCAATCGAGCTCGGTTTTGACTCGATAGGCATTTCGGCACACGGAAAGACGGCATACAATACCGACTGGGAGCTTCGCATCACAGCCGAAGAGTACGTCGCGGAACTCAAAAGACTGAAAAGCCTCTATGACGGCAAAATCAAGCTTTTTATCGGCTCTGAGCTGGATTATTACTCAAAAGACTCTATGCCTACCGACTCTCTTGATTACACAATAGGCTCGGTGCACATGGCCGAGCGCGCAGGACGGGTCGTGGATTTTGATATCAATCCCGAAGCGGTAAAGGAAAGCATCAAAACTCTTTACGGCGGTGACTCTATCGAATACGCTCGCAGCTACTACGAGCAGGTGGCAAGGATGTCAGAAGAGATTGACTACGATATCGTGGGTCACTTCGACCTCATAACCAAGTTTTCGGAAATACACCCCGACCTTATTGACCTCGAAAGAAAGGAGTACAGGACGCTCGCCCTTGAAGCGCTGCATGCAGTAAGGGAAAAAAGGGAATTTTTCGAAATAAACACAGGCGCAATAAGCCGCGGCTACAAAACAGTTCCATACCCCGCCTCCTTTATTCTTGACGAGATGCGAGCGCTTGACTGCAAGCTTATTCTGAGCTCAGACTGTCATAAAAAAGAGTTTTTGCTCACAGGTTTTGACGAAGCCCGAGAATATATCAGGGCGCACGGTTTCGATAAACTGTACTATCTTACACCGCGCGGATTTATTGGCGAAAAGATTTGACAAAAAGCGCAAAAAAACGGGTGAAAATCCAATCAAGCAGTTGGATTTTTCACCCGTTTTTGTAAACAATTAATTACATTATGAACTGTACTGTACAGAACGCCGCATAAATGCAAAGAAGCACTATACCCTGCACCCGTGAGAGTTTTTGGCGGATAAGTGCGGGAATAATCATAATCGACATAACCGCCAGCATAACCGGAATATCCATCACGAGCGATGCGTTCATTCCAAAAAGCTGACTTGCGCTCGGAACGGGGAATGGCGATATAGTCACCGCGACTCCGCTTACGAGGACAAGGTTAAAGAGGTTTGCGCCTATGATATTGCCGAGAGAAAGCGAGCCGTGACCCTTTACAAGAGAGGTTATAGCTGTAACGAGCTCGGGCAGAGACGTTCCGAGAGCCACGAAGGTGAGAGCTATGACCGACTCGGGAACACCCAGCTTCTCCGCAATCAACGTGCCGTTTTCGACAAGAAGATTCGCCCCGAGCGCAATAACCGCCGCACCGATAGCCAGCAAAACGAGCTCGCGTGCAACCGTGTTTCTTTTTCCCATTATGTGAGCAAGAGCTTTTTTGGGAAATCCGAGAGAAGAATATTCCTCATCGGACATTTCACCGCTTTCGCTCTCTTCTTCACCGTCGGCAGCTGCGAGGGCGGGATTTTTCTTCATCTGAAGCACAGTGAGGAGCATATAAATCGCGAAGATGGACAGAAGGACTATACCGACCCACCTTGAGAAATTACCCGTCGTGTAGGCTATAGCCGAATAAAACGCCGCCGCGCCAAAGAAAAAGCAAACGGGGATTATCATAGATTTTCTATCTGCCTTACCGGGTTTGATTGCTATAGTGATTGCTGCGATAAGAGCCGTGTTACAAATTATCGAGCCTATTGCGTTTCCGTACGCCATATCACCGGAGCCCGCCATAGCGCCCTGCGCCGAAACCATAACCTCGGGAAGAGTCGTACCTATTGATACAACGGTAGCTCCGATAAGTATTTCGGGGAGCTTAAAGCGGCGCGCAATTCCCGTAGCACCGTCAACGAACCAGTCTCCGCCCTTTATAAGTAGCACAAGGCCTACGGCAAACAATAAAATAGGAATAATCATATTATCTCCTTTGTTTTGAGTAGTTAATCCGTATCATATTATCATAAAACGACAAAAAAGTCAATACTGCCTGTGTATTTACAAAATAAGACTTGACATAATTAATTGCGTATGTTAAATTTATATAGTTATTAAAGCTAAAAAGGATAAAATATGGAACAGACTTTAAAAGAAAACAAAATGGGTACTATGAAAATACCCAAGCTACTATTTTCAATATCAATACCGATAATAATTTCGATGCTCGTTCAGGCGCTTTACAATATCGTTGACTCAATATTCGTTGCCAGATTCGACCCCGAAGCAGGAACGGGAGCGCTCACGCTCGCTTTTCCTATCCAGACGCTTATGATTGCTCTGGCTACGGGCTTCGGAGTCGGTATGAACGCGCTGCTTTCACGCACACTGGGTCAAAAGGACAAGAAAAAGGCAGACCTCGCGGCAGGTCAGGGCATATTTTTAACCTTTTGCGCCTACCTTATATTTTTATTTTTCGGACTCTTTATAACCAAGCCGTTCGTGGCTATGCAGGCCGAAAAAGGCACGCTTCTCTACCAATACAGCGTAGAATACATCTCTATTGTCTCTATATACTCAATAGGCGTATTCGTTCAAGTCACTATGGAGCGTCTGCTTCAGGCTACCGGAAAATCGGTTTTCAGCATGATAACGCAGCTGGCGGGCGCAATAACGAATATAATACTTGACCCTATTCTCATTTTCGGTCTTCTCGGTGCTCCCGAGCTTGGAATTCGCGGTGCGGCAATTGCTACCGTAATCGGACAAGCCGTATCAGCCATCGTCGGTATAATTCTTAATATTACCCTTAATAAAGAAATAACTCTCAAAATCAAAAATTTCACCCCGCAGCTAAAAATCCTCGGTGAGATGCTCGCGATAGGAATTCCCTCGGTGCTTATGCAGGCGATAGGCTCGGTTATGACCTTCTCTATGAATAACATTCTTCTGAAGTTCAGCAGCGCCGCCCTCAACGTATTCGGAATATATTTCAAGCTTCAGAGCTTCATATTTATGCCGATATTCGGACTTAACAACGGTATGATACCGATAATCGCGTATAACTACGGAGCCAAGAAAAAAGAGAGAATATACGCCACGATGAAGCTTGCGGCAATAACCGCAATTTCCTATATGCTCGTCGGTTTTACGGTATTCCAGCTTTTGCCCGAAACTCTGCTCGGCTTCTTCAACGCATCTCTTGAAATGGTTAAAGTGGGTACTCAGGCGCTCAGAATTATAAGCATAAGCTTTATGCTCGCAGGCTTTTCGATTGTCAGTATTTCAACCTGCCAGGCACTGGGAAAAAGCATATACAGCCTTATCGTCAGCGTTGTAAGACAGCTCGTCGTGCTTATTCCCTCGGCATATCTGCTCTCCCTCGCGGGTAAGCTTCACCTCGTATGGTGGTCGTTCCCGATAGCAGAGCTCGTCGGCTGCACCTGCTGTATCATTTTCGTGAGAATAGTTTTAAAGAACACTCTCGAAAAAAAAGAAAACAATATCATTTCTTGATACGCTTGACACATTTATAACGTAAAGTCACAAAATCACACGCTCGGAGCGTTTATAACGTAAACCCCCAAAATTGCAGCTGCAATTTTGGGGCTTTACGTTGTTTTGTTATATTTTTATTCGTCCTTGCCACCCGAAAGCTTCGCGGTGAAATGACCGATAGCATAGGTTGCGGCAATGATTATTCCGACGATGATAAATACTCCGAGCATGCCTATGCCCATGTATTTAAGATTCTTTACAAATTCAATAGGTTCAAAAAACATATCAATTCTCCTCTCTCGTTATATAAGGGGCAGGAAGAAGTTAAGAATAAGCGCTCCTGCGATTACCGATGCAATCTGTCCCGAAACGTTTACTCCTATAGAATGCATCAGAAGGAAGTTCTGATTATCCTCTTCAAGAGCCATTTTATGAACTATTCGTCCCGACATCGGGAACGCGGATATACCCGCAGCGCCTATCATAGGGTTGATAAGGGGCTTGCCGAGAAGCTTCATAATTACGTTGTAGAGCTTTGCGAAAAGCACGCCGCCCGCGGTATCAACGATGAAAGCGATAAGACCGAGTCCCATAATCAAAAGCGTTTTTTCGTTAAGGAACTGTTCGGCAGTCATATTGAAGGCAATAGTTATACCGAGGAAAATGGTAATGAGATTTGCAAGCACCTTCTGCGCAGTTTCCGAAAGAGAATCAAGAACTCCGCACTCACGGATAAGATTTCCGAACATCAAAAATCCGATAAGCGAGCCCGCACCGGGAGCGAAGAGGCATGCGATAATGGTTATAAGAATCGGGAAAAGAATTTTTGTCGTCTTAGATACGCTCTTTGCCTTGTATTCCATGCGTATCTGTCTTTCCTTTTTGGTGGTAAGCGCCTTGATAACCGGGGGCTGAATAATAGGAACGAGCGCCATGTATGAGTAAGCGGCAACCGTAATCGCGCCTATGTACTGAGAGCCGAGCTTTGTGGCAACGACTATTGAAGTAGGTCCGTCTGCTGCACCGATTATTGCGATAGAAGCGAAATCGCGGAAGTCGGGGAAGAAGATAGATGCCATGCAGAGCGTGAAAAATATACCGAACTGGGCAGCCGCTCCGAAAATCATCAGCTTCGGATTATTGAGAAGCGGACCGAAGTCAATCATAGCTCCTATACCGATGAAAAGAATCAAGGGAAACAGCTCGTTTGCAATACCTGCATTATAGAGCGTTTCAAGCGGCTCTGCAGCACCCGAGCCGGGGAAGTTCATAATTATAGCACCGAAGCCTATCGGCAAAAGAAGCGTAGGCTCCATTTCTTTTTTGATAGCGAGATAGATAAGAATGCCGCCGATAAGCCACATTATTATCATCTTCCAGTTTCCATCCTTGCCAAATTCAAGAATCGGCTCAAACAGTTCAAGCAGTTGTTTCATAGTCTTAGTTCCTTTTAGTCTTATTTATTACAAACAGTATCTATTGTATCACATTTACGGTAAAGATTCGGTAAAGATTTCAATCATTGTCCTGCAATCTGTATCCTACGCCAAGCTCATTCACTATGTATTTGTTGTCACCGGGCTTGAGGCCCAGCTTTTTTCTTATATTCGCCATGTTTACTTGTAGTCTCTTTATGTTGCTGTCGTTTGGATATTCATGCCATATCGAATTGATTATGGCGGAATAGCTCATCATTTTTCCCGCGCTTTCAGAAAGAAGCGCAAGAATGTTGTATTCGGTTTGGGTAAACTTTATCTCCTCACCGTCTAAAAACACCCGTCTGGCATCGTAATCTATGACCAGTCCGCAAAGGGTGAATTTACCTCCGGGTATTCGCCCCTCGCTCGATGCGTGGCGAAAGTTTCGCAAAATAGAGCGCACCCGTGCGAGAAATTCAGCAGAGCCAAAGGGCTTGGTTACGTAATCGTTTGCACCGAGGTCAAGCATCTTGACCTTTTCAGACTCCTCGCCTCGTGCCGAAAGAACCATCACGGCTGTGGCATCCTTTTTCCGCACTCGTTTCAAAAATACGCTTCCGTCCTCGTCGGGAAGCCCGAGGTCGAGAATTATTAAGTCGGGGAAATGAGAGGAAAACATCATATAAGCTTCCTCCGCCGATGCCGCTGTTATAACCTGATATCCGTTGGCTTCAAGCAAAGCTTTTATAAAGGTTTGTATGTTCTTTTCGTCCTCTACAATAAGTATTTTGTATTTATTCTGCGACATTGCTCTCCCCCTCAAGTGATTCCGTTTTTAAAGTAAATTTAAATGACGCGCCGCCGTCTTTTCGGTTTTCGGCGATGATTTTTCCGTCGTGCGCCATAATGATAGTAGAACAAACCGAAAGCCCGATTCCCGCATTCCTCTTTTCTGTGTCGAAAACCGATTCATCGGAGTTATAGTATCCTACGAGGATTTTCGCAATACGCTCCTCGTCTATTCCGCATCCGTTATCGGCTATCTCAAAGGTAGCCTGTCCGCGCTCTTCTGTGACCTTAAAGGAAAGCTCGGTCATTCCCTCGGCATGCTTGACAGCATTCTCAAGCATATTTACAATAACCTGCTCTATGAGAATCGCGTCCATGGAAATCACTACTATATCTTCAGGAATTTCGATGTTAACTTTTTGTGTCGGGTATCGCTTTCGAAATTTAAGTATTACCGAATCGACAAGCTCCTCAAGCACTGTCGGAGTTTTCAGTATTTTGGCTCTTCCCTTGTCTATTTTCGTTATGGACAAAAGATTTTCAACCATTCGGATGAGCCACTCGGCATCCTCCTTAATTCCCTCGACCATGCTTATTTTCTGCTCTTCGGTCAGGGTTTCGCAATTATCTATTATAGCCGAACTTGAGCCGTATATGGTGGTAAGAGGGGTGCGCAAATCATGTGACACGGCACGCAAAAGATTGGCGCGCATCATCTCGCGCTCGCCCTGTGCCTTTATTTTTTGCCATTTTTTCAGCTTTGTTGTGAGGGCGCTGGTTATAACCGAGATTATCACCATAACAACCGCTGAATAAATACTCTCGGGCGCTGAGAAATCGAAATGAAAATACGGAAAGGTAAACGCGAAGTTTACAAACAGCACTCCGACTGCGGTTGCAACCACACCGCATGCGTATCCATCGGTTAAAATGGAAACCAAAAACACCGCGAACACAAACGTCGTGGTTATATGCTCCCACACCAAGAAAACCTTTTCGAGAAGGAAGCTTGCGCCTATCGCAAGCGCAAGAATGAGAAAGGTTATAAGTATATCCTTTATGTATTTGCTAAAACGTCTTTTTTTCGTCATATAACGTCCTTTGCGAGTTTGGGTTGTCAATACTTTCGTACACTATATCCATAGCCATATATGAAATATATTTAACGTTGTCGAGCTTAAGCTTTCGGCTTTCTAGAAAGGCGATATACACCGCCTCCCACAAAAACACCCACGCGGCAATATCAACAACCTCCAGCCATATGGAGCTTGCGTCCTTATATGCCAAAAATGCAGAAAACAGAAGAATGAGTACGCCAAATGCAAAGAAAAGTGCGGAAATTATATAGTTTCGCAAAAGCTCGCGTCTGTTCTTGGCATACCTTTCAAAATAATATTCCCGTATAGCGCGGTCGTAAATTTGCTTTTCCTCGTCATCTATTGAATTGCTTTTTATTTTCAAAACCAGGTCGTCGCCCGGGCGGACGGGCGTTGCGCTTGACTCAATAAAATCCGCAACGTCCGAGCTTATCACAGGGGTTTCATTTTCGGAATATACCGACAGAAATGCGCTGTCGTCCTTTACGTTCATATTTATGATGTAGCGCTCCTTCTCTTTTCTTCGTGCTTTTATATTTCTGTCCGCTTCTTTTTTCGTTTCGCTGTATGATTTCATATTTTCACCCCAAGATTATCTTGAATTGTTATTTCTTCTTCCGAAAAGAGTCAGCACGTAGAGAAGAAAACGCAGAAAATAAACGAGAGAGGTGAGAAGCGAAGCAAGATAGGTAAGCGCGGCAGCTGACAAAACCTCACCCGCGCCCTTTGCCTCATTCTCTCCGATAATACCCTCTGCCAGCAGCATTTTTTTCGCACGCCTCGAGGCATCGAGCTCGACGGGAAGTGTTACGAGCGCAAAAAGAAGCGAGCCGCCGTAAAGCGCGACACCAACCATAGCAATATAAAATCCCGTATTTGCATCTGCCATAGCCACCGAAAAATCAAGCAAAAGACCAACCAATACAAGCGGCATTGCAAGAAATGAGCCGAAATTCACTACGGGAACGAGAGCCGTGCGGAGCTTATAAAAAGCGTAGCCCTCTTCCCTTTGCATAACGTGGCCCATTTCGTGCGCCGCGACAGCTACCGCCGCAAGAGAGCTGTTGCCGTAGGTACTATCGGAGAGGTTGACTACTGATTTTTTCGGGTGGTAATGGTCGGTGAGAAAACCTCTGACACGCCCTATTGAGATACCCATTATGCCGTTTGAGCGCATAATGCGAGAAGCGGTATCGTATCCCGTCATTCCCGAGCGGCACCTCATGGTGTTATATTTTGCGAACGAAGACTTTACCCTGCCGTTTGCATATAAAGAAAACATCATACAGACGAAAATCGCGCCTAAAAACCAAATATAATCCTTTAAAAACATTTTCTCCTGCCCACACTTTCGCTTTATAGTATATATTTCAAATTTTCTATATATAGTATATATTTTGTTATTCCCGTTGTCAACCAAGAATATGTGAATTTTGTTTTCAACTTAAAAGGGGCCAGCTCTCGTTTTTTCAAACTTGAGCTAGCCCCTATTTTCGCGGAAGGAGGGGATTTAGAGCGGAAATTCACGTCATAGCCGAAGGTTAATCAAAGAAGCTTTTGATATATTCTATGGACCTTTTCATTGTTTCATCGTCGCAAGAAAACTCCATTCCTATAGCACCCGTGTAACCTTTTACGTAGCTGAACACCTTTTTGAAATCTACTACACCCTCACCTGGCACGACGTCGTAAATTGCCTTGCCAGAGGTTGTAAAGTCACGATGCCCCTCGGGGAATGTATCCTTGATAACGTAATCCTTAACGTGTATGTGTTTTATATCCTTGGCAAAAGCCTTGAAAATATCCACAGGGGAAACGTCAATCCACAGCGAGTTTCCAACGTCACCGCAGATGCCGACGTTGCTGTGCTTTTTCTTCATTTCGCTTAGTATTCCCGAAAGGCCCTCAACGCCGTTCATATAAATGCCCTGCGGCTCGTAAAGGCAGGTCATACCGTACTTTGCGCAACGTTCAACGATAATCGAAGCCCGCTCGGATACCGCTTCGAGCGCCTCGGAATAAGTAAGGTCCGGTGTCGGATGAGTATATTCGGGTATTACCGTATGATGAAAATAGGGTGAGCCGAGCTCTGCCGCGCAGTCAATATTATAAAGCACAGGGTCAAGTCCAATAGCGGAATCGGGCACGGTAAGCTTAGCGAGCATCGAATAACAACAGACGGAAAGGCCGTATGAATCAAGAAGCCGCTTTGCCTCGCGCGCCTTCTCTATACTGTCAAAAAACGGTTTTTCGTTGTAATATGCAAGAAATTCAACACCGTCAAAGCCGATTTTTGCCGTATGCTCCACGGCATACTCGAACCCGTGTGACTTTATCTCTCGTGAAAACATAGAATAGTTCGCAAATTTCATTTTACACCTCTCGCTGTAAGCAATTTTATATTTTTTCTGTTTTTTCGATTATCTTCTCTGTGAGCAAAATGCCGGTCGCCGTGCTTTTAGGCATAGCAAATTCGGGTTGTTCGCCGTTCAAGACACAGTTAACGAAATATTCAAGCTCGTCTACAAAAGCGGAAGAGAGCGAAACGTTAACTTTATCACACTCGTCGGGATATATTTCATCCTTAATATCGACCTCTTCACCGCACACCGTAACCGCTCCGTCTGCCGAGCATTCTATATAACCGTTTTTAAATATCGCGTGATAAGTCGCGCAAAAGGGGATATCGGCGTTGTAAAAACCGCCGTCAATATTAACCGTAGCTCCGCCGTATGTGAGATTTGCTGAAAAATAATCGTTCATATCCTCAGCGTTTACGGGGTGATATACACCGCAAATTGCGTCCGGCATACCTAGCACGGAATACGTGAAATCTATGTCGTGTATAGAAAGGTCAAGCATTACTCCGCCATTTGCCTTTGCGTCCGCAGTGAGCTTCGCGCGCCTCCATGCAGGAATTGCAGAAAGCCTTTTGAGCTTAAGATTTACGAGCTTGCCAAGCTCGCCGCTTTCTATAACCGATTTAAGATATTTGTAAGGACGCATAAACCTCACGACCTGCGCCGTCATGAAAAGCTTTCCGCTTTTCTCGGCAGCCTCAGCAATCTGACACGCATCGCTATAGCTTGATGCCATGGGCTTCTCGCAAATCACGTGAAGGCCCCGCTCAAGAGCCTTAATCGAAATCTCCTTATGAAGATGCGTCGGAGCGCATATATCAATTGCATCAAGCTCCTCGCACTCAATCATTTTTTCAAAATCCGTATAGAGCTTCGCACCTCTGTCCTTTGCCAAGTGATAGCTTTTCGCAGCCTCGCCGAAGGAATCGGCTACTGCCACTATTTTTGCCTCTTTAATTCTGTCATATGCGCAAATATGTATGCCTGCGACACCGCCAAGACCTACTAAACCTATTCTTATCATACAAACCTCACGATTTTTTATTACAGTATTGTTTTTTCTTCGTATTTATTGTATAATAAAAATGCGAGTTTGTCTATGACAATATAATCGCGAATTAGCACGATTTTGATTGGGTGATGTAATGAACGATATTGATTTTGCGACACATTACGAATCTATTCCTCCATTTGACGGTGGACTTCGAATAGGATTCAACACATTTGTGAAGCTTACCACTATGCGACCGCATTGGCATGAGCATCTGGAATTTGTCTACATAACGAGCGGAAACGGAACTTTTATTATTGACGGCAAGCATTTTTGCGTGGAAAAGGGCGACCTCATTGTCGCAAATCCCAATACGCTGCACGCGCTTCTATCCGAGCGAGGAATAGACTATTACTGTTTGCTTATATTCCCCGATTTCTTTGACGAGGATAATATTGACGTGCTCCGTTTTGAGAGTCTTATAAAAGCAGATGCAGAAATCGACAGAATTTTTGCCAAGCTAAAAAAAGAATATACGAAAAACACTGCAGTGTCTAACGTAATGAAAAAATCAATAGTCTATCGTCTAATCGCCTACCTTGTGCAGCATTACCTCAAAGATGACTTCTCAAAATCGGATACTGAACGACGGACGGCTTCACTCTCGCGTATGCGAAAAATAGAGAATTTCGTTTCTGAAAATTACAGAAACAAAATAAGCACTGCAGATCTTGCAAAGATATTTTTCATATCCGAAAATCATTTCTGCAGATTATTCAAAAAGACCGTCGGTATTTCCGCAATTGATTACATTAACGAATACCGCGTATCGAAAGCCGAAATTCTCCTTCGGACGACCGACCTTGCAATAACTCAAATAGCGTCAGCCGTCGGATTTGAGGACGCTAATTATTTTTCACGCGTGTTTAAGCGCATCAAACAGCTTTCCCCCAGCCAATACCGCAAGGAGCTAAACCTAAGATAAATTTCTTCGTATTTATTTTAAAAAGAACAGTTGCAGTTTCCCGCAACTGTTCTTTTTATCTTTAGAAATTAGTCGTTGTAGAACTCAACGAGTTTCTTAAGTCTTTCGTACTTAGCCTTTGCTGCAGCTTCACTCTCTGCGAAGAGCTTCTCAGCTCTCTCAGGGAATGCCTGAGCAAGACGGGTGTAACGAGCCTCTCCTGCAAGGAATGCCTGGTAATCACCAACGGGCTCCTTAGAGTCGAGTGAGAAGGGATTCTTGCCCTCTGCCTTAAGCGCGGGGTTGAATCTGAACATCTGCCAGTAACCAGCCTCAACAGCCTTCTTCATCTCTGCCTGACAGTTAGCCATACCACCCTTAATAGAGTGCATCTCACAAGGAGCGTAGCAGATTACAAGCGAAGGTCCGGGATATGCCTCAGCCTCGGTGATAGCCTTGAGTGTCTGGTTCATATCAGCGCCCATTGCGATCTGTGCAACGTATACGTAGCCGTAGGACATTGCGATTTCAGCAAGGTTCTTCTTGCCGATTGCTTTACCTGCAGCAGCGAACTGTGCAACCTGACCGATGTTGGAAGCCTTA
>JAZLAO010000121.1:0-10075 GCA_045613205.1 Eubacteriales bacterium | reverse complement strand
AATTGGAGATTTTGCGAGAAAATATTACGTTCTCAGTGATTTGAATTCCGCGTCGGCATCACAGATATTCGTTCCCGTTGACAATGACAAGCTTGTTTCGTCAATGCGCCCGCTTCTGTCACGGGAAGAGGCAATGGATATGATAAACCGCATAAAAACCATACCCGCGGCAGAGTGGAAAAGAGACAGCCGTATCCGTATGGAAAAATTTCGCAAGGTCATTGAGTCCGGTGACCGAGAGGGCGTGATAGCCATAATTAAGGCTGTGTATGAGAACGGCTTAAAACGTAAGGAAGAGGGGAAAAAGAATTTTTTGGCTGATGAGAATTTGATGAGAAAAGCCGAAAAACTGATATACTCCGAGCTTTCGCTCGTTCTTGGAATACCGGAGGGCGAGATTGCTGAATTCATAGGCAGGAGCGAAAAAAACGAAAAATGATAATAAAAACGAGTGGAATTCTCTTTCCGAATACGGTAGAGCCACTCGTTTTCTTTTTATTTCTTTCTGCAAATAACCTTAAAGCTGCAATAGTCGCACGGGGAGTCTTTAGTTTTGTCAGTGAGCGGAATTTCTCCGCTTTTTATTTTGTCGGAAATTTCACAAACCTTGTCTGAAATTGTATTGTTAAGCTTATCCCACCCCTCAAGCGTGTAAAGAAATTTAGCGCTTCTCGCATCGGGTGCGCCGCTTTTTGTGAATTTTACGGGAATGTAATCAAGGTTCATTGCCGCGATGCTTTCCGGGTCATCGAGTATCATTCCGCGCCGCTTTTGCTTTTTACTTATAGCTTCCTTTTCGGAGTTTTCGTCAGCATGAGGTATAGTGACGTCGCCCATATCGGTTTTGACGTATATAACACCGGCAGGGATTATTTGTCCGTCACCCTTTACTCCCAGTCTCTTTTTAAAAGTATCGTTATCGGTATCAACTATGGATTTTAAGTAGAGGAACATTTGAAGATTTTTTCCCTCATTAATGTCTTCGGGTGAAAATTCCTTTGCACCGGTTTTGTAGTCTATTACCCTTACGAAAACGTTATTTCCTGATTCGTATGTGTCTACACGGTCGATACTTCCGTAAACAGAAACGCCTTTTCCCGAGCTGTCCTTGAAGCTGGCGGGGGAGGGTAATTCCTCGTTATCATTTCCTATCCCGAGCTCAAAAAATCTCGGAACAAAGCTACAGCTGCGCAGCTCGTCGCAAAGTCCGTCAATAACGGGCACGGCAGCTCGGCAAAGCCTGTCAATCAGAATGTCAGTTCGTTTTGAGGCCTGTCCCTCGCTTTCTATTACGCTCGAAATATACTTTTTAGCAGCTCGTTTTATAAGCTCGTCTTTTCTTTTTTTGCTCAAGTCTGCCGCGGATTCTGAATTTTCTGCAAGCTCACTAAAAAAGTTTTCAAGCATTGCATGGATGAAAGTGCCGATATTTCTTGCGTCGAATTTTGCTTTCTCGTTTTCTGAAAGCTTTATATTGTATTTAAGATAATAAGAGAAAGGACAGTTAACGTAGCTTTCTATTCTCGTTTGTGTCAGAGCAAGCTCAGAGGGATACATTGCTGCGGCTGTGTCGGTTTTTAATTTTAATTTATCGTTTGTAACGCTTTCGCCTGCAAGCCGCACCTCTTTTTCGTATCCCGCTCTTAAGAGCGCCTCTCGAACACTGCATTTGTCAGAAACTTCTAGGGCTAGAGATGGAAAATACAGTTTTTCGTCAAGCGGAAGCGAGGAGACTTTTCTGGGTTTGATTATGTCGTTCGAAATATAAGAAAGTCTCTCTATGACGTCAGCCGGTGCGCTTGCAGCGAGAGCTTCGTTGCGTAACGAATAAAGTATGGTTACGCTTTCACTCGCACTGGCAAAGGCACGGGAAAAGAAGAAAAGCTCTCTTGCTTCTTTTATTTCGCTGTCGGCATCAGTGGCAAGACCCAGCGCGGAAAGCGTAATTTTATCTCTTTCGCTGAAATAGGATTCTGAAAGCTTTGCGCGCGGAAACTCTCCGCTGTTAACACCGAGAAGATATATGTGCTTCTTTGCTGAAAGCCTTATCATATCAGCCGAGCCTACCGTCACGACGTCTGAATATACCGGGATTTTTCCTATATCTGCGCTTGAAACAGTCACTTTAAGCTGATTTACAAAAGCCGACGTTGATATTTCGGTATCACCGAGAACCTCGACCATAGCGTCAAGTGACTTGCATATTATGTCCCAGAGCATCGCGTTTTCGCGGGCGGTGTCAAGCTCACCGAGTGATGCGAGAATATCGCTTTGCCGTCTTATCTTGGATTCAATATCCAAATCAGTAAGGAATCCGACGAGGGCTGTTGCATAATCACGTACCGTTTTTGCTTCTTCCAGATTTTCGCTGAATTTTACCAGGGGCGCAAGTAGCTTTTCCCGCGTTTCATTTATTCGGGTAAGGGCTTTGTCGGTGTTCTGACTTTTTCTTGCAGTATATCCAAGAGGGTTCATATTCCAGAAAATTCCGTCGGTAAAACGCCCCTTGTCAATCTGCCATATCTCTGTATAAAGCTCAAATTCGTCACACGCCTCCGCACTTATGCCCGAAAGCTTGCATTTTGAGAAGGATATAACGTCTTCACGGCGAAAACCGCTCTCGACAGAAGCAAAGGCTGTATATATCAGCTTTATTGCCTCGTAAGATGATGTGTCCTTGCGCCTTGAAATAAAGTATGGAATATCTGCGGCTTCAAAAGAGGAATCAAGAATGCCTGCGTATTTTTCGTTATCTCTTACAACTACCGCAAAATCGCGGTAAGACTCACCGAGCATCACCTGTCGCTTTATATCCGAAGCTACAAAATTTGCCTCTTCATAAGGGTCGCTCGCTTCGAAAATTTTTATAGCCCCGTTAATGTTTTGTAAACAATCGTTATCAATTTTTCCAAAGCTGCGCCATAAAAGATTGCACGCCTCGAAAAGAGCCGAGTTCGTATTGGAAGCTATGCTGCGGTGTGCAAGCTTTTTGCCTGTCGAGGTGCGGTCTGCAATTCGCAATATGCGCTCCTCGGTTTTCTTTATTTCTGAGAACTCAAAAAAATCTCTTTGCGCCTTAGATATCGTCAGGTGTACCGTAAGCGATGCGCTTTGCATAAGAGCTGCGAGCACCTTGTACTGCGGCTCGGTGAACGAGGTAAAGCCGGAAACGAAGAATTCAGAGTCGGAGAAAGCCTCCGGATGAAGCATAAGCTTCTCAGCAAGCCTTTCGCAGTCGTCCTTGGCATCCGAATATTTCTCGCAAAGAAGCCTGTTATATAATGCCATAACTCTAGAGAGGTCGGAAAGCTTCGACGCAAGTCTGCCGTTGGTCTTCAAGCTCTCGTGTGAGGAGAGTGCGTCAAGCTCTTCCGCGCTTGCTGAAATGCTTTTCATTTCCGTTACAGCGGCAAGCATTTTTTCTACGGTGCCGAGGTTTATATCTCCGCCGCCCGTAACCGAAAGAAATGGGGATAGCTCGGTAAGTGTTTTCCACATAATCAGCGACTCTTTTGCTGAATCAGCAAACTCTCCCGCGATGCCGCCGAACTGTCTTGAAACAGTGTTTGAAAGTCGGGTGAAGTTAGTTACCTCGAAGGTTAGGGGAGCATTTTCGGGAAGATATTCTATCATCTCCTTTTCGGCAAGCACCGACTGTTGCTCCGGCACTATCAGGAAAACACGCTTTCCCTGCTTGGTCAGCGTGAGTATTTCGGCTTTTATATCTTCGTATGCGGTGGAATAAAAACCGCCTTCAACAAGCTTTAACATCACGCAGTACCTCCCAAATATTTTTCGTTTATCTTATAACCGCACTTGCGTGAGGATATAATTATTTTTTCACCGTTTTTCTCAAGCTTTTCACGCAGATAATGAACGTATACGTTTATCACTCCCGCATCCTTCTCGCCATTCCAAACTGTGTTTAAAATTTCCTCACGGTCAGCGTATTCTCCCCGCTTTGAAAACAGAAGAGAAAAAAGAGTAAACTCCACCTCGGTGAGCTTGATTTTTTCACCGTGCAAAACAGCGCATTTTGAAGATTCGTCTACCGTAAGAAGAGAGTCTGATTGTTCGCAAAGCAGAGCGGAAACAGCACCGACTCTGAACGGAATTTCAATATCCGCATGGTTTATGCGACTCATAGTGAGAGCTCCTTTTGGAATGTCACCCGCTGCTGTGTCAAGGTCAAAGAGGCAAAGAGATGAAGCGTCCTGCTCGGACAGTACTGCCTCGGCCTCGTTGGAAAGCTCAAGTTTTATCTTTTGAAAAAGGAAAAGGTCTTTTGTGAGCACCGCGATTTTTTTCATTATGTCAGCTCTTTTCTAATTTATTAGAAATATTATACCGTATTTAAAATAACTTGTCAATAGCTAAAGGCTTCTGATGGTGTCTACATCAATTTTTGCAATGGCTTAGGCAATTTTTGCAATTGTTGTAAGCTCTGCCTTATAGTATAATTAAGGTGAAAATAAATATTTAAAGGAGTCATAAATATATGAACAACGAAATGCTTAAAGAACTTTCTCTCATCGGACTTATTCCTGTAATTAAGATTGAGAATCCCGATGATGCCGTTCCGCTTGCGAAGGCTCTTATTGACGGCGGTCTTCCCGCAGCGGAGATAACCTTCAGAACCGCTTGTGCGGCTGAGGCTATCAAAAATATCACCGAGACTTATCCCGAAATGCTTGTTGGTGCAGGAACCGTTCTCACCACCGAGCAGGTTGACGCTGCTATTGCAGCAGGCTCGAAATTCCTCGTATCCCCCGGTCTTAATCCCAAGGTAACCGCATACGCTCTTTCCAAGGGTATTACTATGCTTCCCGGATGCTCAAATCCTTCCGATATCGAAGCGGCACTTGAGCTTGGTCTTAAAACCGTAAAATTCTTCCCCGCAGAAGCAGCAGGCGGTCTTAAGATGCTTAAGGCAATGGCAGCGCCCTACGGTCAGCTTCAGTTTATGCCTACCGGTGGTATCAGCGCGGATAACCTTCTTGAATATCTTAAGTTCAACAAGATAGTTGCTTGCGGCGGCTCTTTCATGGTTAAGGACGAGCTTGTAAAGGAAAAGAAGTGGGACGAAATCACAGCTCTTACAAGAAATGCAGTAAAGACTATGCTCGGCCTTGAATTTCTTCACATGGGAATCAATGCTGAAAACGCAGAGGAAGCAGAAAAGTCGGCAAAGCTCTTTGAGCTTATGTTTGGTTTCTCTCTTCGCCAGACCTCAAAGTCCATCTTTGCAGGCGATGCGTTTGAGTTTATGTGCGGCAAGGGCCCCGGCAAGTGCGGCCACATTGCAATCAGAACCAACTTTGTTGACAGAGCGATGGCATACTTTACCCGCCTTGGATTCGCGTTTGACGAGTCCACAATCACGTACGACGATAAGACCGGCAAGCCGAAGTTCGTATATTTCAAGGACGAAATCTGCGGCTTTGCAATCCATCTTATACAGAAATAATTAAAAAACAGGGAAGTTATACAAATGTATTACAAGCTTCATGTTGCGGGAATAGAGCGCGACCTGCCTCTTTGTCCCATATCGGATACGCTTAACATTGCGGCATTTATCCTTTTCGGTGACGTTGAGCTTACCGAAAAGTGTGCGGAGGCTCTTTACAACCTCGCGCCCGAGCACGACGTTATGATAACAGCTGAATCGAAGGGAATACCGCTTATCCACACTATGTGCCGTCTTTCAGGAAAAAACCGATATATACTCGCGAGAAAATCGGTTAAGCTTTATATGAAGGACGTCGTAAAGTGCGAAACCCAGTCTATCACGACTGCAGCAGCACAGACGCTCTACATAAACGGTGAGGATGCCGAATTTATGAAGGGTAAGCGCGTGCTTATCGTTGATGACGTAATCAGCACGGGCGGCTCTCTTCTCTCGCTTGAAAACCTCGTTCTTCAGTCGGGCGGCGAGATAGTCGGTAAGATGGCAATTCTTGCAGAGGGCGATGCTATCGACCGTAAGGATATAACCTACCTCGCCCCTCTTCCTCTCTTCGATAAAGAGGGTAATCCCATCTAAATCGAGAAAAATCCTTTTGGATTTTTCTCATATCGAATCGCATTTTGCAAAAATGCGAAATATATCGACAAAAACCGAGCAAACGAATCGAAAGCATAAAGCTTTCTCGTTTGCTCGGTTTATTTTATTTCTTGTTCTATGTCATCGAATATAGGACTGTTGAAAAACTCGCGTAAGGTTATTTCAAATCCGTCGCAAAGTTTTTTAACTGACACTATTCCCGGATTCTGACTTTTTTCATTCAACATACTGTAAACTGTCGAAGGGGAAACTCCCGAGATGTTTGCCAATGCGTTTGTGGCAATATCTCTTTCTTTGCATAGCTCAATTATCCTTTGAGCAACCGCTTCTTTGGTATTCATCTGCCACTCCTTAGTGTGATATATGTTTATTTTAACCAAAATTGCGATATATCGTGTGGGATATATCGCAAAAATGAGAAAAATGTGTTATAATATACGATATATCCCATAAATAAGGAGTAGAATTATGATTTGTACTTTTTTTGGACACAAAAATGCGCCTGTTTCAGTCAAGGAAGCATTAAAAACGGAAATTTTGCGTTTGCTAGATGAGGGAGTAGTCGAGTTTTATGTAGGCAACAACGGAAGCTTTGACTACTATGTTCAGGAAATTTTATCGGATATCTCAAAAATACGCCCCGAAATGAAATTCAGCGTCGTAATTTCATATTTAAACGAGAAGGTTATGAAGAAAATGAAAAATTTGCCTTTGTTTCCGGAGGGACTTGAAAAAGCTCTTCCCAGATTTGCTATAAATAAGCGAAACGAATGGTTAATTAAGAAATCTGATGTTGCCATAGTTTATGTAAAAAATACTTTTACCAATTCATACAAGCTAATGGTGAAAGCAATAAAAAAAGGAATCAAGGTTATAAATTTGGGTGAAAAGGTATAAATTTTCGTAGTTTTTGTATTTTTTAACATTTAAAAAAGAGCAGACGAATTGAAAGCATGAAGCTTTTATCGTTTGCTCGTTTTTTGTTATTTACTGTATATCGCGTTTTCGTCAAGCGGAATTTCTCCGTTTTCATTTTCAAAATCCTTAACGCAATTTTGTGCTAAAAATTCAAGCTGCGCATTGAGAGAACGCTTGTTGGCTTTGGCAACTTGTGTAATTTTATAAAGCAGTTCGGGTTCAAATCTTATACCGGTTTGTATTTTATTAGTAGGCATGATAACACTTCGCAAACATTTGCTATGCTTCCGTTTATTTAAGCGAATCAACGAATCTGCAAGCTGCAAGAGCTGCAACTGCACCGTCAGCTGTTGCCGTTGTAACCTGGCGGACGGATTTCGTGCGGCAGTCACCTGCAACGAAAATTCCCTCGGGAGCACCGCTCGGCAAGCAATCCTCGCCTGCTTCGATGTATCCGTAGTCGTTAAGAGTCGTAACGTTTTCAAACGGCTTGTTTTCGGGCACCTGACCGATAGCTACGAACATGCCGCCCAGCATAAGCTCGCTTTCGACGTTCGTTTCGGTGTTTTTGATTCTGATTCCGCGGAAGCTTCCGTCCTCAATAATTCCCGTAACGACGGTTGAGAACATAACCTCAATATTATCGCGAGCGTAAAGCCTCGATGCAAGATTTTTCTCACCGGTGAAGAATGCAAGATTCTGAATAACGTAAACCTTTTCGCATCCGTCGGAGAGGAGAATTGCTTCTTGCAAAGCCGTATTTCCGCCGCCGATGATAGCAACAGTCTTACCTTTGTAAAAAGCACCGTCGCACACTGCGCAGTAGGAAATACCCTCACCCGTGTAGCGTTCCTCGCCGGGAAGCCCAAGCGTTCTGTGTCTTGAGCCGGTAGCTATGATAACGCTTTTGGCCCCAAAGGTTGCACTCTCGCACACGACGGAGTAATTTCCGGGAACACCCTCAATTGAGGTAACGGTATCAAGCTCAATTTCCGCGCCCTGTTCCATAGCTTGAGTAAGGAACTGTTCGCCTATCTCGCTGCCGCTGACCGAGGTCATTCCGGGGTAATTTTCGACCTTTGGGGAGTGCGTTATTTGTCCGCCAAAGCCGTTTTTTTCTATAACGAGGACGCTTTTTCCAGCCCGCCGCGCATAGAGCGCGCCGGTCAGTCCTGCAGGCCCTGAGCCTACTATTACAATGTCATACATAGATTATTTTACTTTCTCGGTATATGCTTTGATGTTTGAAAGGTTCGCATGCTTTTCAATCTTGCCGTCAGAGATAACGACGAGAGTAGGAGCCTGCTTGATTTCATATTTTGCAACAAGGTCGGGGTTTTCGTTAGCCATCATTTTTACGTAGGGAATACCTGCTTTGTCAAGGAACATAGCTGCAGCCTTGCAGTTAGGACAGGTGGGAGTTGCGAAGAGTATAGCAGAGGATTCGCATGCTTCGGAGTCCTCACAAGCGGGTTCGTCTACTACGACGTTATTTGAACGGTCAATAGGCGATTTGCCGGTAAGCTTGTCGTGCGAATATACCTTTCTCTCTTTGTATTCCTGGGTTTTACCGTCGTTCCAGTTCTGAACGGGGCGGTAGTAGCCGGTGATACGGCTGTAAACCTCGGTTTTTTCACCGCACTCGGGACAAATGAATTGCTCACCTGCGATATATCCGTGATTCTTACATACCGAATAGGTAGGAGAAATGGAGTAGTAGGGGAGTCTGTAGTTGTCTGCAATGGTACGGACAAGGTTTGCTGCACTCTTCCAGTTAGGAAGCTTTTCTCCGAGATATGCGTGGAAAACGGTACCCGAGGTGTAAAGGGTGTGGAGCTCATCCTGCATATCAAGAGCTTCGAAGATATCGTCGGTATAACCAACAGGAAGGTGAGAGGAGTTGGTGTAGTAGGGGGTATTACCCTTGGTTTTGTCTGTGGCGCAGATGATGTCGGGATAGAACTTCTTATCGTGCTTTGCAAGACGGTAAGAGGTTGACTCTGCGGGAGTTGCTTCGAGGTTGTAAAGGTCACCGTACTGCTCCTGGTAATCGGAGAGACGCTCACGCATGTGATTAAGGACAGCCTTGGTGAATTCCTGAGTTTCCTTGGTTGTCATATTCTTTCTCAGCCACTTTGCGTTGAGACCTGCCTCGTTCATACCGACAAGACCGATAGTCGAGAAGTGGTTTGCAAAAGTGCCAAGGTAACGCTTGGTGTAGGGATAAAGACCTTCGTCAAGGAGCTTTGTGATAACCTCACGCTTGATTTTGAGAGAACGCGCGGATATATCCATAAGTCTGTCGAGTCTGTTGTAGAAATCAAGCTCGTCGGAAGCAAGATATGCAATTCTCGGCATGTTGATGGTAACAACACCGATAGAACCGGTGCTCTCGCCGCTTCCGAAGAAACCGCCCGACTTCTTACGAAGCTCACGGAGGTCAAGACGGAGTCTGCAGCACATAGAACGAACGTCGCTCGGCTCCATATCGGAGTTAACGTAGTTCGAGAAGTAGGGGGTTCCGTATTTTGCAGTCATCTCGAAGAGAAGCTTGTTATTCTCGGTTTCGGACCAGTCGAATTCTCTGGTGATTGAATAAGTGGGGATGGGATACTGGAATCCGCGGCCGTTGGCGTCACCCTCGATCATCGTCTCGATGAACGCCTTGTTGATCATACCCATTTCCTTCTTGCAATCCTTGTACTTGAAGGGCATTTCCTTGCCGCCGACTATTGCGTTGAGCTCTGCAAGGTCGTTAGGAACCGTCCAGTCAAGAGTGATGTTGGAGAAGGGAGCCTGCGTACCCCAACGCGAGGGGGTATTGACACCGTAGATAAAGGATTCGATGCATTTCTTGACGTGATCGTAGTTGAGGTTATCTGCCTTTACAAAGGGAGCAAGATAGGTATCGAAGGAGGAGAAAGCCTGCGCGCCTGCCCACTCGTTCTGCATGATCCCGAGGAAGTTGACCATCTGGTTACAAAGCGTAGCAAGGTGCCTTGCGGGAGCGGAGGTGATCTTACCCGTTACCCCGCCGAGACCCTCCTGAATGAGCTGCTTGAGCGACCAACCTGCGCAGTAGCCTGTGAGCAT
>JAZLAO010000120.1:0-31742 GCA_045613205.1 Eubacteriales bacterium | reverse complement strand
AATCCGATAATCCCGGCAAGCGGCACATACGGATTCGGCTACGAATTTGCCGAGCTCTACGATATAAACATACTCGGCTCGCTCTCCTTTAAGGGAACGACGCTTGACGCAAGGTTCGGAAACCCCACCCCGAGAATCGCGGAATGCCCCTCGGGAATGCTCAATGCCGTAGGACTTCAGAATCCGGGTGTCGACGCGGTAATCGCCAAGGAGCTTCCGAAGCTTCGCGAGGTTTTCAAAAAGCCGGTCATGGCAAACGTTTCGGGATTTTCAGAGCGCGAGTACGTAGAAACGGTAGAAAAACTTGACACGCAGTCCGACATCGGCTGGTTTGAGGTCAACATTTCCTGCCCCAACGTGCACGGAGGCGGAATGAGCTTCGGAACGTCACCCGAGGCAGCGGGCGAGATAACCCGTGCAGTAAGACGCGTAACTAACAAACCGCTTATTATAAAGCTCTCTCCAAACGTCACCGACATCGCTTCAATTGCAAAGGCTTGCGAAGCAAACGGCGCTGACGGAATAAGCCTTATAAACACCCTTCTCGGCATGAGAATCGACCTCAAAAAAAGAGCTCCGCTGCTTGCTAACAAGACGGGCGGTTACTCAGGCCCCGCAATCAAGCCTGTTGCCGTAAGAATGGTATACCAGGTGTACGATGCGGTTAAAATTCCGATTGTCGGAATGGGCGGTATCTCCACGGCTGAGGACGTAATCGAATTTATGATGGCGGGTGCGGCAGCCGTTGAGGTGGGCGCTGCAAACCTCGTTAACCCCTATGCGTGCCGCGATATTATCGAAGATTTGCCGCGCGTTATGGAAAAATACAGAATAGAGAGCCTCTCCGATATCATCGGTGCAGCGCACTGAATAGCGGCATTCTGCCGCAATGAAATCCTGCTTCGCAGGGTTTAAAAAGTTGATTAAAAACAAATCTTTGCGAAGAGAAATTTCGTAAGACAAGGCAAAGCGAGCAAACGAAATGAAGCCGTAGTTACCTACGGCGATTTGAGTGCGTCGATGCTTTAACGCAGTATTACGGAATTTATCAAAACACATTAAAAAACATTTTGCGAAGAGAAATTTCGTAAGACAAGGCAAAGCGAGCAAACAAAATGAAGCCGTAGTTACCTACGGCGATTTGAGTGCGTCGATGCTTTAACGCAGTATTACGGAATTTATCAAAGCAAAAAAGGAGGATATTATGGGACGCGACGTTATCATCGCTTGCGACTTCGCGAGCGCAGAAGACACTTTTAAATTCCTTGATAAATTTGAGGGAAAGAAGCCGTTTGTTAAAATCGGCATGGAGCTTTACTACGCGGAGGGACCCGCGATAGTACGCGAGATAAAAAAGAGAGGACACAAGATTTTCCTTGACCTCAAGCTCCACGACATTCCCAACACCGTTAAAAAATCAATGGCTGTGCTCTCACGCCTTGACGTTGATATGACCAACCTGCACGCAGGCGGAACTGTTCCGATGATGCAGGCGGCTATCGAAGGACTTACGAAGCCCGACGGAACAAGACCTATGCTTATTGCGGTAACTCAGCTCACCTCGACCGACGAGGAAACTATGAAGCGCGACCTTCTTATTAACGAGCCGATTGCCGAGGTTGTTATGCATTATGCAAGCAACGCAAAAGTCGCAGGACTTGACGGTGTAGTTTGCTCGCCTCTCGAGGCAGGCAAGGTTCACGAGAGATGCGGCAAGGACTTCGTTACCGTAACACCCGGTGTAAGATTTGCCGACGGTGACAAGGGCGACCAGAAGAGAGTTATGACTCCCGCTGAAGCGAAAAAAATAGGCTCGGACTACATAGTTGTCGGAAGACCCATTACCGCAGCGCCCGACCCCGTAGCAGCTTACGAGAGATGCTGCAATGAATTTATAGGAGATTAATTATGGAAAGCTATAAGAGAGAATTTATACAGTTTCTTGAGAGCGCGGGAGTTCTCAAATTCGGTGATTTCACCGCAAAAAGCGGATGAAAGATTCCCTACTTTATAAACGCGGGAATGATAAAAACCGGAAACGACATTGCGAAGCTCGGTGAGTTTTACGCAAAGGCATATTTCGACAGGCTCGGAAAGAAGCAGGCTGTCCTTTACGGCCCTGCATACAAGGGCATTTCGCTCGCTGTTTCCGCGGCGGTTGCTCTTTCCAAAAACGACCTTAACGTTCCATTCTTCTTTAACAGAAAAGAGGTTAAGGACCACGGAGAAGGCGGTGTTTTCGTAGGATACGTTCCCACCGCGGGCGAGGAAATAGTTATTATCGAGGACGTTATCACCGCGGGAACCGCTATCCGCGAGTCTATGGATATCCTCTCTCACCTTGAGGGAACTAAGGTTGCGGCAACCTTTATTATGGTTAACCGTAAGGAAAAGGGACTTGGCGACAAGGGCGCAATGGAAGAAATTGAGGAGCAGTTCGGCTTCCCCGTTTACTCGATAGTTGACGTTTACGACATTATAGAATATCTCGAAGAGGACCCCGCAAACAAGGAAAACGTGCACAGAATCAAGAAGTATCTTGAAGTATACGGTGCAAAAGCATAAGGACCGAAAGAGAGAATTTTATGAGAAATCTTATTGATATACTTGATTTTTCGACAGAGGAGCTTGACGAGCTCTGCGCTACAGCAAATGACATTATCGCAAACCCCGAGAAATATGCCGAAGCCTGCAAGGGCAAGATACTTGGCACGCTCTTCTTCGAGCCGTCTACCAGAACCCGACTCAGCTTTGTGTCGGCAATGATGAGCCTTGGCGGCAACGTGCTCGGCTTTTCGAACTCGGGCTCTTCCTCGGTGACCAAGGGTGAAACCCTCTCCGACACTATAAGAATGGTGTCGGCATACACCGATATTATCACGATGCGCCATCCGAAAGAGGGCGCGCCTATCGTAGCTTCGCGCGTTTCGTCAGTTCCGATAATCAACGCGGGCGACGGCGGACATTTCCACCCCACCCAGACTCTTACCGACCTTCTTACGATACAGAGAAAAAAAGGCAGATTTTCTAACCTTACCGTCGGAATCTGCGGTGACCTTAAGTACGGAAGAACGGTTCATTCACTCATTGCGGCAATGGCAAGATACGAGGGTGTGAGCTTCGTGCTTATCGCCCCCGAGGAATTAAAGCTTCCCGACTACGTAAAAGAGGAATTCCTTGGCGGTATTGAGTATTCCGAGATTACAAGTCTTGAGGAGGCTATTCCCTCGATCGACATTCTCTATATGACTAGAATTCAGCAGGAGAGATTTGCCGACAAGGACGAGTACGAAAGACTTAAGGACTCCTACGTTCTCACAGCAGAGAAGCTTAAGGGTGCAAAATCCGACCTTTCGATAATGCATCCCCTGCCCCGTGTCACAGAAATTTCGACCGACGTCGACGACGACCCGAGAGCAGACTATTTCGACCAGGCAAAATTCGGCAGATATATAAGAATGGCTCTTATATTAAAGCTCCTCAGAGAAACCGACAAGCCCTCAAAAATCCCCTCAGGCGAAGAGTGCCCCGAGCTTGTCTGCCAAAACCCCCACTGCATAAGCCAAACCGAGAGAGGAATTAAAAAGCTCTTCCGCGAGGGCTCTTGCATCTATTGCGACCAAAAGGCAGAAAAAATTAAATAAACCCTAACAAACAACATAATAAAACGCGCGACACGCTTTTTTAAAAATTAGGCTGCCGCGCGTTTTGTTATTTTTCATACGTTATCTCTGTAAATATATTTTTAGGCGGTATCCTAAAGTATCTCGCAAGTGCAAAAACCGCGTTAATGCTTAGCTTTTGAGGAATAATACCCTTTTCGATAAGATTTAAGCTGTGTATACCAATTCCCATCACTTTACTCATCTGTTCTTTTGTTAAATTATACATCTTGCGTAAATTTCGCACATTGGTACAAAAACATACATCTTCTTTATACTGTGTCATATATTTCTCCTTTTACTACTTCTTTATCTATATTATAGTGTAAATATCCACTATTGTCAATAGTGAAAATATGCACTGTGTTATAATTTGTTGAAAAGCAAATACATGGAGAGAGATATATGAATTATTATCAAAGACTCAGAGATATGCGAGAAGATAGAGATATGTCACAAAAAGATATTGCCAAGCTACTCGAGATTTCGCAGTCAGATTATAGTAAATATGAGCTTGGAAAGCACATGATGGGAATTGATAAGTATATAAAACTCGCAAAATTTTATAATGTTTCATTAGATTTTCTTTTGGGGCTTCGCGATACTCCGGATAAGCTCAACCGATAACTTCAAATACTGCTTGCCTAAGGCAGCAAAGCCAGCGCGGTATTCTCCCGCTTTCCTAAGGCGGCAAAGCCAACGCGGTATTCTCCTGCTTGCCTAAGGCAGCAAAGCCAGCGTGGTATTCTCCTGCTTGCCTAAGGCGGCAAAGCCGTCACGCTATTCTCCCCACTTTCCTAAGGCAGCAAAGCTAAAGCTCCCCCTTTTCTGCCTTCCCCTTGAGGGGAAGGTGGCGGCTTCGCCGACGGATGAGGTGGAGCGTTTTCTACATAAAAAATTGGAAGTACATTATGAATCAAACAAATAACAAAGGCTTGAAGAATTTTTCCCAATCATTGCGCACAGGTATGACTAAAGAAGAAAAACACCTGTGGTACGATTTTCTCAAAAAGCTTCCGTACACTATTAACCGTCAAAAAATCATCGGAGATTATATCGTTGATTTCTACTGTGCCAAAGCAAAAATCGTCATAGAGCTTGACGGTTCACAGCACTATGAGTCCAAGGCTAAAGAAAAGGATGCAACGAGAGACAACTATCTAAATTCAATCGGAATTAAAGTATTACGGTATACAAACATCGAGCTACATAAAAACTTCGACGGAATTTGCGCGGATATTTTAAGGCATATTGAATCTTCAACCTTTTAAAATTTACAATTCGCTCCACCTCATCCGTCATTCGCAATGCTCATGACACCTTCCCCTCGAGGGGAAGGCTAAAAACGACGACACAGAAAATTCGTCGCTTGTCTGCAAAAAACCAGAGTGAAGAGCGCTCCGAGCTGGTCTGGAAAAAACTCGGGCGAAGAGTGCCCCGAGCTTGTCTGCCAAAACCCCCACTGCATAAGCCAAACCGAGAGAGGAATTAAAAAGCTCTTCCGCGAGGGCTCCCCACATCTATTGCGACCAAAAGGCAGCGAAGATTTAACCCGATAAGCACCTCTCCCCGACGGCACTCGTCCGTCGGGGAGCTTTTTATACGACAATAACAAATACAAATATGAATATAAATGCTAATACGAATGTAAATGCAAATACAAATCAAAAATGCCAATACAAAATGCAAATGCAAATACAAATAAATAAGAATAAATATCAATAATAATGAAAATAAAAAAACAAATAAAAAATATTAATGTGTAATGCTAATGCGCGTACACGCGCGCGAGAGCGCAAAAAAATGATTTTTGTTTTTTGTTTTTTCGGCGGGAGCAAGCCCCGCCCTACTGTTCAACCCTGCATAGCAGGACTCCACCGCGAAGCGACTTCATCCGCAAAAGCGGATATATTCCGACATAGACGGATTTAATTTCTCGCGGGCGCTATCCTCTGCGGAAAAATCCATTTTTCATTTCAGTTAATTTTAAATATTTATATATTATATAGAGGAGCTGTTTTTGGCTATTAAACAGCCCTTTTTTCTTTGTGCATATTGAATAAATTTTGCGCTTTTTCCCGCTTGTTTTTTGTATTCGGACTATACTTACTTGAAGCAAAAAAGCTGCTACAATAGAGTTGCAAATAAAAAACGGAGGAGAAAAAAATGACCGAAGAAAACAAAATATTTTTTCCGCTATTCTATAACACGCTTGAATTAACGGGCAGCTTAAGCGATGAGGAGTTCGGATGGCTTGTCAGAGAGCTTTTAAGGAGCGGGGGCACAAAGGAATACTCCCCGAGCCTTGACCCGAAGCTTATGCTGGCGTATTGCTTTATACTTGATGGCGCTATTCGGATATTCAATACATACTCAAGGGATAAAATTCACGAGAAAAGCAAAAAAGATAACAAGCGCGAATACAGCTTTGACCCTGAGGAAGCTTTCCGTATAGCTCTTGCCCGTTCTTACAGCGAGAGCGAAGAAGAAAAGAGCGAGGAATAGTAAAAACCTCGCTCAAAAAAGCCTTTCGGCAATAAAATTCAGTATCTTTGGCACACGGGGCGTGTGACTATACGAACAGAGGGCGCAGCTGCCGCCCCTCCTGCATTGCTATAAAGCCCTCGCCAAGCCGTGCAAAATCCGCGACAAGTGAATACGGCTTCCCTCTCGGGTCGTCCTGCGAAAGCGGAAGAAAATACACCGACCTTCTCGTTATAAGCTTTGCAATATTTCCGAGGTTTTGCGACATCGCGTCGTTTGAGGCTAGGGCTATCAGCATAGGTCGGTCGCATCTCAGATGTGCCTTTGCCGCCATGGTGACAGCGGTGTCGGTTATGCCGTTTGCTATCTTTGCAAGAGTATTTCCCGTGCAGGGGGAGATTATAAGGTACTCAAGCGGCATTTTAGGTCCTAAGGGCTCTGCCGCGGTAACCGTGTGAATTATCGGCCTTGTACACAGCGATTCAACCCTTTTGCGAAAGTCCTCTGCTTTAAAAAATCTTGTGTCAGTCGAGTATACGTTTTCGCTCATTATCGGCTGAACGTCAAAGCCTGCCGAAAGCAGCCATTCAAGCTCACAAAGCGATGAGGAAAGCGTACAAAACGAGCCTGTAAATGCATATCCTATCATTTCATTATACCGTCAATTATGGGTTTGTTTTTAAGAAACGGACTACAGCATCAAAATAAGCCCTGCCTGCGCTTTCGGGGTACATTCTCTCGGGCAATGCGGGAAGCCGCTCAACACCCGCAACATCGGCAAAATTTTCGCCCGAGGCAAGCTCAAGAAGCCTCATGCCGTCCGGAAGTCCGCTTTCCTCAAAGCAGCCTCTCATATCCTTTGGCGCGGTGTTTATAAGTATATCAAGTCCTGAAAAGTCCGCCTTACCCGCGTATATATCTGACGATGGGGCACTTTCCATACCGCACTCACCGAGCTCAAGCCTTGTAAGCGTGCGAGAGGTATAAACCCTGACGTGCGCCCCGAGAAAAAGGAGCATTCTCGAAAGCTCCGAGCCAATCCTGCCGTATCCGACAATACCGAAGCGCAAATCCTCGGGTGCGCGGGGGGTGGTTGTGAGGATATATCCAAGCGCGCCGTATGCCGTTATTTTCGCGTTATCGCAAAGATACTCTTCGTCATGGGCAAGGTCAAGAAGCTTCGCGCCCGCAGCCTCTAAAGCGGCAGTATAGCGGTCAGGAAGACCGTATCCGACGGCTAGAGTGTCAGCCCCCGCGCCCGAAAGAGTATCATCAAGGAGTATATCGGTATCCTTTATATGCTTTTTATCACGAGTCGATGGCACGGGCAGCAAAATCAGCCGTTTATCAGTCGTCACGCCCTCAAGAAGCCGAGCCGCAATTCTGAGCCGCGCCCCCGTGCCGTAAGTTTCTATACTCATTATAATAAAACCGTTCTTGTTTATTGTAGGCAGGCAATAGCCGAAGAGAGCCGAACTCACAACTCTTGCGGCGATAAATTTTAGTGTCTTTCGTCGCACCGACTCTTGTAAAGTCATACTTTACTGCGACTCGTTACGCCAAAATCCATCAAAAATTTGTTAGCCGGAAGATGCTACGCAGTTTTGAAATAATAGTTTTTTTCATATTCGAGCTGAATTTTTAGAGAAATATGCGGAATTTCCAGAAAAATTTAGCGATGAAGATGGGAAAATCTATATTTCAAAACCTTATGAGTTCGGCTCTCTTCGGCTATAACTATTCTAACACAAATAAACTTTTTTTGCAACGGTAAATTAAAATGACTTTTAAAGAATATTCCTTGCCCGAATATCCCGCAAAAAGCGACGTTTGGGAGGTGCTCGCAAAAGAGTCGCGCCCGATAGCCGTATACGGAATGGGTAACGGCGCGGATAAGCTTTTCCGCAGATTCGAAAAATACGGAATAAAGGTAGCCGAGGTATTTGCCTCCGACGGATTTGTAAGAGGGCACAGCTTCAGGGGCTTTAAGGTGAAATCCTTTTCCGAAATAAAAGCCGAATATCCCGAGTTCGTTATCGTTTTGTCATTCGCTTCTAACAGAGAAGAGGTTATCTCGATGCTCGAGGGTATCGACCGCGAATATGAAATGTATATTCCCGATATGCCTGTCGCTGACGAAGGCGAATACTTCGACCGCGGGTTTTATAATCTTCACTATGAAGAAATCTCCCGCGTTTACGGTATGCTTGCCGACCGACTCTCGAAAAACCTCTACGCCTCGGTTTTGCATTATAAATTAAGCGGAAAAATGGAGCATCTTTTGCCCTTTTGCTCACAGAGAGAGGAAATATACTCACTTATAGGCAAAGAAAAGGTCAGAACCGTTATAGATGCAGGGGCTTACAACGGAGATACAGCCCGTGAAGCCATAGAATTTTTCGAAAATTTAGAAGAAATATACGCGATAGAGCCTGATGCGAGGAACTTTAAGAAGCTTAGGAAATTCGCGGATAGCACCGACACTAAAATACACCCGATAAATGCAGCCGTATGGAGCGCTTGCGGAGCGGGCAGCTTTCTTGAAAGCGGAAACAGAAATTCCTCGGTATCCTCGACCGCCTCGCACGAGCATAAGGACGCTGAAGCCGAGCTTATCTCAATAGACAGCCTTGGACTTTCGGGCGTGGATTATATCAAATACGACGTTGAGGGAGCAGAGCATGAGGCTCTCCTCGGCTCTTATGAAACGGTAAAGAGGGAAGCCCCCGCGCTTCTTGTCTCTCTATATCACAGAAGCCGGGATATATTTTCTCTCCCCGCATACGTTTCTGAGAATTTTCCTCATTATAAGCTTTATATGCGCAGGCTTCGTTCGGTTCCCGCCTGGGAGCTTGACCTTATAGCCCTGCCGCAAAAAACATAAACCTCAAAATCATAAAAGGGTATTGAAAATGAAAAGACCTGAAATTTTATCCCCTGCGGGAAATTTTGAAAAAATGCGCGCGGCAATCCTTTACGGTGCGGATGCAGTATACCTTTCCGGACAGATTTTCGGAATGCGTGCCGCTGCGAATAACTTTTCTCTCGACGAGCTTCGGGAGGCTGTAGAATATGCCCATGCTCGCGGAGTAAAGGTGTATCTTACGGTAAATACGATGCCGAGGGAAAATGAATACGAGCTTTTAAAGGAATACTTCGGAGAGCTTAAAACAATCATGCCCGACGCTCTCATAATTGCCGATATAGGTGTGTTTATGCTTGCGCGCGAGATGCTTCCCGAGGTAGATATTCACATATCAACACAGGCAAACTCGGTCAGCGCGGCTGACTGCCGCGCCTGGTATGCTCTTGGGGCAAAAAGGGTAGTTCTTGCAAGAGAGCTCACCCTTGAAGAAATAAAGGCAATCAAGGCGGGTATTCCCGAGGAGCTTGAGATTGAGTGCTTTATTCACGGCTCTATGTGCATATCCTATAGCGGAAGATGTCTTCTTTCGGGGCATATGGTTGATAGGGACGGAAACCGCGGTATGTGCGCTCAGCCTTGCCGTTGGAATTATACTATACGCGGCTACGAGATAGCCGAGGAAAAACGTCCCGAGCTCTCAATGCCGGTCGAGGAAATTAACGGTGAAACCTTTATTATGGCAAGCCGCGACACCTGCATGATAGAGCATATTCCCGAGCTTTGCGAGGCGGGGATAGATTCCTTCAAAATCGAGGGAAGAATGAAATCCGCCTACTACACAGCCGTGGTTACAAACACCTATAAAATGGCTCTCGACTCCTATTTTTCGGGCGAGCATCAATACGAGCCCGCATGGTACCGCGAGCTTGAATCCGTAACTCACAGGGATTATGCAACCGGCTACTATTTCACCGATTCCCGACTCGATGCAAACACCGCCAAAAATCCGGGATACCTTAAGGAAAAGGCATATCTCGGTGTGGTTTTAGCATATGATGCAGGTAGCGGTATGGCAACGGTTTCGCAGAGAAACAAAATGTGCCTAAATGACGAAATAGAGGTTTTAACTCCGGGCAGAGTTGGTATTCCTATGGTTGCAACCGAGCTTTACGACGAGTCGCACAACCCTATTGAATCGAGCTGCCACCCCTATATGACATTTTATATAAAAATGCCTTTTCCCGTAAAAGCGGGCGATATATTACGACTGAAAGGATAAAACGGTATGAAGCGTTTAGAGTTTCTCAAAGCAATATTTATCGGTATTGTCGAGGGCATTACCGAGTGGCTTCCCGTGAGCTCAACGGGGCATATGATTTTAGTCGACGAGTTTGTTAAGCTCGACGTTTCCGATGCTTTTCTTGAGCTGTTTTTGGTGGTCATTCAGCTTGGCGCAATCGCGGCAGTTCCGGTCTTTTTCTGGAATAAGCTCAATCCATTCTCGAAGAAAAAGAGCGCTGTGGAGCGTCGCTTGACCTGGTCACTTTGGTTCAAGGTTATCGTCGGTGTTTTACCCGCCGCGGTTATCGGACTTTTGCTTGATGACCTCTTCGATAAATATTTCTATAATTACGTCGTGGTTGCAATAGCGCTTATTGTCTACGGTATCATTTTCATAGTGATAGAGAAGTGCAAGAAAAATAAGGAATACAGAGTCAACGACGTTCATGAGCTGTCCTACAAGGATTCCCTGATTATAGGCGCATATCAGGTGCTCGCTCTGATTCCGGGCACGTCGCGCTCGGGCTCAACGATTATCGGTGGAATGCTCAGCGGAGTATCACGCGTCGCAAGCGCAGAATTTTCCTTCTTTATGGCAATTCCCGTAATGCTTGGCGCGTCTCTTCTTAAGATAGTGAAATTCGTCCTTGACGGATTTACGGTGTCGGGATTTGAGATAGCATTGCTTCTCACCGCTATGGCGGTATCCTTTATCGTTTCGATAGTTTCGATAAAGTTCCTTATGGATTTTGTAAAAAAGCACAGCTTCTCTCCCTTTGGTGTTTACCGCATCGCGCTCGGTGTTGCGGTTATAGGATATTTTGCTGTAAAATCCCTAATTTAATATAAAAGCGGAAGCAAAGAAAAATCAATGCTTCCGTTTTTTGTTCTTGCTCTGTTTTATATAAATTTGCCTTTAAAACCCGGAAATTCCGAGGAAATATCCTTTTCGCATACTACGGTATCAACTCCGTCAAGCGTGCAGAGGGTGTGCATACAAGCCTCGCCTATCTTCTGCGAGCCGAGCATAAGAACGCGGCGGCGCGAACGGGAGAGCATAATATTTCTGACGGCATTTTCGGCAAGCGCGTTGTCGGTAAGCTCACCGCCCCTCGTCAGCCGTCTGACCGAGAAAAAGCAGATGTCCGCATGAAACGAGCGCATAAAATCCTCCGCATGACTTCCGACGTAGGCATGGGTATTGAGGGCGAGCTCTCCGCCCGTGACGAAAAGCTTGATGCCTGACTGGGAAAGGAGCATAGGCGCTTCGGCATTGTTCGTCACAACCACGACCGATTTTTTATTTCCCTCAAGCGCGCGAAGGAGCGCTGCAGCAGTAGAGGAGGCGTCCACCATAATGGTGTCGCCGTCGCGGATAAGCGAAAGGCATTTTTTGCCTATTGCGGCCTTCGCATCGAAATGCTCGCGCTCACGGACGGACTGGGGCAGGTTCTGACCCGGCTCGCTCCTGTATGCCGCACCTCCGTGGGTGCGGATTATTTTTCCCGCAGTGTTAAGCGCCGAAAGGTCGCGCCGCATAGTCGGCTCGCTGACGAACAGCTCGCGGCATAGCTCCTCAACCGATGCCGAGCCGTGTTTTTTTAAGTATTCGATTATAGAACGTTCACGCTCACGCAGTGCCACACGCTCACCTCCAAAAGTGATTGTTCAATCAAAAAGTGCAGTGTATTTTATCAAATTATGATTGATACGCTCAAGAATTTTAATATCTGTTGACAAATTCGCTCAAATCCATTATAACATATGTAGTACTAAAATACAATATATAAAGGAGAAAAAATTATGCCAAAAATGATTTTAGACTGGAAAACAGCCGCTGATTTCGTTACTGACGCTTTCGTAGGCGCAGGCGTTCCCCGTGAGGACGCAGAAATCTGCACCGATGTACTTCTTGAAAGTGACCGCCGCGGAATTGAGTCCCACGGTTGCAACCGCTTCAAGCCCGTATACATCGACCGCATCATCGCGGGAATCCAGCAGCCCGTAACCAACTTCGAGATTATCAAGGAGACTCCTACCACTGCTGTTGTTGACGGACATCACGGTATGGGTCAGGTAATCGGTTACCGCGCTATGAACATGGCTATTGCTAAGGCTAAGGAATACGGTCTCGGTATGGTTGCCGTTCGTAACTCCTGCCACTACGGTATCGCAGGCTACTATGCAACTATGGCTACCAAGGCAGGTTGTATCGGTATGACAGGCACCAACGCACGTCCCTGCGTTGCTCCCACCTTCGGTGTTGAGGGTATGTTCGGAACTAACCCCTATACAGTAGGCGTTCCCACCGACGAGGAGTTCGATTTCATTTTCGACTGCGCAACCTCTATCACCCAGAACGGTAAGGTAGAGTACTATGAGCGTATCGGTGAGGAAATCCACCCCGGCACTGTTATCGATATTGACGGTAATCCCGTAGAGGGCGACGCAGGCGTTGCTCTTAAGAAGATTCGTAACGGCACAGCAGCTCTCACTACCCTTGGCGGTATCGGTGAAGCTCTCGGCGGTTACAAGGGCTACGGCTTCGCTATGATAGTTGAGTTCCTTTCCTCCGTTCTTCAGGACGGTATGTACGGTAAGGACCTTGACGGTAAGGATAAGGACGGCAATATCCGCCCCTACCACCTCGGTCACTTCTTCATCGCTATCGACACCAACCACTTCCTCGGTGAAGATATCTGCCGTAAGAAAGCCGGCGACATCATTCGTGCAGTAAGAGCTTCCAAGAAGGCTCCCGGTGCTGAGCGCATCTACACAGCAGGTGAGAAGGAGTACGAAATCTGGCAGTCCCGTAAGGACAGCGGTGTTCCGATTAACGAGTCGGTTCAGGCTGAGATGATTAAGGTTCGTGACGAGTATAAGCTTACTCAGTACAAGTTCCCCTGGGAAAAGTGAGGTAATTAAGAATGAATTACGCAGAAGAGTCACTTAAAAAGCATTATGAATGGAAGGGTAAAATTGAGGTTGCTCAGCGCGTTGAGGTAAAGAACCGCGACGACCTTTCTCTTGCATACACCCCCGGTGTTGCTACCCCCTGTCTTGAAATCCAGAAGGACGAGAGCAAGTCCTACGACCTTACCAGACGCTGGAACACCGTTGCGGTTATCACCGACGGTACTGCAGTTCTCGGTCTCGGTGACATCGGCCCCGTAGCAGGTATGCCTGTTATGGAGGGTAAGGCGCTTCTCTTCAAGGCATTTGGCGACGTTGACGCTATTCCTCTTTGCATTAAGAGCAAGGACGTTGACGAGCTTGTTCGTACTATCTATCTTATCTCCGGCAGCTTCGGCGGTATCAACCTTGAGGATATTTCCGCTCCCCGTTGCTTCGAGGTAGAGCGCAGACTTAAGGAAATCTGCGATATTCCCGTATTCCACGACGACCAGCACGGAACGGCTATAGTTCTCGGTGCGGCTCTTATGAACGCGCTTAAGGTTGTTAAAAAGGAAATCGGCAAGGTTCGCGTTGTAATCAACGGCGCGGGCAGCGCAGGCGTAGCTATTGCAAACTTCCTTCTTAACCTCGGTGTTAAGGATATGATACTTTGTGACAGATTCGGTACTCTTTACGACGGTAAAGAGGGCATGACCTTCGCGCAGGAGGAGCTTGCTAAGAAGACAAACGCATCTAAGCTTGACGGAAATCTTGCAGATGCAATGAAGGGCGCTGACGTATTTATCGGTGTTTCCGCACCTAACATTGTAAGTCGCGAAATGGTTGCATCTATGAATGCGGGCGCTATCGTATTCCCGATGGCAAACCCCACACCCGAAATCGCACCCGACGAAGCTCTTGCGGCAGGCGCAGCTGTAGTTGGTACGGGACGCAGCGACTTCAACAACCAGATTAACAACGTTCTTGCATTCCCCGGCATCTTCCGCGGTGCTCTTGATGCTCGCGCAAGCGCTATCACCGAGGATATGAAGCTCGCGGCAGCTTACGGTATTGCATCTCTTATCAGCGACGAGGAGCTCAGCGCGGATTACATCATTCCGAAGGCGTTCGACCCCAGAGTCGGTAAGACTGTTGCAAAGGCAGTTTACGACAGCGCGGTACGCGAGGGCGTAGCTCGCATAAAGGCTTAATTTGAGCTTTTATCTAAGATAAAGAAAGCACTTATGATAGGATAGAAGCTTGTCATAAGTGCTTTTTCATGTAAGGAATTTTTATGAAAATAGATAAATTACTACTCGGAAAAGAGAATTGCGAATGCGGAAAAAGCCACTCGTGTCCTATAAAAAAGGTTGAGATTTCCGCGGGGGCAATAGATAAGCTTCCCGAAATTTTAAAGGGCTACGGCAGTGTTGTTTTTGTCGCTGACGAAAACACCTATGAAGCTGCAGGAAACCGCGCAGAGCTCTTAATCAAGAACAAAATACAGGGCAGAGTTATATTTGACGGGGACAACATTCTCATTCCCGACGAGCGCGCAATTGATACAATCAAAGGCTGCACCGACTCTCATACCGACCTTATTTTAGGCGTCGGCTCGGGCGTTATAAACGACCTATGCAAGTACGTGAGCTTTACTCTCGGTATTCCTTATTACATAGTTGCGACAGCTCCCTCGATGGACGGTTATGCATCGGTCGGTGCGGCGCTAATTCTCGGCGGTATGAAGGTGACGAAGAATGCTCACGTTCCCGAGGGAATAATTGCCGATACCGACGTTTTGAAAAATGCGCCGATGGATATGATAGTAGCAGGCTACGGAGATATTATAGGTAAGTATTCCTGCCTCTCTGACTGGAAGCTTTCGGCACTTATAAACGGTGAATATATTTGCGACTTCGTCGTAGCCGAAACCTATGAGCAGGTTAATAACACACGCAAGCTCGCCTCGAAGCTTAGGGCGCGTGACTCTGAGTCTATAAAAACGCTTATGGAGGCGCTTGTTGCCGTCGGCATACTTATGGCATACGTCGGAAATTCCCGACCTGCATCGGGAAGCGAGCATCACTTCTCGCACTACTTTGAAATTACGGGTATAGTTAACGGAAAAGAGTATCTTCCGCACGGCACAGACGTTTTCTATTCCGCTGGCGAAACCGCGAAAATTAGGGAGAAAATACTCTTGCTTTCGGAAGAAGATATTACCCCCTCGGTATTTGATAAAGCTAAGTACGAAAGCGAAATTAAGCGCGTATACGGCGCCGTCGCGGACGAGGTCATAGCGCTTCAGCATAAGCTCGGCTGGTATTCCGAAATAGAAAAGCGTGTTTCCGTTTATAAAGAAAATCTTGACGGAATCAAAAAGATTTTGCGTGAAGCTCCGAGCTTTGCCGAGATGTGTGAAATGCTCTCAGAGGTCGGAATGAATTATTCGGATTTCATTAAATTTTACGGTGAAGCAAAAATCAAGGACGCTTACCTCTACGCCAAGGACCTGAAAGACAGATACTCTGTTTTGTGGACATACTTCGACCTTTTTGTATAACGAATACTTTGTAAAAAAAGCTTCGTTTGAAAAGCACCGGTACGGTCGGCAGTTTCAAAAAGCTTTAGCTATGCACATTAAGCGGCAGGCTCCACTGTGTAAGGGGAGCTGTCAGCGAAGCTGACTGAGGGGTTGTACTTTGGGGAAAATCAGCAAAAAACAATCCCTCCGTCACGGCAAGCCGTGCCACCTCCCTTTACACAAGGGAGGCAGGTCGCGTCGGTGGTCATAACTAATTAATACTCAGCGAGTCCTCAAGCACGTACGGCAGGTCTATCGGTGTTGCCAGGTTTTCGACAACTCTCTCAAAGAATTTTGTCGCTTTTCCGAGGTCAGAAAATATATCCTCAACCCGTGAATATGTATCAGCCTCACCGCGCCTTTTCATTCTGACCGACACAGAGTAAAGCGGAATATTAAAGCTTGCAATCATATGGCTCGTTTTCATTATAAGCTCGTATACGTATTCGTATCCGTCCTCTTTCCGCACCTCGCGGCGTATAACAGTTTTTTCCATGGTATTATCTCTTCTCCTTATTAAAATACGTAATATATTGTACCATAAACGGAAGTCTTTTGCTGCCTCGGAACGCGCGTTCTTTTAATGAATAAGGCTATGAATTTAACGCGGAGTATTGCATAAATTATCCTTTTTTGAGAAAATAAAACAAAAAGAGCTGCAAAAAGGCTAAAATTCGACCTGAAGCTTGCAACTCTTTTTATTTTTTGCTGAATATTTGTAAAGAAAAAAATGTAAAAATCCGTTATTTTGGGTAAATGACAGCCCAAAAGCAATATTTGCAATTAAATATCCGAAAGCTTGATTTCTGCCTCGCTGTTGATTTTGCCGTCCGAGCGCATAGTTCTGAAATAGTAAATACCGTCAGAGAGCGCGCGTGTTACAGTGAGCGTATCACCGGCGGGAGCTTCGTTTATATAGCTTATCGTAATAGACTCAATGCGCTTATCCTTCAGCGGAAGAAAAGATGAATACATATCGGGGTAGCGCGTGTTATTCATATGTCCGTTCTGGTCGACGTCACCGTAGTTTACTCTGTAAGTGCCCACCTCTTCAACGTCTCGGGGAATTACTATTCTTGAAAACGGCATATCGATTGCGTCGTAGGTTTCAAGCCCCAGCTCCATATCGTTTACCCGCACGAGCGAATGCTTTTCGGTGTCAACAAGCGCCCATGCCGAAACTGCTCTGCCGATAGTTTCTCCGTCCCGAAGAAGCTTATAGCATCTTATGAAGCTGTATCCGCGGCTGGTGCAGGGAAAGGTGAGCGCGACGAGCGGCTCGTAGGCTCTTACCGTTTCGGTGAACTCCATTTTGATTTTACTTAAAATGAAGGCGCGGTTGCGTCTGCGAAGCTCCTCGTAGGACAGTCCGTTTTCGGTCAGCTGAGTCTGGGCAGCGCTCTGAATATATTTCATAAGCGAGGAAGCTCTTGCCGCACCGTTAAAATCTACGTCGTGAATATCTACTGAAATTTTTTTCTCGAAGCCTTGCATTTTTTTATCTGCCTTTTTAATTTAATCTACGTTAAAATGATAAACCCAACCGCTGAAAATATCAATACTTTTTTATAAAAAAATTGTAAATAAACATGATATGGCTGGACAAGCTAAAAAAAATATGGTACAATTAAGAAAAAAAGATATGGAGAAGTCTTATGATTAATTTAACTAAAGATAATTTTAAAACCGAGGTTGAAGAATATAAGGGACTCGTCGTTATCGACCTTTGGGCTGTATGGTGCGGTCCTTGCCGTATGCTTGCGCCCGTGTTCGAGGAAATTGCCTCTGAGATGCCCGACGTCAAGTTCTGCAAGATAAACGTGGATGAAGAGCCTGAGCTCACAAGGCTTTTCAAGGTTGAGAGCATTCCCACCGTCGCGCTCGTTAAGAATAATACCTTTGTTGATATGTCGGTAGGACTCGTTCCTAAGGAAAAGCTCGTTAAGCTTATCAATGATAATAAATAAGGTGTATCTATGAAAATTCGACTTAATGAAGATAAAGAAGTGGTTAAAACTGTAAAAGAGGGGCTTAAGAGGACGGGAGGATACTGTCCCTGCCGTCTTGCGCGCACTGAGGATATGAAATGTATGTGCCGTGAATTCCGCGAGCAGATTGCCGACCCCGATTTTGAGGGCTACTGTCACTGCCTTCTTTACTACAAGGAGAAATAAAACGGTTAATTTTAAATATTTATATATTATATAGGGAAGCTTCGGATTCGTGCAATTCGGGCTTCTTTTTCTTTGTGAATTTTGTACAATTTTTGGAGATTTTCAGTTGATTTTTTTGTAACGGCACTATACTTACTCGAGGTTGTTTGTATGATAAAATCAAATCAAAAACCGAAAAGGAGATTTTCAAAATGACAGAGTACAAGGAATTGTATCTACCCGTCTATTTCACTTGGAGGGATATGACGGAGGAGCTCACGAACGAGGAGCTTGGAATGATTATACGCGCGCTTCTCGATAATTTCGCGGATAGGAAAACGCCGCCCGAATTGCCGGCTCAAATGCGCATAATATATAAGTTTATGCTTGACAGCGCATTAAGAACGCACAAAAGCCAGCGCGAGCTGTCCGAAAAGCGCAGGGAAAGCGCAAACAAAAGGTGGGCAAAAGCCGAAAGTGCCGATGCAAACGGATGCAAAGCTATGCAAGGCGATGCTGTAAATGGAAATGGAAATGAAAATGTAAATGTAAATGTAAATGGAAATGGAAATATAAATGGAAATGGAAATATACGCTACGCGAGAGCGACAAAAAAAGAAAGATACGGAGATTTTGATGCGGAGGAGGCATTCCGTCTTGCTTTAAAGCGAAGCTATGGGGAAGAATTCTCTTCAGAAAATACTTGATAAATACATATTTTTGTCGCACGGCAGAAAGGATTATCACAGAAGGCAATTTTCTGTCATAAAGTTTGGATAAGTTAACTCTCGTATTCCTTGAATATTATGTTTTTGAATGATAAAATATAATGGAAATAAATGGAAACGGAGCAGAAAATGAAAAGAATTCTAAAAATTATCTTTTTTGCCGTAGCTATAATGGCGCTGACTGCATTTACAGCACACGGAAGCGAAGCCTCAGGCGGCGAGTACTTAATTAGCGAAGACGGGGGAGAGTACGTTCTTTCGGTGTATAATGACGGCTCTTTCGTAGCAACTGCGCGAGCCGAAAGGATTACGGATATTATTGAACGCACCGAAAATCTTTCGGGCGAGGTTTATCTCGTATTTAAGGACGTGAGTGTTTCCGAGGATTTTGCGCTTTCGAAAAACAGCTATAATCTCTCGGGCAGCCTTCGGCTTCTCGGTGGAGCTGAGCTCTCTTTTAGCACAGATACCGTCATAAATAATCTTTCTCTGACGCTAACCGACACTCCGCTTCGCATAAAGGACGGCACGCTGGAATTCAAGTCGGGCGAAATCACCTCCGAAGGCTCGTGCATCACTCTTGATTATTCTGCGGGCGCGAAATTTATCATGAGCGGCGGAAAAATTGCGGGCGCGTCAGAAAAGGGAGCTATTATACTTAATAAAGGAAGCGCTGCAATTATAGGCGGCTCTGTCACCAACAGTGAGGGGTGTGCGATAGCTTCAAAATCTACGCTTATCTTCTCTGGCAAGCCGACAATTTCGGGCAGAGATTACGGTGTCATTACCAATAGTCCGATAACGCTCACCTACCTTGAGCGTGAGTATTCCGGGGCTGTTTCGGTGAAATTCCTTGACAGCTTCGAGGAGGGAAGCATTAGCTGCGTCTTTTATTCTGCCACGGAAAAATCCCTTGAAAACATAGATTTTTACGACGAGAGAGCCGAGGAACAGAAGCTTACTTATTTTGATTCCTATAAAGGTGTCAGTGAGAGATGCTTCGGGGCGGTCTATCTTCCGCATAAGGTGAATTTTTATTGCGCAGACCTTATTTTTGATACGCGTGAATTCGTATACGGCACAGTTTTAGATGCACCGAGCGCACCCTCTAAGACGGGATATGAGTTTGTCGGTTGGTGCACCGATGAGGACCTTCGGGAATTTTACGATTTTGCAAATCCGGTCGAACAAAGCATCAGCCTTTATGCTAAGTATAAGCTCTTGCCGCCGGCATTTTCTTTGTCCTCGCTCTCTTTTACCTATGACGGTGAGGAGCACGATTTCGGTATAACGAGCATTTCTCACCCGTTATTTGAGTCTGCGGTAGTAAATTACAGATGGTTTCGTAACGGCACAGCGGTATCCGATTCCGGACCTAAAATCAAGCTTTCGCGCGTTTCGGAGTCGGGTGAATATAAATGCCGTGTCAGCTTCACCTACGGCACAGATTCGGTAACCCTTGATACTCCGTCGGTATCGGTAGATATAAAAAAGGCAACGGTAGCAATACCCGAGATTGCGCCTAAATATTATAACGGAGAATATCAGAGCCCGGATATATACTCTACCTCATTTTACAGTGTAGAGGCGGCAGGCGGCACTGCAGTCGGAATATATCCCGTAAAGCTATTGCTTTCGGACTTCGAAAATTGCGAATTTCAGGGCGGGTATGAATTTGCCTGCGTAGATTTTAAAATACTCAAGGCTGACAACTTTTTCACGGACGAGCTTACCGTCTTTGATATATACGAGGGAATGTCACCCTCTCACAAGGCGGCGTCCCGCTTTGGCACGGTAGAATTCTTATATTCTGATGCGGAGGACGGTGTATATACCGAAGAGAAGCCTCTGAGTGCCGGAATTTATTACTGTATTGCGGTGGTTTCGGGGTGCGAAAATTACGGTGAGCTTGCTTCAAGTCCTGTTAGCTTTGAGGTAATTGGAGAAGAAATAAGCGGTATTTCGATAAAAAACATGCCCGAAAAAACAGTATATGCGGCTTTTGAGGAGTTTTTACCCGAAGGACTTCTTTTGAGCGTCACCTATAACAGCGGGAGAGTAGAGGTGATTTCGGGTGAGAAAATCAATTTTAAGCATCAGAGCGCGGAGAATTTCCGTTACGGAGATAACGCGGTAATAGCATATTATCTTGACGTGCCGATTCCTATTCCCGTGACGGTGAACAAGGCGGAGTACGACGTGTCGGATATAGTTTTTGAAAACACCGCTTTGGTTTATGACGGAAAAATGAAGACTGTAGAATTTTTCGGCACTCTTCCTATGGGACTTGACGGTGTTCCGCTTACGGCTTCGGTGTCGGGCGGAGGTGTTGATGCGGGTGTATATTCCGTAATTTTATCATTTTTTTCCTCGAGCAGAAATTATGCCGTACCCGAATCGCGTGAGGCGGTATTGACTGTAACACCTTTCGAGAGCCGCGTGGTCTTTTCAAAAACCGATTTCATATACGACGGCACGGAAAAATGTCCGACAGCTTACTACACCGATATTATCGGCCGCAAGGTAGAGCTTTCGGTTTCGGGCGCTCGCTCGCTTGCAGGGGAGTATACTGCGACGGCTAAAGGGAAGGATGGAAACTATAAGCTTCTGGGTGCTGAAGTCACATTTGTGATAGCAAAGGCTGATTACGATTTTAGGGACGCGGTCTGGAGCGAGGGTAATTTCGTCTACGACGGTGAGGAAAAGAGTGTTAGCCTATCGGGACTTCCTCAGGGTGTGTCGGTTATCGGCTATAGCGACAGCACGGCAACTGCGGCAGGCAAATATACCGCGAAAGCCGTACTGCTTTACGATGAGAAAAACTATAACCCGCCGCCGACTCTTGCATATGAGTGGGTGATAGAAAAGAGAGATTACGACCTCTCCGGCTTTTCCTTTGAGGGAGGGGAATTTACCTATAACGGAGAGACTCGATACCCGATTTTTATAGGTGAAATGCCTACGGGAATCGACGGGATAAGGCTTGAATACAGCTTTTCGGGAGGTGTTACCCACGTAAGCGAGGGAAAACGGAAAATAGAGATAAATTTCTCTACGAAAAGCATGAATTACAATATTCCAAAGAGCCTCTGCGCCGAGCTTGAAATCAAGCCGCTCGGTATTCTTGTGTCTTGGACGAATACCGAATTTACCTATGATATTACCGAGCATTTACCGAGGGCTGAAGCCTTGGAATGTGAAGTAAGCGTTGTAGGGGCAAAAAGCGACGCGGGAGTTCATACCGCCACGGCAATAACTCTTAACAGCGACTATTACGTAATAAATTCAACCTGTCAATACAGGATAGAGAAAGCCGTCAATATCTGGCTCTCACCGCTTTCCGTAGGTGATGTTTTTGAGGGAAAGACGCCCTTGCCAAAAGCCGAGAGCCTTGGCGGAGAGGTGTATTACGTTTATTACGACGGAGAGGGACGCGAGCTCTCGGACGTCCCGACTGCCCCGGGGGAGTATTCTGTTTCGGCAAGGAGCGACGGCGGCATAAACTATCTTCCGATAGAGTCGGAAAAAAAGAGCTTTTTGATAATAAAAATAATACCTGTTTCAATGTCGGTAATACTTCATAAAGGTGAGTTTTTTGCATTTGATAAAATTTTGCCGGCAGATTTTTCGCTTGAGCTTTTGAATAACGACGGCTCGGTCACAAGCCTTGACGGCAGAAGCGCTGAGCTGACCTACCCATCGGCTGACAGTCTGCGCTGCGGCGACTCATATTTCACCGTCAGCTATCTTAATTTTTCAGAAAGGGTGGAAATCACCGTAAAAAAAGCCGATTACGATTTAAGCGGAGCTTATTGGGAGGGCAGCGAGCAAATCTATGACGGCTCAGAGAAGAGAGTAATTCTCCTTGGACTGCCTGAGGGCGTTAGGGTAGAGGAGTACGTCGGAGGCAAGGGAACGCTTGCGGGGGAATATTCGGTTTCGGTAATCCTCTCCTACGATACGGAAAACTACAATCCGCCGATAATAGAAGGCTCGAGGCTCGTTATAAAAAAGCAAACCGTATCTGCGCCTGTAATTTCGGGCGCGGTATATAACGGAGATGAGCAAAAGCCGGATATAGCGGAAAGCCCGCTTTTTGACGTGTCATACGGAATTTCGCGCGATGCGGGACGTTATCCCGTAATTTTAAAGCTTAGGGATTCGGACAATTATGAATTTTCGAACGCCTCTGACGAGCTGACACTGTTTTTTGAGATAATACCGAGAAAAATAACTCTGAAGCTTTCGGATATTGATAAATATGCGCTTTCCAAAATGCCGAAGCCGAGCTATACCGTAACAGAGGGCGAGCTTGCCGCCGGAGATGAATTAAGACTTGAATTCATATACAAGGATTATGAGGTGGGCTGCAGAAGTCTTGACGGAAACTACGAGCTGACTGTGGAAAACGGCAGGATAACGAGGCATAAAAACCTCTCGGCAAAAACGGTGTTTATTATATCGGCAAGCTCGCTTGGTTTTATTGCGCTTGTTCTCGGAGCTGTTATTCTGGTCTTAAAAAGACGCGATATTGCGCTTTATCTCTCGGTGGCAAAATGCCGTCTTTCAAAAACCGAAAACAAAAGAGGTGAGGCGGAAGAATCACTAAAAAAAAACGAAATAAGCGAGAGGATAGGTAAAAAAAGTGTCGAACAGATTGAGGGCGTCCTGTCGGTCGATGCCGAGCGCGCAAACGAGCTCATAACCGATTCACTGGCGAAGGACCTTCTGAGACGGGAGGACGAGAGAGTAATAACCGACGGGTCGAAAAAGAGAATAATAAACGTTGATACCCTGAGCCGCAGCTTTCACGGAGAGGATAGAGTAGACGTCAATATACTAAAGGAAAAGGGAATTTTACCCGCCGACACAGCTTATATAAAGGTGCTTGCGCGCGGTGAGATTGATAAACCTCTCATGATATATGCAAACGATTTCAGCCTCGCAGCAGTAAAAATGATAGCTCTCACCGGCGGCTCTGCGGTAAAGGTTGTTACGGTAAAGAAGAAAAAGTCGGGAAAGGGCGACAAATTTACCGAAAAAGCTTGAAAAACGGAGAAATTAGTGCTATAATTATGCCATTAAACCTCGGAGGCTAAGTCTTATGAAAACACGCAAATCACTTGATATAAGGAAGCTCACCTATCTTGCAATGCTTACAGCACTCGTAATCGTGCTTCAGATATTTATTGCCCCGCTTATAGGTGCGGCAACCGGTCTTTCTCCCACGCTCGTCTTGATTCCGATAGTTCTCGGAGTGGCATCCTGCGGCATAGGCGCAGGCGCATGGCTTGGCGGTATATTTTCGCTTATAGTAATGTTTGACCCTACGACAGTTCCGTTCCTTGAATTCAATCCTATTCTTACCGTGCTTCTCGTTTTTGCGAAGGGTGTCGGCGCAGGCGTGGTCTCGGGACTCGTTTTTAAATTTCTCTCGGTAAAGAATAAGTACCTTGCGATAATCCTTGCTGCACTTTCAGCTCCTCTTGTAAATACCGGTATATTCGTTATCGGTTGTCTCCTTTTCTTCGTTGACCTTACGGGAGTTGGCATATACTCGCTGTTTATCACCGTCAATTTTGCCGTTGAGCTTGCGGTTAACACAGTGCTTGTACCTGCAATTTACCATCTTCTTTCGGTAACGCGAGTGCTTGACAGAAAATAATTTTATGCCGCAGTCGGCAGACTGCGTCATTTTCTTAAAGAGGTTATAATGACGGAAATTTTATATAAGAGCAAGGATTTTGTTGTGATTTTAAAGCCTGCGGGCATGCCCACGCAGTCGGACACCTCGGGGGACGAGGATGCTATGCTGCTCACCTCGCGTGCGCTTTCCGATATGGGCGAGCCAAGCGATTTGTGGCTTGTTCACCGACTTGACAGAGTGGTTGGAGGACTTGTCGTTTTTGCGCGGAATAAGGCAACTGCTGCAGAACTCTCCGAGCTTGTCGGCGGTCGCGGTATGGAAAAGGAATACCTTGCCGTAGTCGAGGGACGCGCCGAGGGCGGTGTTATGCGCGATTTTCTCTTCAAGGACTCAAAGCAGGGAAAATCCTTCGTCGTAGACACCGAAAGACGCGGGGCAAAGCTTGCCGAGCTTGAATATATGCCCCTGGCTTTTGCCGAGGGGGAGCGCGGAGTGCGTACTCTTGTCAAAATAAAGCTTCATACGGGGCGTTTTCATCAGATACGGGCGCAATTCTCCTCGCGAGGCCATTCGCTCGTCGGTGACGGAAAATACGGCAGTCACGACAATAAGGCTAAAATGCCGGCGCTTTTTGCCTCTCGCCTAGCCTTTGCTGTAAAGGGCAAAAAAACAGAGGTGACGGCACTTTCCGACCTTGACTCTTACCCCTGGTCGATTTTTGAAAAGGAGTGCTATAATGACTGAAAAAATTTATTATAAAGATGCCTATATAAAAGAATTCTCGGCACGCGTTTTGTCCTGCGAGGCGGCGGGAGATAGTTACCGTGTCGTCCTTGACAGAACGGCTTTCTTTCCCGAGGAGGGAGGACAGTATTCGGATAAGGGATTTATTGACTGCGCCCGTGTTTATGACGTGAAAGAGGACAGGGGAACTGTATACCACTATACCGATGCTCCGCTTGAAGCGGGAAGCACGGTAAGCTGTCGGCTCGATTTTGAGGAAAGATACGAAAAAATGCAGTGCCACACTGCCGAGCATATACTGTCGGGAATCATACACTCTCTTTTCGGACTTGATAACGTCGGATTTCACTTGGGGTGTGAGGACGTAACGATGGACGTCAGCGCCCCGCTTACAAGAGCTGAGCTTGACAGAGTTGAGGCGCTTGCAAACGAGGCGGTTTATAAAAACATTCCCGTTACCTCCGAGTTTCCGACACCCGAGGAAGCCGCAGGGCTTGAGTATCGCTCAAAGCTCGATATTACAGAAAATCTCCGTATTGTGAGAATCGGTGAGTACGACGCCTGCGCCTGCTGTGCGCCCCACGTAAGCTATACGGGTGAGATAGGCGTTATTAAAATTCTTGATTTTGCAAAGCTTCGAGGCGGTATAAGGATACATATTGCAGCGGGCAGACGTGCCATGCGCGTATTTCGCGAGCTTTTTAATTCCGCGCTTGAAATATCCGGCATGCTCTCTGTGCCGAAGTCGGAAATTTCCGCAGCAGCGAGAAAGCTTCTTGACAGCTATACAGAATTGAAAAACGCAAATCTGGCATTCAGAATTGCCGCGGCAGAAGCCGAGGCGGACAAGCTATCGCAGAAAGAGGGAAACAGAGTAATCTTTTTTAAAGATTTTTCAAACGACGAGCTTATTGCATTCTCCAATATTGCCGTAAAAAAGACGGGCGGGATTTTAGTTTTGCTTTCGGGAGCTGACGGTGACTATAAATACGTAATTTCCTCCGAAACAGAAAATCTCAGGGATATTTCAAAGGACATAAATAAAAGCCTCCTCGGAAGAGGAGGCGGTAAGCCGAATATGATTCAGGGCGCGTTTTGCGCGACTGCCGAAGCGATAACTGCTTATTTTAATCCTTGACGTCAAGGTTTAGGACTATCTGTGCTTTCGTGGGCTTGCTCTTCGTGAGTATTACGCCCGCGGTTTCGAGCATCTTCCTCGATGCCTTGGTAAGAGGAGTATCCTTATACTTGTCGGAAAGATATACTACCTCTCGTATGCCCGCTTGAATGATTGCCTTTGCGCACTCGTTGCAGGGGAAAAGGGCAACGTAAAGCTTCGAGCCGGCAAGAGATTTGCCGCGCGTGTTGAGTATTGCGTTGAGCTCTGCGTGAACGACGTAGGGATATTTTGTGTCGGTAGCTTCACCATCTCTGCCCCAAGGGAATTCGTCATCGGAGCAGCCAAGAGGGAATCCGTTATATCCCGTCGAGAGTATTCTGTTCTGGTCGTCAACTATGCATGCTCCGACCTGTGTGTTAGGGTCCTTCGACCTTTCTGCAGCAAGAAGGGCAACGCCCATGAAATAGTCGTCCCAGCTTATGTATTCTCGTCTTTTTTCACTCATTGTAAAAACCTCGTAGAATTTTATACGTTAAGTATATCACATAAAGATGAGTATGTCAACCAATTTTTGTAAGTGAGGTGTAAAAGTGGATTTGTCATATAAAAAATGCACTCTCTGCGGGCGCAGATGCCTCGTTGACAGAGCGAGCGGAGAGCTCGGGTTTTGCCGCATGCGAGACATGCCGACTGTTGCAAGAGCATCGCTTCACGCATGGGAAGAGCCGATAATATCGGGCGCTCGCGGCTCGGGAACAATTTTCTTTTCGGGCTGTTCTTTAAAATGCGTATTTTGTCAGAATAAGGACATATCACGCGGCAGAACAGGCAAAGAGGTTGATACCGAGGAGCTTTCGGATATTATGATAAGGCTTCAGTCAGAGGGCGCACACAATATAAATTTCGTCACACCCACTCACTACGTCCCGACGGTAAAGGACGCGGTTATCACAGCAAAAACGCGCGGACTTAATATACCGATAGTCTATAACACGTCATCCTACGACACCCCCGAGACGATAGAGTCGCTTTCGGGAATTGTTGATATTTATCTTGCCGATTTTAAGTACTTAAGAGACAAGACGGCAGGGGAGCTTTCGGGAGCAGAAAATTATCCCGAGACCGCAAAGCTCTCTATAGCAGAAATGGTCAGACAACGCCCGACTCCTATAATCCAAGACGGACTTATGACGTCGGGTGTGATTGTAAGAATACTGATTTTGCCAAACCGCGTAGCCGAGGCAAAGCTGATTTTAAAATACCTTTACGATAGATACGGAAACAGTATTTATATCAGCATTATGAGTCAGTACACACCAATGTCCGATATGAAGCCGCCTCTTGACAGGCGCATCACACATGCGGAATACCGCGAGGTTGCCGAATATGCCGAAAAGCTCGGAATCACACAGGCATTTCTTCAAGAAAAGTCTTCGGCAAGTGAGAATTTTATACCTAAATTTAACTAAAAGCGGCTGTCTCATTAAGAATTCTATAAAATCAAGGCAAAAGCCGAGAAAAATCAGCCTCAAATACGAACTTGGCGAATTCTTAATGAGAACAGAACCAAGGGGCGCACGGATTTAGAGCAGAATTCTTCGTTCGCGACCCGAAGGCGTATAGATATACGTCGAGAGGGAGAGAACGGAGAAAGAATAAAAAACAATAAAAAAACGAGGAAAACCGTAGGTTTTCGACCATGATTTCCTCAAATTTACGCTTATTATCAAAAGGGTACTGTGTTTTTCACAATACCCTTTGTTTTTTATTCGGTTGTGCCTAAATGCGACAGCCCCTTTATCATGCGAATGGAAGAGTTACGGTAAATACCGTTTTTCCGTTTTTGCTTTCTACCGATATTTTTCCGTTGTGAAGGGTAATGATATGCTTGACTATTGAAAGTCCGATGCCGTTACCCTCGGAAGCTCTGGATTTGTCACACTGATAGAATTTACTGAATATTGCGTCGTAATCGGATTCCGGTATTTCGGCTCCGTAGTTTCCTATGCTTACCGTGAGCATATCACTCTCGGATTTTGCGTTGATTTCAATTTCACCGCCGGGGTTTGAAAACTTTATCGCGTTGTCTATAAGGTTAACCCATACCTGCTTAAGCATATCCTCGTTTGCCGAAATCCTATATTCCTCGAAATCAAGCGACGGGGTGATGTTCTTTTCCGTCCACCTCTTTTCGAGCAAAAGCAGGGAATCGCGTATCTGCTCGGACACGTTGAAGCTTTCCTTGTTCGTTAGAATACCTTGGGTTTCTATTTTTGAGAGGTAAAGAGAATTGGAGGTCATTTTGGTCAGGCGGTTTGCCTCCTCTTCCATAACCAGAAGATACTGTTTTCTTTTTTCTTCGGATAGATTTTCGTTCTTCAAAAGCGTTATGAGAGCGCTGATAGATACTATCGGTGTTTTAAACTCGTGTGAAAAGTCGTTGATAAAATCGCTTCTTAAAATCTCGGTTTTTTCGAGCTCTTTTGCAAGGGTGTTGAAGCTGTTTTCAATTTTTTTAATTTCGTCGTATTTTCCGAGTGAAATCCTTGTTGAGAAATCCCCCTCGGAAAGCTTTTCCATTCCGTCGACTATCTTGTTTATAGGCTTGAAGATTATCCGACCAAGAAGAAATGCAAGAGCGAGTCCTATAACTATGCTGGTAGCTATGAAGATAAGCACCCAGTACCAGCCTGCCGTGCCTATACCGATAATCGAAATTATATTAAGCTTTTGGAAGGTATACTCGAGCATCGTCGCTACGAGGAGAGCAACGAGCAGTATTGCCGATGTGCCTAAAACAAAAATAGTGTTTATTCTGGCAAGGGGCGAAAGCTTTTTTTTCATACTCTTTTCACCGCCTTGTAGCCAAGTCCTCTGATATTTTCTATCTCAAATTCCTCCCAGCCATCGAATCTTTTACGCAGTCTTCCTATATGTACAGTGACTGTTTCGGGAACTGTGTCGCAGTCGAGACCCCATATCTCGTCCATCAGCTGAATTCGCGTGAATATTTTGCCGGGGGAGGCTAAGAGCTTATAAAGGAGCTGGAACTCTTTTTGCGGAAGCTCCTGCACCTCACCGTGACCTATAACGGTATAGGAATCGTAGTCTAGCACAACGTCGCCCACAACTATTTTTCTTTCGTTTACTATCCTGAATCTTCTTAGCAGAGCCTTGATATGCAAAAGAAATTCGTCGGCATCTATCGGCTTTGACATGAAATCGTCAATACCCGCGAGAAATCCGAGCTTTCTGTCCTCGGGCATCTGCTTTGCGGATACCATAATAATAGGGAAGTCGGGGTTGAATTCGCGTATCTCCCTCGTTAATTCATAACCGTTGATGCCCGGCATCATAATGTCAATCACGGCAAGGTCAATATGCTCCTTATCAAGAATTTCGAGAGCCGTCTTAGCGCATTCTGCCGTAAAGGCTGTATAGCCGTTCGATTCAAGAATCTCTTTCATTACGTATCTTATGTTTTTATCGTCGTCTACAATGAGAATATGAAACATTTTATCACCTCGCAATTATTAAAGATATTTTAGCACAAGTTTTCAATTATGTCAAATATTAAAGAACAGTTAATTTTCAGTTAATATTTCTTTGCTACAATATTAAAAAACTACAAAATATGACAAGAAGAGGTGGACAAAATGAACTATATTCTTTATAATCCTATCTCAGGTCACGGCAATTGCAAGGCGATTGCGGAAAAGCTCGGTGCAGGCTCGAAAGAGGCGAAGCTTATCGATATGACAAGCATCTCATACTCTGATTTTTTTAGGGACTTGGCAGCGGAGGATACCGTCACGGTATGCGGCGGTGACGGAACGCTTAATCGCTTTGTAAACGCGCTTCCCGAGGCACAGCCTCAAAGCAAGGTGTTTTATTATCCCTCGGGTACTGGCAACGATTTTTATGCAGACGTATGCCCCGAAAAATCCGACGCGCTGATTGAGATAACAGATTACATAAAAGGACTCCCGACTGTAAATGTTAACGGCAAAGAGTATAAATTCATAAACGGCGTAGGCTACGGCATAGACGGCTATTGCTGTGAGGTCGGTGACAAGATGCGCGCCGCGGGCAAGGTTGCAAACTATACCGCGATAGCTATTAAAGGACTTCTTTTTAATTTCAAGCCGAGGAATGCCACCGTTATTGTTGACGGGGTCGAGAAGAGTTATAAAAAGGTTTGGATTGCGCCTACCATGTTCGGCAGGCATTACGGCGGCGGTATGATTCCGACCCCAAACCAGTCAAGAGATGCCGAACCCCAAAAGCTCTCGCTTATGCTTTTTCACGGCTCGGGAAAGCTTAAGACCCTTATGATATTCCCCTCGATTTTCAAGGGCGAGCACGTAAAGCATACCGATTGCGTCGAGGTTATTGAGGGCAAAAATATAACCGTTAAATTCGATAGACCCACGCCTCTTCAGGTAGACGGCGAAACCTTTATCGACGTGAGCGAATATAAGTGCAGAGTCGATTGATAATTTAAAATCCGCTCTTTGGAGTAGAATTCTTCCAAGGAGCGGATTTTTTTGTTTTGAAAAAGAGATATCAAACGCCGCCGTCGGACTTTTGAATGCTGATTTTTACAGAAACGGAGCCGACTCCGACGGCAAGGTAGGTGTTATAGTGTCCGTTTCTGTTTCGGGCGGTTTTTTCGAGGCTTATGATTTTTCCGTCGGTTTCATAGCGGCAAATCCACCCCTCGTACTCTACCGTCAATACGTTGTCTCTAGCGGTGATTTCGGTATGCTTTTCTCCGTCAAAGAAAAGTGCGGGCAGGGCGTAGCCTATCTCTCCGTCGGCGGTTGCGGTTATTTTTACGCCGCCTTCGGATACCGAGTAGAATTCGCGTGCCCCTTTACCCGTCGGGTGTCGGCAGAGCAGGTCTGCTGACACCTCTCGCTCGCGCTTCTCGGTTTTTAAAATCTCGTAACGCGCCTCCTCGTCTGCACCGAAAGTCCACTCGCCTCCGCAATAGATTGCAGAACAAAGAGAAAACGGGAAGGTTTCATCCGAGTCAACCGAGTATAGTGGAGTTTTTGGGCAGGGCGCGGTGAGGCATATTGCCGACGGAGCACCTATGCGGTGCACTCTGCCGAGTCCGTTTGCATCGTAGGTTGAGTCTGCATCAAGGTCAAGTTCTATACCGTAGCCGCCGCATTTCAAAAACAGCTTGTGAAAATTTTCTCGAGTTTTGGCAATGCACGGCTCAAGGTCCAGGGATTTTTCAAAGGGTATCGAATCGTCGCATATTTGATACGCCGCATATATATTTGACGCCGCCGTTATCATATATTTGTCAAAATACGCGTATTTTTCGCATCCGTATTTCGTTTCGGTGGGGAAGCGGTTTTTAATATGGCGAATGGGATTTTTGGAAAGCCAACTCTCCGTTACGCAAAGGGCTCTCTCCGCCGCGGCTCTGAAGCGCGATGCTAAAGGCAGGTTGCCTTCTTTGTAATATCTCTTTGCCTCATACTCAAATATGGCTATCATCCAAGCCTCGTTGTGCAAAAACTGATTGCTTCTGCCACCGAATGCCATCTCACCGTTAGGGGAT
>JAZLAO010000119.1:0-2045 GCA_045613205.1 Eubacteriales bacterium | reverse complement strand
ATCGTCCTTATCAATTTTGGAAAGCAATACTATAATGGCAGAATATACGAATACAAGATGGGCAAACCAAAGCGGACCTGAACCTGACAGGACGGATATGGGATAAATCAAAAATCCCGGAATGTAATCAAGTCCGCCGCTGATTTTAATATTTACGTAGCCAACTATCCAGAAAATCACAAAGCATCCGAGCGTTGACGGAAGCAATAGCTTTATTGCCCTTTCTTTCAAGAATTTCTTTGTTCCTCGCTTTTTAAGGGAAAATCGAGCGGCAATTCCCGATATACAAAACAGCAAAATCATAAACCAAGGATATACTAAGGTACAAAATGCATCACCAAAGAGAAGGCTTTTTTCAACGGTAAAGCCGCCAAGTACCCCCACTCCGTTAAATAGGTAAAAAACGTGATATACCATAACGATTAGTACAGTTATAGTACGTATGTTGTCTAGATAAACTTTTCTTTTTTCACTCATATTAAAGCTCCTTTCTGCTTTTGCTACGATTATAGCATACAAAAAGGAGCTTTTGTTAATTTTTGTTTTTTCGGTATTTTTTTATGCTTGTTCGGTATTTACTTTGAATTTTTGATTTCAAAGAGGTGGTTTGAAAGGGTGGCGAAATCCTCTGTAGAAAGACGCTCACCGCGAATTTTAGCATCGAAGCCGCAGGATGATATAGCAGTAGCAACCTCTTCCTTATTAAAACCGCCGAGCTTCGCGCTTAAAGCGTTTTCAAGGGTTTTTCTTCTCATTTCGAAGGCAGCCTTTATGCAGTTTCTAAAGAGCTTTTCATCTTTAATTTCATAGGGGCACTTATCATAAAGGTCAATGCGAACAACAGCGCTATCAACCTTTGGCGGTGGCAAGAATGAGCCTGCCGAAACTTTGAAGAGCTTTCTAACAGTTCCGTAGTAACCTAAAATTGCCGTAATTGCACCATAGTCAGATGATCCTGCGGGAGCGGCAAGTCTTTGCGCTACCTCGTTTTGCACCATAACGGTAATAGATGAAAATTTAACGCCGGATTCGAGCAGGTGCATCAAAATAGGGGTTGTGATATAGTACGGAAGATTTGCACAAACCGATACGGGCTTTCCTTCCGAATGCTCGGAAACAAGCTCGGCTATATCGATTTTCATTATGTCCTCGTTGATAACGGTTATATTATCAAACTCGGATAAGGTTTTAGAAAGAACGGGAATCAAGCCTTTGTCGATTTCTACTGCGACAACCTTGCTATATCTCATAGCAAGCTCCTGAGTCAAGCAACCGATGCCTGGGCCGATTTCTATGATAAGGCGGTCAGAGGTGTCGGCACAATTTTCGGCAATTTCCTCGGGGATAATTCTGTTTGTCAAGAAATTCTGTCCAAATTCTTTTCTAAAGCTTATACCCGCATCCGCCATAATAGCTTTAATATTAGAAATATTACATAAATCCATAAACATCTCCGGAAGCATAAGAATAAAATAAAAAGAGAGATTGCTCTCTCTTGGTTTGGAGCTGGTAGCGGGACTCGAACCCGCGACCTGTTGATTACGAATCAACTGCTCTACCAACTGAGCCATACCAGCGCTAAAATTTACTCACTTATTGTAACACTTTTATATAAATTTGTCAATACAATTTTCAATATTTATTAGTATAAATGAATTTTTACAAAATAAATTTCAAGAGGTGAAAGTATGGAAGCACGTTATTTTGGATCGGCAAACGGCTATGACGGATTTTATAGCCTTTTTAGTGAAATATTTAATAGAAAAAAGCTTGAGAGGACATTTATATTGAAGGGCGGCCCCGGAACGGGAAAAAGCACTTTTATGAAAAGGCTGGCAAAAATGTGCAAAGAGCGCGGGGCAAAGGTACAATATTATTACTGTTCTTCTGATATAGACTCATTAGACGGGGTTATTATTGTTTTGAACGGAAAGAAATTTGCTATTATCGACGGTACTGCGCCTCACGAAAGCGATGCCGTATATGTTGGTGCAGCAGATGAAATTGTGAACCTTGGAGATGGGATCGACTATGATTGGATAAGG
>JAZLAO010000118.1:0-2709 GCA_045613205.1 Eubacteriales bacterium | reverse complement strand
TCCTTTCTTTTTTGTTTTAATTTTGATTTTGAATAAGGGGTGCGGGTCTCCCGCATTTTTTCGTGCTCGGCAGGAAAGCCGAGCGCTATGCTTGCTAATAGCAACAACCAAGGTTGTTGACCGAAAAAAGACAGCCAAGGCTGAAACTATTAGGAGACCTAAGAACGCAATGTATTTCGCAGCATATATCCCCGAGACTCTTTTCTCGGAGAACGAACATCACATGCTTATAACAGACATCAAGTTCCAGCCTGAGTATCCGCATCTCACTACTCTTAAGTTTCTTTCATGAGCCGTGTCCAACACGGGAGTATCATTATTCACCTCACTCTCTGTCATCGCTGCTCGCACCATGCCATACTCGGTGCAATCCATTCGCGCGATTTATCGCTCGCTTATCTTTTGATAAGGTCATGGCGCTCGCGCACGGTAGCTTGTCCTTCCGGACGAGAGTGGGAGTTCCCACTGCGTTCTGATATTCAATTGTGCCGAAGTATACGCTTCGACGAAAGAAAAAACGTCTGCTTTTTGAGCAGACGCTTTCGCCTCTATATATTACCCGACAGAGAGATTTCAAATTGTTCCACTTTTTTGAAAATTTTTTCAAAAAATTTTTGAGAAAGAAAAATCCCTTGAGAAGTTTAATTCCCAAGGGATAATTTTTTATTTTGTTTTATTTATTGCTTTGCACATTTCATCAAACTTTTTGCGCATCTTTTTAAGTTTTTTAACTATTGCACTGTGAGATTTATAACCTAAATCTTTTGCAATCATTTGCGTTGTGCAACCTTGCATTCTCGATTTATATATTTGTATTTCTTCCTGGTCAAGCATCGAGAAATATATATTCTCGAACTTCATAAACATTGTTTCGGATTCTGCAATCTCATTTTCACTATATCCAAGTGTATGCGCTTCTGTAAGATTTTCTTCAAGCTCAGCTTGCGCTTCAGCATCTTCAGTGATTTCACTGAACGTAAAGATTTTGCCGATTTTAGTTCTTGTGTGATCCCACTTGCGATAAAAATCAGCGCGAGAATTGTTTTCTGCAATGAAGTTGTTGAAATCTTCGTGCGTAGCAAGTTGTTTTGCGGTTTTTATTATTTTCGGAACACCTTGCGACTTCATTAGCGATTCCATCATATGATCAAGAAATAAATCAACGAATTTATCAATTACGAATGCGATTTCTTCATCGGTTATAGTTTCAAGATCTTTATTGAATTGCTTTGCGTAAGTTTCAAAAGCGAGTTCGATTTGAGGTTGTAAGTTAGTGAAGAAAGAATCAATTGTTTGTTCGTATAATTCCGAATTTGAAACAATATTTGTAACTGTACCTGAAATTAATTCTTCGTCTGCCTTTTCAAGAACTGCAAGAGGATAGTTTTCAGAGAAGTTCAAGAACGAATCCTTACCGCCAAACTTCTTTTGCTTTTTGAGCCAAGTCTTTTTAAAGATTTCGCGCGATTTCATATACACGCTTAGCTCTTTTTGTGTAGCGGAGTCAACATCAAAAGGATTAGGCGCAGTTGTGTAATCGTTTTTCTTAAAGTATTCTTGAGTTTCTTTGACGGTTGGAGCACCGTCTTTATCAATTAAAGTCCTGTCGAGTTTCATTTTTGCACCTCCTTTTGCTTGGTGATAATATTATAACATATTATCTGTCCGATTTAAAGTACAGATTGAAAAAGATTTTAATTTGTGTTATACTTATATCACCAAACTTTGAAAGGATATTTTTATGACTCGCAAAGAATTTGAAGAGCTCGTATTTGATACGTACAACGTAAGAGCTGATTATCCTTTCGAGGACGATTTTGAGACGGGAGTTTTCCGACACGAGAGTGGCAAGTGGTTTGCACTTGCAATGAATATTGGGGAGAGAAAAATCGGGCACGACGGTGACAGCAAGATTGATGTAGTGAATCTCAAGTGTGCTCCCGAAGTAATTGAATCTCTCGCAGAGATTGAGCCCGGCATCTACCGGGCGTATCATATGAACAAAACGCATTGGTTAACCGTTGCGCTTTCCGAGTGCGACAATGATACAATCTCCTGGCTTCTAGGAATTAGTTATGACTTAACAAGAAGCAAAATCAAACGCAAATAAATTATGCCGATGAGGTTTCCTTTGTTTCCTCATCGGCATTTTCTTATCTTTTCTTGTAAATCACCAGTTCGGGATTTTCTCCGTTTTCCTCGTAGGTACATACCAAAAGGAAGTCCATGTTTGCAGCGATACCGAAGCATCTGCCGCCAAACTCGCTTTCGAGCTGACTGCCGAGGTAGCTTTGCTTATCGTCAAGGAATTTCACCTTTTCTCCGTTCGGGAGTGTGTATTCCATATTGATAAATTCACCCGACAGCACGTTTAAGTTCTCTACCTTTGGGAGTCCTTCGATATTCAAAAGCTTGTTGAACTCGTCGATCAGCTTTGCTTTGAATTCTTCCAGCTTTTCCTTTCCACCGATCTCGGCATACCGCTTCCAAATGTCAAGGGTGTACTCACCATCAGCGTAACACCACTTACAGTATTCCTCGTTGAAATTGCCGTCGACCTCACGGCTCGTGGTGCAGTCCTCAAGAGGCATTCCGCAACATTGACAGATCAACTCTCTCGGAGAACCAAGGAGCGTGTTAATCGACACATCAAACAATTTTGAAAGGAGCTTGAGCGTATCGATATTCGGTATCGTTTCGCCCGTTTCC
>JAZLAO010000117.1:0-7929 GCA_045613205.1 Eubacteriales bacterium | reverse complement strand
ATTATAGAAAATGACTAAAATTTGATGGAGAAATTCGCAGAATTTCAACCTTAGATCATATATTTTAGCTCATTTGTCAAAAAAACGAATTTTTGTTTGATTTTCGTCATTTTCGATTGCGCCCAAATGCGCCAGCCCCTTGCGTTTTTAACGTGACAGTATTGCCTTATCACTTCCGAACTTGCTTCCGCTGGAAGCCTCGAAAAGCGAAAGGAGCTGTTCGATAGTGAGCTTTTTCTTTTCTTCCCCCGAAACGTCAACCACGATATTTCCCTCGTGCATCATAATAAGCCTGTTGCCGTAAGCAATGGCATCGTGCATATTATGAGTAATCATAAGGGTGGTGAGCTTGTTTTCGGTTACAATTTTATCGGTAATCGCAAGCACCTTAGATGCTGTCTTTGGGTCAAGCGCTGCGGTATGCTCGTCAAGGAGAAGAAGCTTAGGCCTGTTAAGCGTTGCCATGAGAAGTGTGAGAGCCTGCCTCTGACCTCCCGAGAGAAGTCCGACCTTGGCAGAAAGCCTATCCTCAAGTCCAAGCTCAAGTGTTGCGAGAAGCTTTTTATACTCCTCTCTGTTTGAGCGGCGCACACCTCTTACAAATCTTCTTTTAATTCCTCTTTTTGAAGCGATGGCAAGGTTTTCGGCAATCTCCATATCGGGTGCCGTACCCTTCATCGGGTCTTGGAAAACTCTGCCGAGAAATTTCGCCCTCTTGTGCTCGGGCATATTCGAAACGTCAATCCCATCAAGCTCTATAGTTCCGTAATCGGGTTTAAAAACTCCTGCAATAGCATTGAGCAGTGTTGATTTTCCTGCACCGTTTCCGCCTATGACGGTTACGAAATCTCCGTCCTCAAGCACGAGGTCAAGGCCTGAAAGCGCGGTTTTCGCATTTACTGTTCCGGGGTTGAAGGTCTTTTGCAAATCGGTTATTTTAAGCATCTATAACACCTCCGTCCTCGGTAGCATCTTGCTTCTTCTCGATGCGCAGGGGCTTTTTCTTTGTGAAATATTCCTTTTTAAGATATGGAACGGCAAGGAATATAGTAACGATAATAGCAGAGAGCATTTTCAAAAAGTCGGTCTTAAGTCCGAGCAGAATAACGAAATTGTATATGATGTAATAAATTATTCCGCCGCCAACGACACCGATAAGGCTTACGACGAAGTTGGGCTTAATCTTTAGCGAAACCGAAAGGCCGATAAATATTGCCGCAAGGCCTATAACTATTGCTCCGCGGCCCTCGTTTATGTTTGCCGAGCCCTTGTACTGAGCAAGGAGCGCGCCGGATAACGCGACTATTCCGTTTGATATAGCAAGTCCTATAACCTTGTTAAGCTTTACGTTTATGCCTTGAGCGCGGCTCATATCGGGGTTATCTCCCGTGGATTTAAGGGTAAGACCGACCTCGGTGTAGAAGAAGAGCCAAAGACAGATTATAACTGCCGCTATAACGACCGCGGCGGTAACTATTGCCATGGGGTTGTCGCTTATGTTAAGTAAGAGCGAGTATTGACGCGCGCTTATCTGAACGAGCGAGCGGCCGCCTAGAATTGTGAGGTTAACCGAGTAGAGCATCAGCTGGGTGAGAATACCTGCGAGAATGGCGGGTATTCCGAGAGCTGAGTGCAAAAGTCCCGTGACCGTACCTGCGACAGCCCCTGCGAGAAATGCCACTATCATGCTTATCCACGCGGGAACACCGCTTGCAATCAAAACCGCGCATACGCACATACCTGTGCAAATAGAGCCGTCAACCGAAAGGTCCGCAATATCAAGAATCTTATAGGATATGTATACACCGATAGCCATAAGACCCCATATAAGTCCTTCTGCTATAGCGCCGGGCAGAGCGTTCAAAAAAACCATATTTATATGCTCCTATTAGTTTTCAGGAACTTCGATACCGAGAGCTTTGCAAAGCTCCTTGTTATATACGACACCGGAGGGCACGAGAGTTTTGATTTCAATGTCAGCGGGGGTCTTCTTACCAAGAAGGATTTCAGCCGCCATCTTACCGGTTTCAACGCCAAGCTGATAGTAGTCAATCGCAAGGCTCGCGTAGCAGATAGCTCCGCCGTAGCTTGTGAAAACAGGGATTTTCTTGTCGCTGCAGATAGTTCCTACGATGGTGTCATTCTGCGCAACAGTATTGTCGGAGGGAACGTAAATTGCTTTGCATTCGCTTGCCGCTTTATTTGTGATGCCCTGAAGCTCGGTTGCGGCATCAGAGAAGGTGTATGCTTTAGTCTCAATGCCTTTGGTGTCAAAGTGCGCCTTTACAGCCGCATACTGAAGGGCAGAGTTAGATTCGTCGGAGCAATAGATAACGCCAACCGTGTCACCCGAAACGAGCTTAAGCGTATCAATCATCATCTGTGCCTGTTCTGCAAAGGGAACTGCATCGGAGGTACCTGAAACGTTTGCGGGAATATTGTTTTTGAAGGTGTCGTTGTAATCGGTTACAGACGTTCCGAGCACGGGAATTGTCGAGGTAGCCTCTGCAGCTGCAGTAAGAGCGGGGGTGGCGTTAGCCATTATTAAATCAACCTTTTTAGCTGTAAAGGTATTAATAACGGTTGTGCAAAGGTTAGCTTCGCCTGCAACCTGAGTATCAAATTTAACGGTTTTACCCTCTTTTTCGAGAGCCTCTGTAAGAGCATCTATAAATCCCTTGGTCGCCTGGTCAAGCGAGTCGTGCTCCATAAGCTGACAGATACCGACGGTATAATCAGCCGAGCCGCAAGAGGTCAGTCCTACGCAGGACGCGATAAGCGTTGCAAGTAGTAGTGTGAGTGCGATGATTCTTTTCATTCTAAAAATCTCCTTGTAATGAAATTTTAAATTATTTTGTAAAGCCCGAGGGCTAAATAAAACCTAAAGTAAAACAAAAATCCCCGTTCAATCCGTGTAGGATTGAACAGGGACGGAAATAACCGCGGTACCACTCTGTTTCGCCCTTTTTTCGCAAAAAGAGCCTCATTAGGTGCAAAAAACACCCTTGCCGATATAACGGTCGGACCCGATAAGCCTACGCAGTCATATGACCTTCAGCAAACAGCTTGCGAAATGAATTCACCGAACACAGCATTACTGCCTCACACCGAACGGCAGCTCTCTGTAAACGCAATAGAATGGTTACTGGTTTTCGCTCAAACGCTTTTTCAATACATCGCATATTCTATCACAAAAAAATACGGTTGTCAAGGGGTGTTTTGAATTTTTATTTGAAAAATTTTGAATTTTTATGCAAATTTCTTGTTGTGAATAAACTTGTTCGTTTTTAAATTCTTAAAAGCCGATACTGGCAGACGCCGATATTTCAAAGGTTATCTGTCGGATATGTCAAAATTTAGCAGAGGCACGTGCAGTACCTCTGCCATTTTGCTTGGTGTGTTTTATGCTGTAATTCTTTAAACTCTTCCGGTGACGGTAATAACTGTAACACCGGGAGTGGTTGTTACTGTGCCGGTCGCGCTGTCCTGAGCATAGGTTGCAGCGGGAACTGTAATCACACTGTCAGCCGTTGCGAATTCGCCTGTGGTTTCATTATAGGTGTATCCTGTGCCCTCTGTCAGAGCCGTGCCGTTAAGAGTTACGGTAATATCAGACAGAATAGGACTGAAAACGTCGCTAACTACAACCCCGTCGGTTGCTACTATCGGTGTGTTTCCGAGGTTCTGCACTATTAAAGTATAGGTAAGCTGGTCGTTGTCGGAAAGCACTGCGGGGCAAACTGCTTTTGCGATGGTAAGCTCGGGAGCTTCGTCTGCCGTGACGGTAGCCGAAGCGGAAATTTCGCCGATTCCCGCGCCGCCGTTGGTTGTCGCGGTGTTTGTGATACTCGAGCCTTGCGCAATAGGCGCAAATTCGTTTGCCGTCGTTTCGTAAATAAAGGTCGCGGTGCTGTTAGCGGGAAGGTTTATTCCCTCAATCGAAAGATTGCCGACGTTTGTTACCGTGGGTGTCGGCTGGAGTACACCGTTAAGGTAATAGAGAAGCGAGCCGACGGTGTAGGTGAGGGGAACTGCCGTTGCCGTGCCACCGGGGATGGTGTACGCTCCGAGATCGTCGGTTACCGTAAGCGCGTTATAGGGAGTACTGCTCATATTACTTAACGTGATAGCGTAAACTACGCTCTCGCCCTGAGAGTAGGATGCTGTTATCGCGGTCTTTGTAATTTCAAGCCCCGAAAGGAGCTCAGCTTCGGTAGTGTTTGAATTTACGACGTTTCCGCCGTAAGAAAGTGTTGCCTGATTGAAAAAAGTTGCCATTTAAACCTCCTTTTCGGTGCGCGATATTCTCGCGCCTATAACAGTATATTAAGGAGGCGTATATTTGCTAACGAAAAAGAGCGCCGTCAAAAACCGAGTCGATCCGCGATGCCGATCTAACCGATTTTGAATGACGCTCTTCGCGCGTTTTATTTATCGTCAGCATGGTGCCGTCTGTAATCAAGGGGGGAAACTCCCGTTTCCTTTTTAAACGTTCTGCTGAAATAGTGTATACTTTTAAATCCGCAAATCTCGGCTATTTCCGATATAGACTGAGAGGTTGCTGAAAGGAGCTTGCGCGCTGTTTCGATTCTCATCTTGGTGACGAAGCGCATAGGGGTTGTACCCCAGAGTATCTTGAAGCGCTTTACGAAATAGGTCTTGTTGAAGTAAACAAGCTCCGAAAGCTCCTCAAGCGTGATTTCCTTCGCAAGATTTTCCTCAATATAACTGCGGAGCTTGAGAATAAGAATATCTCCGTCGTCGCTTTCAATAGTGGGCGAGGAGTCGAGGTGCTCGGCTTTTGCGTTGTCAAGTGAAGAATTTTTGTCAAATCTTCTTATAATGTTGGCAAGAAAAATCTTCATAGCGGAATTTGCCGTATCGTCGGAGTATGGAGCGTTTGAAAGCCCTTCGGCGGCAACGGTTTCGAGGATTTTGCGTAAAAAGCCACCGTCAGTCAGCGTGAAATTATTCGGAACAGATAAAAGTGCAGAAAAAAGCGGCTCTTCAACGAGGAATTTTACCTCGATAAGCTTCATATCCTCACCCCTGTTGATAGAGTGAGCCGAATTCGGCTTTATTAAGTATACCTGGTCTTTCGTCGGAAAGTAGGTGGTGTTATCGACGGTAACCGTTCCGCCTGATTCTTTGCAAAGGAGAAGCTGAAAAAAATCGTGCATATGTGGCGCGACCGAATGTGCAATATGGTCGGCAACCCAGAAAACTCTTATGTTCATCATTTTTGACTACCTGCCTTATGGCTTAATTATATAGTATTGAAATTGACAAGTCAATCACTAAAGCGAATTTTGTGCAAATTTTTATGCCATAAAAGAATATTTTTCAAATACAATCAAGCCGAAAAATAGTAGAATAAAATAAAAAACGGAGAAGCACTATGATTAAATTCGGAGCTATTAATATTGATACCTCGCATCCCAAGTCATTTTCACAGTATTTTGAAACGGTAGAGGAGAGAGGAAAGTACGTCGCAGTATATAACGATGGATTCAGAGGAGAGGATGAGGTTATCGGCTTTGCCACAAAGAGAAACCTCAAAATATGCAAAAGCATTGAGGAACTTTGCGATATGGTTGACGTTGCAATAATCCACAGTTGCAACTGGGATAAGCACCTCGGTCAGATTAAAAAGGTTATAGCGACCGGCAAAACGGTTTTTGTCGATAAGCCTATCGTCGGTAATATGCGCGACCTTGATGAGTTTATGACGCTTGCAAACGGTGGGGCTGATATAATCGGAACTTCAGCGCTCAGATACTGCGACGAGGTTGTAAATCTCAAAGCTTCAATGAAGGAAAAGGGGCTTGTGCCGATGCACACCATCGTTACCGTCGGAGTTGACGACTTTAATTATGCAATTCACGCAGTTGAGATGATACTTGAAATCAATAAGGAAACCGAGCCGAAATCCGTAACCTTCCTTGGAGAGCAGAAGATGGGCGCGCTTACCCGCAGAAATTTCCTTATTAAATTTGAAAACGGAGCAACTGCCGAATACGTAACTGTGGACGGCAAATTTATGATGTTTAATACCATAGTAATCACAAACACAACCGAGGGCAGTACCGACCATTGCTTCTATACCGATAATAAGCAGTTCTACCGCGCAATGATGGAAAAGGTAATCGAAAGAATGGAGGGCGGAAAGGACGTTCTCACCACCTGTGCCGATATGGCAAAGTCGATAAAGGTTATGCTCGCGGGTAAGGCCTCTCTTGACCTCTCTGCAGGCGAGGTTAAGCTTGATTCACCCCTTCTTTACGAGGTGAGCTACGACGGTAATGCTTTTGAAAAGGGATATGCCGCCGCGGCATCTAAAATGTATACCAATCTTTAATTTAAATGGGTAAAAAGGTAGTTTATGAAAATAGTTAAAGCATATACCACCCACGAGCTTGAGCCTTTTATCAAACCCTTCGGCTTCAAGGGGCGCAGCCTTTCGGGCGGGTGGCAGATATACACTCTTCTCGTCGGAGAGGGGGAAATAGGCCTTGGCCTTGGAATGCAGAGCGTTCTTTGGTCGGACAGCTCAGTTTTTCTTCGTTACGGAGAGGAAAAGTCAAACGAAATGATGTTCCGCGTTACCGAATACGCGCTCTCGCTTATCACGGGAAAAAGCTTCTCGTCGCCAAAGGAAATGACTGAAAGCCTTATTGCACCATGCATTGAATATGCCGAGAGAATAACCGATATGAAGGTTACCGAAACCTTCGTTCTGAATGCGCTCGTATCGGTTGACCTTGCGGTATGGCAGCTCTATTCAAATCTTAACGGTATAACGAGCTTTGATAAAATTTATAAGGGACAAAGAAAGCAGGATTTACTTGCAAGTATTCCGCTTATCACCTACGGCACCTCTGTTGACGAGGTGAAAAAGCTTGCCGAGGGCGGCACGCCGCTATTTAAAATTAAGCTCGGCGCAGATCCGGACGGTGACGGAGATCCCGAAAAAATGCTCGATTGGGATAAGAAGAGAATAATTGAACTTCATAGCGTTTTAAAGGATATAAAAACCCCCTATACCGATTGTTCGCACCCCGTTTACTACTTCGATGCAAACGGCAGATATGATACTAAAGAGCGGCTTTCCTTGCTCGTTGATTTTATGGTTGAGTGCGGTGCGGCGGAGCGCACGGTACTTTTTGAAGAGCCTTTCTCGCCCGAAAACAAAATTAATATCTCGGAGTTTCCTATATGCTTCGCGGCTGACGAGAGCTGTCATAGCGTGGCTGACGTTGCCGAGCGCATCTCGCTTGGCTATCGCGCGATAACTCTGAAGCCCATCGCAAAAACACTTAGCGTTTCGATAGATATGGCGGAATGCGCGCATCGGGCGGGCATTGCTTGTTTCTGTGCAGACCTCACCGTAAGTCCCGCAATGGTGGAGTGGAATAAAAACTTCGCCGCAAGGCTTAATTCAATCCCCGGAATGAGGATAGGTGTTCTTGAAACGAACGGTGAACAAAACTATAAAAATTATGAAAAGATGAAAGCTCTGGTTCCGTACCCCGACAGATATGAATCGGGTGTGTTTAACCTTCTTAAAGGCTTCTACGTTCATGCAGGCGGAATTTTCGAAGCGAACAGTTATTACCTTGATTATATAAAAACAGAATTTGAAATAGAGGAGGACTTTTAGGATATGAATTTTGCAATATACGGTTGTGGCAATATTGCAAAGGTACACGCAGAGGCGGTTATGAGCATTGAGGACGCAAGTCTTGTCGGTTGCTTTGATATGTACGAGCCCTCGCGCGCGGCATTCGCTGAAAAATACGGAATCAAGGCTTATTCCTCGGCAAGAGAGCTTATAGACGATCCCGAAATAGATGTCGTTTCTGTTTGCACACCTAACGGCACTCACGCTGATATAGCAATACAGCTTCTTTTGGCAAATAAAAACGTGGT
>JAZLAO010000116.1:0-3812 GCA_045613205.1 Eubacteriales bacterium | reverse complement strand
CCTATGAAGGGATATCTGCGGCTTGATGCGGGGAGCTCCTCAACCGTTAATTTATCAAGAAGCTTACGGCGCGAGGTTGCCTGACGGGATTTAGATTTATTTGCCGAAAACCTTGATATAAAGCTCTGGAGCTCGGCAATCTTTTCCTCGTTTTTCTTATTCTGAAGCTTAATCATACGCTGAATGAGCTGGCTTGACTCATACCAAAACTCATAGTTACCAACGTACATTTTTATTCCCGAGTAATCTATATCAACGATATTGGTACATACGTCGTTTAAGAAATGACGGTCGTGCGATACGACGAGAACAGTTCCGAAATAATCCGACAAAAAGTCCTCAAGCCACATGACCGCATCTATATCAAGACCGTTGGTAGCGCCGTCAAGCAAAATTATATCGGGATTTCCGAAAAGAGCCTGCGCCAAAAGCACCTTGACCTTTTCGCTTTCCTTAAGAGCCGACATTTCAAGATAAAGCATATCGTCGGTAAGACCGAGTCCTTGGATAAGCTTTGATGCATCCGACTCAGCCTCCCAACCGTTGAGTTCGGCAAATTCGCCCTCGAGCTCGGACGCCTTGATTCCGTCCTCGTCGGTGAAATCCTCTTTTGCGTAAAGAGCGTCCTTCTCTTTCATTATATCGTAAAGACGCTTATTACCCATTATAACGGTATCGAGAACGGTGTATTCCTCGTAAGCAAAGTGATTCTGCTTAAGAACCGACATCCTAATGTTTGAAGGAATTGAAACCTCGCCCTTTGTAGGCTCAAGCTCACCGCAAAGAATACGCAAAAAGGTGGATTTTCCCGCACCGTTTGCGCCTATTATTCCGTAGCAGTTGCCTGGAGTGAACTTGAGGTCAACGTCCTTAAATAAAAGCTGACCGCCAAAGTTGAAGCTTAAATTGTTTACCGTTATCATTTCTTAATCCTGTTATATACTTCTCTGATATTTTCGATTATATAGGTAGGCTTTATATCGCTTTCTTCAACGTCTTTAAGCGTTCCCTCGCCTGAAAGCACGAATATCGTATCAACGCCCGCATTGTAGCCCGATGCGATATCGGTATAAAGTCTGTCGCCTATCATAACGGCATCGTCCTTAGAATAGCCGTACTTCTCCATAGCGAGAAGAAGCATTTCGGGCTTCGGCTTTCCGATAAAGGTAGGCATTCTGCCGGTTGCGCGTCTTAAGTTATCCGCAAAGCAGCCGCAATCCGGAACGTAGCCGTAAGCAGTAGGACATACCCAGTCGGGATTTGTTGCGATATACTCTACGCCTCTGCCAAGGAGAATACAAGCATCGTCGAGCTTCTTGAAGGTAAGCTCTGTATCGTTGGAAATAACGAGACCGAAAATATCGTCCTCAAGCTCGGTGGTTACACACACGCCCGCATCGCGAAGCTGCGCGGTAAAGGACTTCGTTCCCATAGAATAAAACTTTTTACCGGGAAAATTCGTATTAAGATAAAGGATAGTTGCATCGGTCGAGGTCAAAAAATCGTCCTCAGTTGCATCTATGCCGATTTTTTTAAGCTTTGCAACGTAGGCATCTACGCCCTTTGAGGAGTTATTGGTAACAAATAAATACTTACCGCCGTTTGCCTTTACCTCAGCAAGAAAATCAAGAGTTCCGTCAAACAAATCGTTATCAAGATATATAGTTCCGTCCATATCAAGCAGGAAGAACTTCTTTTCAGAAAGTGCTCTCATATTGATTAAGCCTCCAATATATTTAAATCGTTAATTAATCGGGATATCCGTCGGGATTCATTTTTTGCCATCTTGCAGCATCCTCACACATTTTGTGTAAGTCGCGCTCCGCGCGCCAGCCAAGAACAGCAAGAGCTTTAGCAGGGTCTGCATAGCACTCCGCGATATCACCGGGTCGACGCGGAGCAATTTTATATTTTACAGGCGCGCCCCAGACGTCGCCAAACGCACGGACCATCTCAAGCACCGAGTAACCGTTGCCCGTTCCTACGTTTATATAATCAATTCCCTTCATTTTTGCGGTGTAGTCTATTGCCTTGAGGTGCGCTAAGGAAAGGTCAACCACGTGAATATAATCGCGAACGCCCGTTCCGTCGGGAGTGCTGTAATCGTCACCGAATACGCTGAGACACTCGAGCTTTCCTGCAGCAACCTTTGATATATAAGGAAGAAGGTTATTGGGTATTCCTCTCGGGTCTTCTCCGATAAGTCCGGATTCGTGAGCGCCTATGGGGTTGAAGTAACGGAGAACACATACAGAAAGCTCGGGGTACGCTGCCGTACAGTCCTTAAGGATTCTTTCAATCATAAGCTTTGTTTCACCGTAAGGGTTAGTGGTTGAAAGCGGAAAATCCTCTCTGATGGGAACAGACTTCGGCAAGCCGTAAACCGTAGCTGAGGAAGAAAATACAATTCTCCATACCTTGTGTTTTACCATCGAATCAAGAAGATTAAACGTTCCCGTAAGATTGTTATGATAATATTTAAGAGGAAGCGAGCAAGACTCACCAACCGCCTTAAGACCCGCAAAATGAATAACCGAGTCAATTTCGGGGTGCGAATCGAAAACCTCGTCGAGCAGTGCAGCGTCAAGCAAATCGCACTTGATAAACTCGGGACGCTTCCCTGTTATCTTCTCGATTCTGTCAAGCACGCAAAGCTTACTGTTAGAAAGATTGTCGACTATTACAACCTCTTCACCTCTCGTTAAAAGTTCAACAACGGTATGAGAGCCTATAAAACCCGTACCGCCCGTAACAAGAATAGACATAAAAACCTCCGATTTTTATTTTATAAAACAAAAAAGAGTAGCCGAACCACTCTTTTTTGAAAATATTAGTCAGCGTAAACGCTAACCTGCTTTTTGCCGCCGGAAATGTGTTCGAATTTAACCTTTCCGTCAACAAGAGCAAAGAGAGTATCGTCAGTACCGATACCTACGTTCTTTCCGGGATGAATCTTTGTTCCGCGCTGTCTGACAATAATATTGCCGGCAATAACAGCCTGACCGTCCGCTCTCTTAACGCCAAGGCGCTTGGATTCGGAATCACGGCCGTTCTTAGTAGAACCAACACCCTTTTTATGAGCAAAGAACTGTAAACTAAGCTTTAACATTTCATGTACCTCCATAATTATTGTGGCTCGCAGCCTTGTAGAATGCTTAAATCTCGCGCTCAATCTCTTTTACGTCAAGGAACTCATAATAATCCTCAACAAGATCCATAAGCTGAAAGAAATAAGCCTGTATAAGACCTGAAACAGCATACTGCTTCTTTTCATCACTCTCGTATTTTGGGAGCGCGGATTTTGCAATGAGCTTGATATCCGTAGTCTTCTCGTCGATAGTGTAATCAACGGTAGATGCGTAGGAAATTTCAATAGCGTTTATGAGAAGCATAGTCATGCTTGAGAGCGCCGCGCAGAGAACGTCGTCCCCTGACTCACCGTATCCGGTATGACCCTTTTCCTCAAATCCGTAATAAAATCCGCCGGTCTTATAAAATGTAATTGTTGTCATTAAATTCAAGCCTCGATTTTTTCGATCTGAATTTTAGTGTAGTCCTGACGATGACCGATCTTCTTCTTCTCGTTCTTCTTGGACTTGTACCTGATAACGTCTATTTTCTTAGACTTACCATTCTTAACAACAGTTGCAACAACAGTTGCACCTTCTACTTTAGGAGTACCAACAGTCAAAGTGTCACCGCATACAGCAAGAACGTTATCAAACTTAACGGTTTCACCCTCGGCAACGCCAAGCTTCTCAACGAAAACAACGTCACCCTCGCTAACCTTGTACTGCTTTCCACCTGTTACG
>JAZLAO010000115.1:0-27468 GCA_045613205.1 Eubacteriales bacterium | reverse complement strand
CCACAGTAAAGCACAAAGGAGGAGCCACAATGTTCGCAAATAAGTCCTATTACTTTTATTACTTTAACATGGGCTGCCCGTCTTTTGTGAAAATCGAGAAGTAATTCTTCCTTGGAACAAAAAATACGGTCAGTCCGCATTCGTCGTGCGTTTTTTGCACAATGAAACGCGGGCTTTTTATTTTAATCCCCAAAAATAGCAAATAAAATTTCGCAAAACCAGAGGCACAAAACAATGAAAATGAATTTCCACAGAAAACTCCCGATCCCCCAAGAAGTAAAGGCGGAATATACCCTTACCAAGCGTATGATGGAGGTCAAGGCGGCACGCGACGAAGCTATTCGTGCCGTATTCGATGGCAGGTCGGATAAATTTATCCTTGTGATAGGTCCTTGCTCGGCAGATCACAGAGAGCCTGTGCTCGAGTATATCTCGAGACTACGCAAGATCGAGGATCAGGTCAAGGACAAAATCATCATTATCCCCCGAATCTATACCAATAAGCCCAGAACAACAGGGCAGGGCTACAAGGGAATGCTTCATCAGCCCGATCCCGAGGCAAAGCCCGATATGTATAAGGGAATCGTCGCTATCCGCGAGCTTCATATGGCGGCGCTCCGCGATTATGACTTCTCTTGCGCGGATGAGATGCTTTATCCTGCTAACTACCGCTACCTTTCCGATCTACTATCCTATGTTGCAGTCGGAGCGCGTTCGGTAGAGAATCAGGAACACAGACTTGTAGCAAGCGGTGTTGAGGCTCCCGTCGGTATGAAGAATCCCACGGGCGGCGATCTCGGCGTTATGATGAATTCTATCGTTGCGGCGCAGTCCAGCCACACCTTCCTATATCGCGGATGGGAGGTCACAAGCGAGGGAAATCCCTATGCACATGCTATTTTGCGCGGATATATTGATTATGCCGGCAGAAATGTTTCCAACTATCACTACGAGGATTTGCTCCGCGTAGAAGAGCTTTATAAAAAATCAAATCTTACAAATCCCTCCATAATTGTGGATACAAACCACAACAATTCAGGAAAGAAATATCTTGAGCAGGTACGCATTGCTAAGGATATCGTCCACAGCCGTAATCAGAATGCCGACATCAAGCGTCTTGTTAAGGGCCTTATGATTGAGAGCTATATTGAGGACGGTAATCAGAGCGTTGGTGAACATGTTTTCGGCAAATCTATTACCGACCCCTGTCTCGGTTGGGAAAAGACAGAACGCCTGATCCTTGATCTTGCCGATAAACTTTAACAGAGGGATAAGGAAAATGTCAAACAAATTAGAAGAGGCAAGAAAGCTCATTAACGGTATAGACTCGCAAATGGCAGAGCTTTTCGAAAAGCGAATGCGAGCCGCAGAAATGGTTTGCGAGTATAAAATGGAGTTTGGGTTGCCTATACTTGATAAAAAAAGAGAAGACGAAGTTATAGAAAGAAATGCAGCGCTTGTGAGTGACGAGGTACTGAAGGGATATTATATCGATTATCTGAAGCATTTGATGTCGGTCTCTCGCGCTTACCAGTCCCGTATGCAAAACGGGTTGAAGGTGGCTTACAGCGGTGTTGAGGGAGCGTTCGCTCATATTGCTGCCGGCAGAATCTTCCCCGAGGGAAACCGAGTTTCCTATAGCGATTTTAAGGCGGCTTACGATTCTGTTGTGTGTAGCGAGAGTGACGTTGCTGTGCTTCCCATAGAGAACAGCTATGCAGGAGAGGTTGGACAAACCATTGATCTGATATTTTCGGGCAGCCTATTCATCAACGGTATTTATGAGCTGGAAATTCACCAGAATCTTCTTGGCATTCCCGAAGCGACCGTTGAGGATGTAAAAAAGGTGACAAGCCACCCGCAAGCACTTAGCCAATGTCACGATTATATCGAAATGCGCGGCTTTAAAACCGAGGAAGCCAACAATACGGCACTTGCCGCGAAGACCGTCGCCGAGGCAAAGGACAAGTCGCTGGGCGCAATCGCAAGCGCAGAAACCGCTGAAATATACGGTCTGAAAGTGATTGAAGCTAATATCAACAAAAGCGGAGAAAACTCTACCCGTTTTGCAGTTCTCTCAAAGGTAAAGGCTACATCCCCCCAGCTTACAAGCACCGTTCTGATGTTCACGGTCAAGCATGAGGCGGGATCGCTCGCAAACGCAATAGGCATTATCGGAAAATACGGATACAACATGACGGCACTCCGCAGCCGACCGATGAAGAAGCACTCCTGGCAGTATTATTTCTACGTAGAGATAGACGGCTCGACCGAGACTGAAGTCGGTGCGAAAATGATTGAAGAATTAAACAAGGTATGCGATAAGCTCAAGATAGCAGGTACGTTTGCTCCGCATGCCGAAATATAAGGAAAAAATGGTTATTCATGTAAATTTAGCAAAGGATTCTTACGATATCGTTGTACAACGGGGCATACTTGCTGATGCAAGCCGGCACTTGAATTTGGAGAGACGTGTTCTCATAGTAACCGACTCCGGTGTTCCGGCTGAGTATGCCGAGACCGTTGCCAAGCAATGCAAGGACGGGGTTATCCGTACGGTCGATATGGGCGAATCTTCAAAGAGTATAGAAACGTTTGCCGGTTTGCTTCAAACCATGCTTGATGCCGGATTTTCGCGAAAGGATTGCGTGGTTGCGGTAGGCGGCGGTGTTGTCGGGGATCTTTCAGGCTTCGCGGCTTCAGCATATATGCGGGGCATAGATTTTTATAATATACCCACAACGCTGCTCTCGCAAATTGATTCCTCTATCGGTGGCAAGACAGCTATCAATTTTGGCGGTGTAAAGAATAATGTCGGAGCATTCTATCAACCCAAAAAGGTACTTATAGATCCGAATCTTCTAAAAACGCTTTCTGATAGACACATTTCCTCAGGTCTTGCCGAAGCCGTAAAAATGTCACTGACCTCTGATAAGGAGCTGTTCGATATATTCGAAAACAAAGACATTAAAAGCAATATAGATGAAATTATTATCCGTTCTCTGAACATCAAGAAGAGTGTTGTAGAACAGGATGAAAAGGAATCCGGGCTTCGTAAGATACTCAACTTCGGTCACACAATCGGTCATGGCATTGAAAGCAGCAAGGGGATGAGCGAGCTCTATCACGGTGAATGCGTAGCCCTTGGAATGATACCGATGTGCAGCGAAGCAATCCGCTCGAGAGTCATTTCGGTTTTGAAAAAATGCAACCTCTATCGTTTTGTCGAATACGATTGGGAAAAGATTGCCGGTGCGGTATTTCACGATAAAAAGGCAGACGGAGATACTGTTTCCGTAATTATGGTGAATGAAATAGGAAAATTCGAGATAAAAAGCATCGGATGTACCGAAGCAATTGATATGGCAAAGAAAATTCTGGAAGGTTTGAAAGAATGAAGAACACGTTTGGAAACAGCGTGGCTGTTACTCTGTTCGGAGAAAGCCACGGCGAATATGTAGGAGCAGTTATTGACGGTCTTGCGCCCGGAATAGAAATTAATAATGAATATATTGCACATATGCTGACTTTGCGCCGTCCTGACGGTAGGATTTCCACACCGAGAAAAGAAAGTGACAACTATAAAATATGCAGCGGTGTCCTTAACAATATGACAACAGGAACGCCTGTCACTATTCTTATACCTAACGAAAACGTAAACAGTGCAGATTATTCACAGATGAAAACACTGGCGCGTCCTTCTCACGCAGACTATACGGCAGAATGCAAATTTCACGGATATCAGGACTCTCGCGGAGGGGGTCATTTCAGCGGACGTATTACAGCGGCACTCGTCGCAGCCGGTGCTATCTGCAAATTTGCTTTAGAGCAAAAAGGAATCTATATCGGAACGCACGTAAAACGCTGTTCAGCTGTTTCTGACAGAGAGTTTGAGAATCTGACGGAAGACATCAATTTTCTTAACAGTCAGACGTTTGCTGTGCTTGATAAAGCAAGCGGAGAAAAGATGCGCGACGCCATTTTAGCCGCTGCAGACGATGGCGACAGTGTAGGCGGTGTTTTGGAAACTGCCATCATAGGAATGCCCGAGGGGGTCGGCGAGCCGTGGTTTGACACGCTGGAGAGTATGCTTTCGCACATGATGTTCTCAATCCCGGCAATCAAAGCTATTGAGTTCGGTGCGGGCTTTGCAATTGCCGATATGCGAGGAAGCTGCGCTAACGACCAAATGATGATTCAAAACGGCAGAGTTGTGACAGCCACGAATAACAACGGAGGTATTAATGGCGGCATTACCAACGGTATGCCTATAATATTCCGTACCGCCGTAAAGCCTACGCCTACTATATTTAAGCCGCAAAGCACTATTGATGTAAAGACTTTGTCAGAAGCGGTATTAGAGCCGAAGGGTAGACATGATCCTGCCATCGTACACCGAGCAAGAGTCGTTCAAGATGCGGCATCCGCTATCGTTCTGTGTGATGCATTGGCAATGCGCTTTGGAACGGATTTTCTGAAATAAAGGTAATTTAAAAGAGAGGCTAAGCAAGGCAAGAAAGGAAGCTTTTACGAAATGCTTAATAAAAAAATGACTGAGCTTGGTAAACGCAGCTCGGTTATCAGAGAAATATTTGAATACGGCAAAAAAAGAAAGGCAGAAATAGGGGATGAAAACGTCTTTGACTTCAGTCTGGGCAACCCAAGCATTCCCGCTCCGCCTGTCGTCTCCGAAACGATTGTGAAGCTCATCAATGAAAAAGATCCGCTTTCCCTGCATGGCTATACGTCGGCTCCGGGTGATATTAGCGTCAGGCGCGCCATTGCCGAAGACATAAATAACCGATTTGGAGCAGATGCTACACCGTCACTTATCTATATGACTTGCGGCGCAGCGGCATCTCTCACCATTTCCCTTAATGCGCTATTCAATCCGGGGGAAGAGGTAATACTTTTGGCGCCGTATTTCCCGGAATATGTAGTTTTTGCGGAAAAAGCCGGTGCAACTGTAAGGGTCGTAAAAGCTTCTGAGGATTTTCAGATTGATTTTGAAGCGCTTAACAAGGCTATCAATAAAAAAACCAAAGCAATCATTGTGAATTCGCCTAACAATCCGACAGGTGCAGTTTTAAGTCAGGAAACCATCGTCAAATTAGCGGCCCTTTTGAGTCAAAAGTGCGCGGAGCTTGGAACTGAAATATATATAATTGCTGATGAGCCTTACAGAGAGCTTGTTTATTCGGGAATAAGTGTTCCGTATATACCGAATTTTTATGACAACACAATTGTTTGTTACTCATTCAGCAAGTCGCTTTCGTTACCCGGAGAGAGAATTGGATACATTTTCATTTCTCCAAAAGCAAAAAATCCCGATGATATTTTTGCCGCAGTCTGCGGTGCGGGTAGGGCGTTGGGCTTTGTTTGTGCCCCAAGTCTGTTGCAGTATACCGTAATGTCTTGCTTGGGAAAAACGGCAGAGCTCTCTGTATATGAAAAAAACCGCAATTTGTTATATAACGCTTTGACCGAGTACGGTTATTCGGCAGTTAAACCCGATGGCGCATTTTATTTGTTCTTAAAATCTCCTGAGCCCGACGCAAACAGCTTTTGTCAAAAGGCTAAAAAATATGAGCTTCTGCTCGTGCCCGGCGATAGCTTCGGTGCCGAGGGTTATGTAAGAATAAGCTATTGTGTAGATACTGAAACCATAACGAGAGCTCTTCCGGCATTTAGGAGATTGATTGAAGAATATAGGTGAAATATGAAAAAATACGGATGTATCGGAAAAAAGCTAACACACAGTTTTTCAAAAGAAATCCACCGCTTGCTTGCCGACTACGAATACGAGCTCATTGAGCTTAGCGAGCAGGAAATACCCGGCTTCTTTGAAAGCAAAGATTTTGAAGCAATTAACGTAACCATTCCATATAAACAGACAGTTATTCCTTATCTTGATTCGGTAAGTGATATTGCACAGAGAATTGGCTCGGTAAACACCGTTGTAAACCGTGATGGAAAGCTTTACGGATATAATACCGATTATTACGGAATGAAAGCACTTCTTGAACGGGTAGGCTTAAATATTCAAGATAAAAAGGTATTGGTGCTGGGAACAGGGGGAACCGGTAAGACAGCTCGTATCGTAGCCACGGATATGGGAGCATCAGAGGTGCTGACAGTCAGCAGAAAAGAAAGCAGCGAACACATCACATACAAAGAAGCTGTAACCCGTCACTCAGATGCCGATATCATTATCAATACGACCCCCTCGGGAATGTACCCGGATTGCGAATCTAGGCCGATAGATATTTCTGTATTTGAACGCCTTGAAGGCGTAGTAGATGCGGTATATAACCCCTTGTGTACAAATCTTGTTTTGGATGCAAAAGCGAGAAAAATCAAGGCGGAGGGCGGCTTGTATATGCTTGTGATGCAAGCAGTCGTAGCTGTGAAAAAATTCCTCGATACAGAATTTGAAAAGTCGGTTGCCGACAGTGTATTTGCTTCTGTTTTTGCCGCGAAAGAAAATATAGTTCTTACAGGTATGCCGGGAAGCGGAAAGAGCACGGTAGGCAAGATTCTTAGTGTCAATAGCGGATATGAGTTCATCGACACCGATGCGGAAATCGAAAAGCGGTGCGGCTGTAGCATAAGGGAACTTATAGAAACCAAAGGTGAAAAGTTTTTTCGTGATTTGGAAACCGAAATTATACGTGACGTTTCATCAGAGAGCTGTCGCATCATATCCACCGGGGGCGGCGCGATATTGCGGCAGGAGAATGTGCGTTGCCTTAAGAGAAACGGCAAGCTGTTTTTCATCGACGCAAAGCTCTCGCGGTTACGCGCGACAGATGACAGACCACTTTCCAACACAAAAAGCAAGCTTGAAAAGCTATATAACGAAAGAATCGATATTTATAAATCAACAGCCGATGTTATTGTTCCCGACATGGAAACGCCTGAGGAAGAAGCTAAATACATCATGGCAAAACGAATGGAGCTGATACTGTGAAAATCCTTGTAATTAACGGACCGAATCTTAATATGCTCGGAATACGGGAGCCTGACCACTACGGTAAGGAAACGTATGCCGACCTTGTGGCTAAAATACAACATCACTGTCAAAAAAAAGGTATTGAAGTCGAACTCTTCCAGTCCAATCACGAGGGAGACCTTGTAGATAAGATTCAGTGGGCATACGGAAACGCTGACGGTATAGTTATAAATCCCGGAGCTTATACTCATACAAGCATCGCAATTCTGGATGCCGTAAAATCAGTGTGTATACCTACAGTGGAGGTGCACATATCAAAGCTGGAGCAGCGGGAGGACTTTCGTCAAGTCAGCTATATCCGCCTTGCCTGTGTGAACACGATTACCGGACACGGAACGGACGGATATCTTGAAGCAATAGATTTTTTAGCCGAGGGGAAATAAATGATAGCATCCTTTAAACCGTGCAGTCTTCACGGAACAACAAATGCGCCGCCGTCCAAAAGCATGGCGCACAGATACCTGATATGCTCGGCACTGTCGGGACAGAAATGCAAGTTTTCAGGCATTGACTTTAGCGAGGATATACTTGCGAGCATAGACTGTTTGAAATCGTTGGGTGCCAATATATCGGCAAATGACGATACCGTAGTTATCGACCCTGAAAAATTTATGCAAGTCGCAAATCCCGTCTTGGAATGCAGAGAAAGCGGCAGTACGCTTCGCTTTTTTATTCCTCTTGCTCTGTGCCTTGGCAGTGTGGTTACTCTCTGCGGCAGCGAACGCCTTTTTGAGAGACCGCTCGGTGTTTACGAGGAACTTTGTAAAGTCAACGGATTTGTGTTTCAAAAAAACAAAAGCTCAGTTACTCTGTGCGGAAATCTTAAATCAGGAAACTACAAGATACGTGGTGATGTAAGCAGTCAGTTTATAACCGGATTGATTCTGGCGCTCGTGTATTTGGGCGAAGATTCATCCATTGAGATACTCCCGCCCTTTGAAAGCAGAGCATATGTAGATTTAACAATCTCAGCGCTCAGCTCGTTCGGTGCATGCGTAGCGTTTACATCGGAATATAAAATCGAGATAAAAACATCAAAAATGCGCGCATTTTCGGGCAGAATTGAAGGCGATTACTCCAATGCTGCGTTTCTTGATGCCTTTAATCATCTCGGCTCTGAAATTAAGATTAATAATTTAAATCCCGACAGCTTTCAAGGGGATAAGGTGTACGCCTCATATTTTGATAGGATATCTAACGGCACTCCAACACTTGATATTTCCGATTGCCCGGATCTCGGACCTGTTCTGTTTGCATTGTCCGCACTCAAAAACGGAGCCACCTTTACGGGAACAGATAGACTAAAAGCAAAAGAAAGCGACCGCGTAGCCGCTATGCACGAAGAGCTTTCCAAGCTTGGCGGCGGGCTGATTTTGGGTAACAATACCGTTATTGTTCCAAAGCAAGAGCTCAAGTATAGCAGTAAGGTGCTTGACGGCCACAACGACCACCGCATTGTGATGGCCTTGTCCGTTATTCTTTCAAAGACGGGCGGTGCGATTGACGGTGCTGAGGCGGTGAGAAAAAGCTATCCCGATTTTTTTAAGGTTATCGAAGGACTTGGTGCAAAGGTGGAATTATTATGATAGTTGACACAAGTAAAAAAATCCTGATTGTAGGATTGGGTCTTCTTGGCGGAAGTTATGCAAGAGGACTCAAGCGATTTGGATTTCATATCAGCGCAATCACATTGGAGCAAAGCTCAATTGACTATGCGATTAAAGAAAACATCATAGACGAGGGCTCTACCGAGCTTGACGAAAAAATCATTGGTGAAGCCGACATTGTTATATTTGCTCTATATCCCCACGTGTTCGTGGAATGGATTGAAAAAAATCAAAAGCTCCTGAAGAGCGGAGCACTAATCACAGACGTAACGGGAATCAAGAGAAGCATCGTATATCAAATACAAAATATGCTCCGTCCGGACGTTGAATTTGTTGCTGCTCATCCAATGGCAGGTCGTGAAGTATCAGGTGTTGAAAACAGTACGGAGAGAATGTTTATCGGTGCAAACTACATTGTAACCCCCACTGAAAAAAACACTCCCGAGGCGGTGCAGACATGCGTCGAGCTCGGCAAACTTCTTGGTTTTTCCAACGTGACAACTCTTTCCCCCGAAGAACACGATGAAATGATTGGATTCCTTTCGCAGCTTACGCACTGTATCGCTATCACTCTAATGACCTGCAACGACAAGAAAAATATGGAGAAGTTCACCGGTGATTCTTTCCGTGATCTTACCAGAATCGCACGTATTAACGATCTTATGTGGAGTGAGCTGTTCATTGAAAATAAGGATGTGCTTTTGAATCAAATGAATTTGTTTATAGAAAAATTCAGTGACCTCAAAACCATGCTTGAAACCGATGACGTAGACGGAATGAGAGCTATGATGCGCCATTCAACCGAACGAAGAGAGCTGTTTGATAAAAAATAAAGCGAGTAAAAAGCTTTTTCGCAAGGTGTCCGGCTCGCAAATTCTATCATGACTTACACGAATCCTTGCAAATGAATTAAATACCTTGATTTATCCGTAAATATATGATATAATTATCATGAATAAATTTACGAAAAGGGGTTGACAGTATGTCAAAGGTCAAGTATAATCTGTTAGACAGACAGACAGACAGACAGACAGACAGACAGACAGACAGACAGACAAACAGACAGACAGGCGCGTTCTGTAGCTCGCCTCATTTTCGTACGCAATTTAATAAAAACAATCAAACCATCTGACAATGGGCTTTTTGCGCTCGTCTGTCCGATGGTTTTTTGTTATAAATAAAAATGATGTCAGGAGGTACATTATGAAAAGCAAAATACTTTCTATTCTGCTTGTGGTGTGTATGGCATTATCTGCACTTGTAGGCTTAACCTCTTGTGATGATGATTCACCTACAACAACACCAAAAAAGCTGTCCACCCCCGTTGTTACATTGACCGATAATGTTGCAACTTGGGAGGCAGACTCAAATGCGGATAAATTTGAAATCAGCCTTGATGGAAATTTATCTTACGTTGAAAACTCCGTTACAAGTAAAACCTTAACGGACGGACAGACGCTCAAAGTTCGCGCTGTTGGCGATGGTAATGCATATTCCACGAGTGATTGGAGTAATAGCGTAACCTTCACAGCAGCTACACCGGCGCCTCAGCCTACAAAGCTTGACACTCCTAACGTTACGATTTCATCAGAAGGTCTCGCAAGCTGGACGGCAGTATCAAACGCAAGCAGCTATGTTTACAAGATTAACGGTGGTGCGGAAACTCCGACAACGGCAACCTCTGTGCAGCTTACCGACGGTCAAAGCATCGTTGTAAAGGCAGTTGGCGACGGAACGAACTACACCGACGGTGATTATAGTGCTTCCAAGACTTACACAGCAGGCACGCCTGCGCCTCAACCGACAAAGCTCGGCACGCCTAACGTAACGATTTCAAACACAGGTCTTGCAAGCTGGACAGCAGTAGCAAACGCAAGCAGCTATGTTTACAAGATTAACGGTGGTGCTGAAACACCTATAACAACAACTTCTGTACAGCTCACCGACGGTCAGAGCATCGTTGTAAAGGCAGTTGGCGACGGAACGAACTACACCGACGGTGATTATAGTGCTTCCAAGACTTACACAGCAGGCACTCCTACACCTACAGGTGCGCCTACATATCTCGGTATATTCGCATCTAATAACGAACCTTCTCAGGCAGACGGATTGCCTGGCGCGTTCGCTGTTCGTCCGATGATGATGTCGTACAGAATGATGCGTGCAGGAAGTTATCGTCAGTTCGGAACAGCACTTGAAGAATATTTTGCAGACAGCAATAATCATTTTAATGCTAACTTCCCGACAGAATCCGACTATGAGATTTATTCAAGAGCCGGCGAAACCGTTTATATTCAGATTTGGCTCAACAATCCGAATCAGCACACGATCCTTTCCTTGAAGCTGAACGGAACGAAATATCAGGTTGGTGGCGGTCTTTCATCTTTCTTTATCGAGGATAACGGACAGCGTTATAACTGTATTTACGTGGCTGTAACGATTCCGAGCGGCACATACAGTGAAAAGACTTACACCGTTACGGATATCGAATATATTGCAGATACCTATATCAACGCAGACGGTACGGACGAATTTATGAACAATAACGATACCGTAAGCATCGGTCTGCCTTATAATGCCGAGAATCCTACAATATCCGATTTCAACCCCACATCTCTTACAATGAATAGTTGCTCTGCAACGCTTAATGTAGCCGATGCAAGCGGTCTCTTGAATCTGAGCGGCGGTTGGCTTGGTATTGCCGTATATGACGGATATAATATCATAGCAAATCAAAGCCTTGCCATTGGCAACAATTCCGTGAGCGCAACAGGACTTGTGGAAAATACGACCTATTGGATCACAGTTTATCTGTATGCCGATCTCCACGACGGCAACGGTGTAACTGCCCACATTTTGTTTGAACAGACGGTACGCACTTCCGAAGCCATTACAGTCGGTGAAGTAAGCGGAACGCTTCTTTATAATTCCGAAAAAGACGGATACTACGGCGCAATCAAGGTAAACACAACCTTGAATAGCAATACCGCAGAGTATATCAAGCTTGAAATACTCAAGGATGATGAAGTGGTATATACCGATACAAGCTATAACGGAACAGCCACAATTTCCGAAGGCATTTTGTGCGGAAACTCCTACAGCGTTCGCGTGTATTACAAGGATACCGAATACACGCAAGGAAAGTACATTGAAGAAAGCGCTTGGATAAACTATCTTGGTACTCCGTGGTATCAGGAAGCAGGCGTATATACCTTTGTAAACGATGCGGTTTATTACTTCCAACTCAGCAACGGTGATGAAAATTACCCTGCAATTGACAGCTTTGTTCTAAAGCTCTACAAGGAGGAAAGCGCAAGATGGGTAGCAAGCGACGTGCTGTATCTTCTTGACAATCCTACGGCAATTGATGACTTGAACGCGCAGATCGACGTGCTTCAGAATGAATTCAACGCCGCCTACGGAAATGATGATCTGATGTGGTCGATACATCAACAGATGTCAGCGCTTGAAGAACAGCGCCGTCCGCTTGATTACGCGCTTTGGTATCTTGAAAACCGTGCAGACAACAACCGCGACAGAGCTTATTGGGAAGCAGAAAATGCAAAAGGCAAGTATTTCTACGAGTTTGAATATGACGGCGCAAATACAGACACTCTCTTCAAGGTGGGAAAAACCTACTATGTTGTGCTTGAAGATGCTCTTACCTACGGAATAGGTGGTTTGGATATCGAGATCGACTACAAGTATGATGCGATGGACGGTAACGGACTTTGTGATGGCAAGGTAGATAATCAATCTATCAATCTCGACAGAGAGCTTACCAATCATTGGGTAGAGATGGAAAACGTAAGCTACTCCAACGGAAATCTCACTTTGACTCTCTTTAACGAGCGTGACCACTGGACAGGTATAGGAGCGCCTTACGCGATTGGTTATGTTTACAAGGTCGAGGTAGATGGCAAGGTGCTTTATATCGACGAAAGCAAGCACGAATTCGATATCGACGAGACGGCTTGGTTTAATGAATATATACAGCTGATCAAGGCGGGTCAGAGTGTTGACGGTCTGATGGAAAAATACGTTTCCGATTATGAAAGCTCTTACACTATTCCCGTTGATGCTACGAAGCTTGAAGCCGGAAACCGAAATTTCGCTGTATCTATAAGACTTATTGGTACCGACTACGAGGACGGAGAATGTCAGGCGACCCGTTGGGCATATAGTGTTGCCGTTTATACACAAATCGAGAAGCCTACCATCGAATATAAGGAGCTGTACGGTGAATACTACGGCGTTGTAACTCCCGAAAGCCTTGATGGTTGGAATAACGATCACTACGAGTATGAAGCAATAGATGAGAACGGAAATCCCGTAGATATCACCATAGCATCCGAAGCAGGCTACGCTCGCTTCTACGTGCCCTCTGCCGGAACGAAGGTAAGGGTTAGAATACCCGCATCGGGATATTGGCTTGCGAGTGAATGGAGCGATTGGGTAACCTTCGACGGCATTAAGGTTGCAGCACCCGTATTTGGGGAATATGACACTACCACCTGTAAGATAAGTTGGACGGCTGGCACCGAAAACGTATCTCATTACCTTTACACGATCAACGGCGGTACGCCTGTGCGAGTTGAGCTTGACGGTAATCTCTCACTTGTGCTTAATAACGGTGACGTGCTTCGTGTGATGTGCGTTGTATCCGAGCAAGGCGTGACAAACGGTTATCTTGATAGCGAATGGTCGACATATACTTGCGTTGACAACAGAACAGCACTTGCAACACCTTCCAACGTAAAAATTGAAAACGGAATGCTATCATGGAGTGCAGTTGACGGGGCTACATATTACATAGTAGAATGTGTATTGGCTGACGGAAGAACAACAGAAAGGCAGGTTGCCAAGCTCTCCACGGGAGCACCCTCTAACGTTGTTTCCTTCAGAGTAAGAGCTATGACCGAAGATCTTGTGAATTACAGACCGAGTAATTTTAGCGAAAGCATTGTCAATACAAGCGAAAAAGGGTAAATAAAAAATTCAACCAACAAAAGCGGTGGGCTCACGCTCACCGCTTTCTCTCAAACCTCAATATCAGCATTGCAGTAATCAAAGAAACGGTATTTTGAAAAGCTTGATAAAAAGCAATGTAAAATCCTATATAAGCCGAAAACAAGTCTAAAAAGAATTGTTTTCGGCTGTTTTTTGGTCGGAATGTGAGCTGGAAAAAAAGTTGAGAACTGTTTTTTTGAAGCGAAGTCCCCAGAGTACGAGCTGAACGAGCCGAGATGCGCAGGAGAAGTGCAGCGACATACGAAGGGACACAGGATTTGAACCTGCGACATCTTGCTTTCAAAGCAAGCGCGCTACCAACTGCGCTACATCCCGAAGTATTAAATGTACAATATTCTTAGTTATAAACAGCTTTGTCCGCCTAGTCCGGTCACATAGTCGTCAACTATGACGAGCACAGCGCGTTAAATCTACCCCTATCGTTACTCAAAAAAGAAAAAAGAGCCTCAAAGGCTCTTTTTGGTCGGAATGACAGGATTCGAACCTGCGACATCTTGCTCCCAAACAACTCTCCACCGATTTTTTTAAGTGATTTTGAGCCGTTTTTGATGCTTTTTTGTCCGAAAAGGATGCTTTCGGATGCTCTTGTAAGCACTGTTTCCACGTAGTCCAAATCTGTAGATGGTCAAAACTGTGGTCAAGACCGTTTTCCAACCTAAATATTCTAAAGCTAGTACACAAGGAAATCTAACGATTCAACCAGTGTCGAGCTTTGTTTTTTTCTTTAATACACCATAAACTTTGAAAATGCTTAATTCAATAATATCAAAACGCAAAAATTGCGTCGCAGTATTCAAAGAATAAGCACTCGCGAAAGTCAGTTGATACCAAGCTGACGAAGATAGTCCTGTTCGCCTCTGAATACACGAACTACTCGCACCTCATCACCAACGATTTTGTAAAATGCGATATAGGTCTTCTTGATGGAAAGAAACTTATAGTCGTTCTTCTCTATAGTGTAAGTTGAGAGGTTCGCTCCCATTTCAGGAAAGAGCTCAAGATTTTCGAGAGAAGAATATATCAAATCAGCTTGTTTCTTGGCAATTGTGATTCCGTCCTTCAAAACGTAATTGTATATAGATTCAATATCGTTCTGAGCCTGTGCAGAAATACGAAGTTTGTAACTCATAAAGAATTATAATCCAAGACGAGCTTTGCTTGCAGCGAGATCAAGCCAGCCTTGCTCCTCTCCGGATTTCTCTCCAAGCGCAAGTTCTTCCATAAGCTTCTTTTCCGCAAGAATCTTATCTGGAACTTTAAGCTCAAAAGGCAAACCTCCGTTAAGCTCGATCTGCTTATAAAAAAGCTTTATTGCATCAGACGAGGTAAGACCAAGCTGAGCCAATATAACTTCAACATTCTCTTTGAGCGTAGTATCCATTCTGGTATGCACGGTTGTTGTATTAGCCATAATATCACCTCCGTTATTAGTATACTTATTGTATCACAAAATATGTGATTTGTCAATAGATTTGCATGCAATGTATCACAAAACAATTAAAAAATATGAAAGCTATGAATTGTAATAACCCTTATCTATAATACCGTTTTCCATGTCATCGATTTTAATATTTAATTCATTCAAATAGTTTTTGCACCCATCAGAACACCAGTTGTATAATAAATTGTAGAAATAGTCCTCTTCTTTTGATGGCCATAAATACTCTCTTGACAGTGTAGATTTAATGTTGCTATCGTGATAAAAATAATATTTTTCAATGCGTGGAAAAGCTAAAATATCCTCAATGACAACTTTTTCCTTATGTATTACAAAAGAAGGTGAATATACTTTAATGTTATGGGTTTCGGTTTCTTCTAAGTTGGATGGGACATAAGAGTCGAAAACAAACGAAGGAATGATAAAGCCTCCTTTTTGTCTGCTTATACGTGTGGTCGAATATAAGGATTCGATATCAATGTCACGATACTTTTTGTTGAAGTACGATTTAAAGATGTATTTAGTATGCTCATAACTGCATATTAACGGTTTTGAAATTGTACAACACAATCTTAGTTTGTATGTTTCAAGGAATTTTTGAAATTCTGTTTCAGTATGCTGATATTGAAAGCTGCTAAATAACAGAGGAATTCTACTATTATCATTTGCCAGATATACTGCCGATAAATCAAGTTCAATCCCTGCATGTTGCAAAGGCTTGTATGGTGAACACGGAATTCTATATATTACACCTAATCGCTCCGAAGTGTGTACTTTATCGTAATGCGGCCATGTATGTGTGGCAAAAAAAGCAGCGACGTCAATATCCGATGTTATATCAAGGCATTCCGAATTTATTCCATATTGTTGAGCCAAAACATTACCTAAGGATTTACCGAAATTTTTCATCAATTCATTCATTGTTACGCGCTTAGCTTTGTTTGGTTTGGAATCATTTTTGGCGTCATAGCTTAGGAAGTGATTGTTTTTATCATATTGAAATAATATTTCGGAAGTCTCCTCGTTAACACGAATCGGTGAGGTCTTTTTTCGATAAAATGACGGTAGCAAAGAATCATAGTCTGCAATCTGACCCCGGTACACAAAATCGTCTGTTTCGATACTTTTTAAGTACTCCACTAGTACATTTATATTTTCAGCAGGATTATTAACATCGAACATAGTAGCTCCTTGGTTAAGTTGTTTTAGTTATAGTATTCATCCAAGTATTCAACATTGTAGTATCAAGATTTTCTCTTTTTTGATTCTAATTTGAGAATTTTAGATAATAAGGCTAATTTGCGAAGTTCTAAGATTCATATCGTTTGCAAAATCTCTTATATTTTCTAAGTCACGAGAACTGTACCAAGAAATGAACCAGTTTGCAGTATTGTTATTTCTATCTATTATCTCCTTGAAGTAAGGAGAATCAACCACGGAAAGAGAGTGTCCGATAACAACGATGTTCTTTATATCAGTCAAATTCGAGAAAAAAGAACAGTGATTTTTTATTATGGTACGTGTGTCTTTAGTAGTCGACTCATCATAGTCTATTAAAGCTCTCGATGCAACCTCTAGCGCAGAATCTATCATATATGCTTTTCTTTGGGATTTATAATTAGGAATGGGGAGTGCAGGTGTCCAATCATCGAATTCGTTTGCATCAGGAGCATGCCCAAGAATCAGTTCTTGTTTTTTGTTTTTTCTGCACCCGTGTATATATGTAATTACTTGTGAGGGAATGTTATATATAGTTTCTAAAAACTCTGTATAATTAAAGTTCAGATATTTCGATTCCGGTTTGAATACATCTAACCAAACAGGTTCTTTTGTTGGCTTTAAAGTCTCAACCCATTTTCTGAAACGAATTGGTAGCGTTTGTGCAATTTCCGTAGCCGGACTTGTTGCTATGTCGATTGCAGCAAAGAAATCTGCAGCTTGAGCATCTTCGTCATAGGCATCAAAATTATCTAACCACATATCCACAGTGCCCAACATGGCACTTCCGTTTATATGAGCAAGAGCTTCTTCAAAATCATTCCAGAGACTGTCCGATTTCAAATAAGTTTCCAACTGCCACCGCAAATTATTGTTTTTGCCTATAGAATCTCGAAAATCACTATATCTTGACGGAACACCGTGCATTATATCAAAGCCATTCCCGATAACATATAATGTTTCTCTCGGATTCAAAAGGGTCAATTCGGATTTTGTAAGATTATTATAGTTCGATTGCTCCAATGCAGTTTTAATTTTTATCTTTTCTTGCGCTTGCCACTTTTCATTCTCTATTTGTTTTTTTGTTCTTTTTTAATCTTTCGACATGCTTTGCAACGTTTAGGAAAACATAAATTGTTTTGCTCAAAATATATTTGTTCACCAACAGTAAATACAAACTCTGTCCCACACTCAACGCATATTATTTTGACATCTTCTTTTTTATTGCACATTTTAAAACCTTCGCTATAATTCAATCAGTCTATATACAAACATTATAACACTACAACGTGTAGTAAAATTTAGTTTATTTTCCCCTAAGGTCTGGACTTTACGAAAGTGGTGTGGTATTGTGTTGTGCTAACGGAGGTAATAAAAATGAACGTAATAAACGAACTATGGCACGGCAATATCGTACCGCAAGATGATAGCAGAAACAACTCTCCCGAAATGAAGCAGCTTATGGAATATATGGCACAGCATCATGATGACCTACTTAAAACAATGACGGACGAGCAAAAAGAAATCTTCGAAAAGTTTGATGATTGCTGGAGCGAGTATATTAGCCTTGCTGAAGCTGCCATTTTCGAGTATGCCTTTAAACTCGGGGCAAAGATTATGTATGAGATGTTGAACTAATAAGACAATTTCCCCCGTTGTTCCATATTGAAGCAACGGGGTAATGAATTTATAGATCAAGAATCAACCGATATTTGTCATCTTTCTTTTCGTTCTTTCTATCAAGTTCAGCATTGATAAAGTTTTTGTGCCAGATTAATTTTTGCAAAACTCTATCGTTAGGATGAGAACCGACTTCTTTCTTCATAATTTCAAAGCCGTTCATCAACATTTGACCGACAAAATGACAGTTGTTAAGATAATTTAAGAAAGCAAAGCCATCATTATCGATCCTAATAAAACCGTAGGCTCGATCTGATTCGGAAATCATATCTATTACATTTTTGTCTATAATGACTCTAGGATATATTGCTATCTTATCTTCTAACTCGTAGGAACGAAGCAAGGCATTGCCCCAAACCATAACATCATCAATAAACAATTCTCCTATTGTGATCCCACCACGAAGCAACCACCCCACACTATCGCTTGCAGCTGATTCTTGAAAATGTCCAACACAAGATAAAAGACAATAAATATCATCTTTTAGTGTTTCTTGAGTTAACTTTTTAGCAATTATTATATTGTCGGAGAAAATTTTAAACTCGATATCTTTGTTTCCCTTAATGGCAGTTTCTCGGGTAAGATTGATGGAAAAGGTGTATAGATTGTGTAGTTTGTTCATAGAAGTCATATCGTCTTCTGCTTCTTTTATCTTTGATGTTACACCCAAGATATCTAAATAAGCAACAATATATTGATCTGTTTTTCTGTTATATAAATCAGCATTTTGATTAATCCACATACGCATCCTCGTGATAGTTCTTAAATTTTAACAACTAATTATACCACATTTAATTAATCTCGTCAACGAATTATATACGACATTCGACGCATGTACGTTTGTCAATGATAAAAAGCGTTTTAGGTATATGCCAAGACACGAGAAGAATGCGAGGAAAAGCTTGCCGAGATGATAAAAACGATAAAGGCCAAAATCGCAGCCAGAAAGAAAAAGTAAGACAGACATAGCAAAATGGGCGACCACAAACGGTCGCCACTCAAAATTTGCGGTGCAGTAGGCAAATAAAAAAGCAACTATTCAGCTACTACCTGTCCACCTAAAATTATATTGCCATCCTTCGTAGGAAAATAAACTTGCTTGGCAGGAATATAGTTGTATGTCCAATTCTTCAGTTCGAATAAAGCTGAAAGTTCATTCGGAATATCGAGTTCAGCATCTAATCCTGCCACTATTTTTTGCAGGTATTTCATTTCTATGATAAAAAGTCCTCCGAGAGCATTGAGTACTTTTTCTAATGATGCATCGCTCTTGTTGGATGTTCTGCTATGTTTGATTTTATCGAAAGACTCCCACCATGACAATGATTGTTTTGCTCGAGCCGCATCCCAACCATCAAAAGGTTTTATAGTTATGTCATAATTGATAATCTCGACTTCTTGAGTGACTATAGATGGAAAATCGGACAGTACAAAAGTTGCGTAGTCGGTAATAAATTTGTAATCATCGGGGTTATAAGAACAGTAAACCTTAAAAAAAGAATCCAATTCAGAACCTATTGCCTGTAGTAAGTTGGCATATTGATTTGAAAAAGTAGTAAAATTATTATTATCCAAATCAACATACTGTAGCGTATTAACAAATTGCTTTTCAAGCATCAAATAATACTGCCAATAATTCTTTAAAAATTCCTGTCGTGTCATATGTCCTCCTGCAATAAAAAATATTAAAAGCCGCAAAGCAATTAACTTTGCGGCTTTCGTGCGGTCAAAACCGCGATTTTTGGTCGGAATGACAGGATTCGAACCTGCGACATCTTGCTCCCAAAGCAAGCGCGCTACCAACTGCGCTACATCCCGAAGTATTAAATGTACAATATTCTTAGTTATAAACAGCTTTGTTCGCCCAGTCCGGTCACATAGTCGTCAACTATGACGGGCACAGCCCATCAAATTTGACTCCTTGTTTTGCGGACTTCGCATCGTAAAAACAACACTCAGTTGTTTTTATTCGCTCACCCAAAGCAAGCGCGCTACCAACTGCGCTACATCCCGAAACGGTGATTTTTTTAACAGCCAATATATTATAACAAATATAAACAAAAAAGTCAAGAGAGATTTGTGTTATTTCTATGTGTTTTAATTACTATTTTACGCGCATTATATTGACTTTTGGAGCGGGCAGTGATATACTATACTAAAATATTTTACGGAGAAAGTCGAATGCTTAAAATACGCGATTTTACGAAGATGTACGGAGAAAAGCGTGCCGTCGATTCTTTGAATCTTAATATAACGAGTGGAGAAATATGTGGCTTTATAGGTCACAACGGAGCAGGCAAGACTACCACGCTTAAAGCGTGTATAGGCATCCTCTCGTTCGAAGAGGGAGAAATATTAATCGACGGAATGTCTGTAAAAGAAATGCCTCTTGAAGTAAAGCGTATAACAGCGTACATTCCCGACAATCCCGACCTTTACGACTTTCTCACGGGAGAAAAACATCTTGCATTTGTTGCCGATGTGTACGGAGTGAGTGCAGAGCGTCGAAACCGTCTTATCAAGGAGTACGCAGACCTGTTTGAGATTACGAAGGACCTTGCTTCTCCGATAGGCTCGTATTCTCACGGAATGAAGCAGAAGCTTGCTATCATTGCGGCATGGCTTCATTCTCCGAAGCTCATAATAATGGATGAACCTTTTGTAGGTCTTGACCCCAAGGCGTCGCATCGGTTAAAGGAGCTTATGCATAAGCACTGTGAGTGTGGCGGTGCTATATTCTTTTCCACTCACGTTCTTGACGTGGCGGAAAAGCTTTGCGACAAGGTTGCGATAATTAAGAAGGGGAAGCTTGTCGCATTCGGCTCTATGGATGAGGTCAAGGGCGACGACTCGCTTGAAGAGGTCTTTCTCGAGTTGGAGGACGGGGAATGATAAAAATACTCGTCAAGAACCGACTTCGCTCACTCATTGGCACTGTTCTCGGTAAAAGCAAAAACGGAGAAGTGAAGAAGGCGTCAAAACTGAAAATTCTCGGATTTTCATTGCTTTACGCATACGTTATAGGCTTTTTTCTCTTTTTCTCGTCAACAATTGCAGTTATGCTTGGAAAAACGCTCATATCGATAGGTGCATCATGGCTGTATTTTGCATTTTTTATGCTTATAACCCTTTTTATCAGCTTTATATTCAGCATATTTGAAACAAAAAGTGAGCTGTATGAATGCAAGGATAACAATCTTCTTTTGTCAATGCCGATAAAGCCTCGTGATATCGTAGCGTCAAGAATCGCAGTCGTTCTTATCTACAACTATATCGAGGAACTCATAGTGATGCTTCCGTGCATCGTGGTTTACGCTATATATTCTCACGATGCAGTAGGCGTCGTGGGCGCGCTTATAGTTTCGGTTTTTCTTCCGCTTATACCAACATCACTCGCTTCGGGTGTCGGATACCTCGTTGCCCTTATATCGCGCAGAGTAAAGAAAAACAGCTTTATAACCGTAGCTATATCACTGTTGTTTCTCGCGGTATATTTCATCGGATACGAATATTTGATGCTTAATTTCAATGCTTATATAGAAAAGCTTTCACAAAGCGGATTTGTTCCCGCATCAGAGATGCCGTTTATGTACCATCTCGGTGCGAGTTGCCTTATGAAGCCGTTAAATCTCTTAATTATTATTGCTTTATCCCTGGTTATCGGTGCGCTAACGTATTACATTATCTCAAGAAGCTATATAAAAATTGTTACCGATAATTACAGTGTTAAAAAAGCTGAATATAAGGGCGGATATATCAAATCAAAAAGCGTATTGCGCGCATTAACAGAAAAAGAGCTTAAAAGATTTTTCTCGTCGTCGGCTTATATGCTCAATTCGGCACTGGGGCTTGTCTTTTTGGTAGCTGCCGGAATTATTGCCGCGGTAAAAAGAGAGAGTATGGGCATGCTGTTCTCCCTAGTACTCCCCGAGTTTGGAATTTCGGCAGTGGGCGCGTCAGCAATTATGATAATGGCGATAGTATGCTTATCCTCTCTTAATACGATGTCTGCTTCCGCACTATCGCTGGAGGGGAAATGTATCTGGATACCCAAAACAATGCCTATAAGGGATAGGGATTTGCTTTTTTCTAAGGTTTTACCTCAGATTATAATAGTAACACCGCCAACACTTTTGACCTCCGTGCTTTTCATAATAGCGACGTCAGCGCCTATGGAATATTGGATTTTCTACGTGCTCACCCCGCTTTTTGCAAACGTATTTTCAGCGATGTTCGGGCTCGTTATAAACGTGGCATTTCCAAAATTTGATTTTGAAAACGACCTCCACGTTATAAAGCAATCGCTCTCTGTTTTCATTGTTATGTTTGGGCAGATGATTTTTGCTTTCGGACTTACTGCTGTGTGCTTCCTGCTTCTTCGCGTTTTGTCACCTCTGCTGGTTACGGCTTTGTATACGATTCTTTTTGCAACTCTTTCTGCACTTATGTACGCGGTGCTTGTCGGACCTGTAAAGAAGAAATATTCAGAAATTTGTTTATGACCCCGCCTCTGTGGAATAATAAATAAAAAATCCACGCGAGGATATGATGAAGTATATACGGGGAACTGCAGGCGTATTCAGTTGTGTTTTTTTTGTTTCGCTCCTTCTTTTTGTAATTTCTATCAGCTCAAATGAAGCGGGCAAAATGATAAACACTCAAATCTGCTCAAAAATAAGGACGATTTTGTCAGATATTACGTCAATTGCACCTTTTTCTGTTTTTGAGATTTTAGTTTTATTATCACCGCTTTTTATATTTCTCGCTTTGAAATATATAGCTCGCGGCAAAGCTGACTGTACTCGACGATTTTATAGAGTTTTATCGGTTTTGTCACTGTTCGTATCGTTATATATACTCACACTTGGAATTTCATATAGGGCGCCGTCGATTTTTTTGAAGTACGCTCAGCCTGTGTCTGAAGTAGACTTGATTAGTGCAGCAAACACGCTTAAAGAAGCGGTAAACACCGAGTCGGAATTTATAACTGACGAGCCAACTTTTGACAATATAAGTGACAAGGCTGCACAGGCTTTTATAGCGGCAAGCGAAAAACACGGGCTCGCAGCAGGTAAGCTCCCAAAACCCAAGCCTCTTATATCTTCGAGACTTGTAAGTTATACGGGCTCATTGGCGATATACTCATTTCCGACGGCCGAGATTAATATTAACGTTAATGCCCCAACCTATACAATACCTTTCACCGTCTTACACGAGCTTGGACACTCGTGCGGTGCAGTCAGTGAGACCGATGCGAATTTTATAGCGTATCTTGCTTCGCTTGAGTCAGACTCGCATTTTCTTCGTTACTCGGTTGGACTTTCAGTGCTTGAGTATATGCTTGGAGACCTCAGAAGAGTAGATTACGGCGCTTACCTTGGCTGCTTGGAGGGTTTATCGGAAAGGGCGCGTGCGGATATAAATTCATGGCATAAATATTCCCAAAAATATCATAGCTCTATAATTTTCCGTGCATTTGACTCTTCAAATACCAGGCACCTCAAACGTTGGGATAAAAACGGTGCGGCGGCATACAGCGCCGTGTCGGTGTATGTGACAAACTATCTTCACTTAGCATAACATACAGGTAAGACCGCTCTGCGTGTCTTATTTAGTGTGTGGGAGTGAAGATATGGGAAGTTTTGTAATAAACGGTGGCAAAAAGCTTTCCGGTGAAATATTTATAGACGGCTCGAAAAATGCGGCTTTGCCTATCATTTTTTCCTGTATTACCATAAATGGTGTCTCGGTAATTGATAATCTTCCCGAAATAAGAGACGTTGACGTAGCGCTTCGCATTTTATCCGATTTTGGCGCAGTGATAGAGCGTTCCACGGGATTGGTGAGAATCGACACGAGAAATTTAGTCTATAAAACCCCAAGCGACGAGCTCACTTCGAAAATCAGAGCTTCATCTTATTTGATAGGCGCATGTCTTTCGCGCTTTGGACGGGCTGAAATTCAGCATTTTGGCGGCTGTAATTTTGACTCAAGACCTATTGATATGCATATTTACGCTGCACAGACTCTGGGGGCAACACTCTCCGGAGACGTTCTGTCTGCCAAGGAGCTTCACGGCGGCAACGTGCACTTTAAAAATATATCTGTAGGAGCTACAGTAAATGCCATTCTCTTGGCAGCGTCGGCAGATGGGCGAAGTCGGATTTACAGCTATGCGCGGGAGCCGCACGTAATTTCACTTATAGATTTTTTGAAAAGCGGTGGCGCGGATATTACTGTGGAGTCTGAGTATATTGAGATTTGCGGCAAAGTCATAAAAGACGCATATGCCAAAATAATTCCCGATATGATTGAGGCGGGCACATACATTGCGCTCTCTCTTATGACGGATTCGCGTATTAAAGTCGTCGGTGCAGATAACGGACATCTTGATTCGTTTATAACAGCGCTTGAAAAGGCGGGCGCTAAAATTAAATCATCCGAATCCACTATCCTACCCGAAGGACAGCCCACAAATTACGCTGATATAGTTACTGCACCGTATCCTGCGTTTCCGACCGACCTCCAACCGCAGACGGCGGCTCTGCTTGCTGCCTCGAGTGGCGGTAGAATCACCGAGGGGGTGTGGCATAACCGATTCGGTTATCTTGATGAGCTTTCAAAATTTGGAGTGCGAGTTTTGCGCGGTGACGGATATGCAGAGATAATGAAATCAAAAATCCGTTCAGCAAACGCAACCTCTCCCGATCTTCGCGGTGGCGTTGCGCTTCTTATGTGCGCTCTTTCAGCACAAGGCGAGAGCGTTATAGAAAACTCCGAAATAATAAAAAGAGGATACGGTCAGATTGTTTCAAAGCTTCTTCGTGTAGGAGCAGATATTAAGGAATTTTAATTCGAAAGGATACATATAAAATGAAAAGAATTATGACTATTCAGGACATTTCCTGCGTTGGTAAGTGCTCGCTCACCGTGGCGCTTCCCATAATCTCAGCTGCGGGAGTGGAGGCAGGCGTTTTGCCTACCGCGGTGCTTTCCACGCACACGATGTTTTCAAAATACACCTTCTGCGACCTTACCGCCGAAATTCAGCCTATCGCCGATACATTCAAAGAGCTTGAGATTGATTTTGATGCTGTGTACACCGGTTATCTCGGTTCTTTTGAGCAGCTTGCGCTTGTCGAGAAATTTATAGAAGATTTCAAGAAAGAGGGAACTGTTGTACTTATTGATCCTGTAATGGCGGATAACGGCATTCTTTATAAGGGATTTAGCGAGGAATTTGCTAAGGCTATGGCAAAGCTTTGCGCCCGTGCCGATATAGTCGTTCCGAATATAACTGAGGCAGCATTTATGCTTGGCATTCCGTATAATCCGGATTATGACGAGCAGTACATTAAGGACCTTCTCAAAAAGCTTACAGGGCTCGGCTGTCCTAAAGCCGCTCTTACAGGAATCAGCCTCGAGCCCGATAAAATCGGTGTATACTATTACGATAGCGAAAAGGATTCATATTATAGCTACTTTAACGAAAAGTTACCGGTGTCCTTCCACGGAACAGGAGATATATATGCATCAAGCGCGCTTGGAGCAATGATGCGAGGACTCACGGTTGAGGATTCTCTTGCTGTAGCGGTGGATTTCACTCTTGAGTGTATGAAAGAAACAATGCGCGACGAAAATCACCGTTTTTACGGTGTGAATTTCGAAACTGCATTGCCTTACTATATAAGCTTAATTGAAAACAAGTTGAAGGTGGGCAAATAAAATGAGAAAGAATTTCGGAGCAAAAGCTTTGCTTTTTCCAATGCCGGTTTTTATAATCGCAGCTTACGGCAAGGACGGTGTGCCCAATGCCATGAATGCCGCATGGGGCGGAATAAGCGAGGAAAATGAAATCACGATATGTGTAAGTCCGGAGCATAAAACAACCGAAAATATCCTTGCGCGCGGAGCATTCACTGTCAGCATGGCGGATAGCTCGCACGTCGTAGAGTGCGACTACCTTGGAATAGCTTCGGGCAACGAAGTTTCGGACAAGCTTTCTGTTTGCGGCTTTCACATCTCCAAAAGCGAGTTTGTAGACGCGCCCGTCATTGATGAGCTGTGTATGTGCGTTGAGTGCAAGCTCAAAAGCTATGATGCCGAAACCTGCCGCCTTGTAGGTGAAATAGTGAATGTTTCAGCCGACGAGCGAGTGCTTAATAAGGACGGCAAGGTAGATCCCGCGCTTCTTAAACCCATAACCTATGACCCGATGAACCATAACTACGTCGAGCTCGGCGCGGTTGTCGGAAAGGCATTTTTCGATGGGTTAAAGCTGAAATAAAGGTTCTAATATGAGTAATTTGTCGGACAAATCAACAGTCTGTGTCTTTGTTGCGGAAGTAACCGAGCATATGAATGTAACACCGGTTTATCCCGCTGAAAGATACGGGGAAATATTGAACACGCCAAACGAATGTGTAAAGAGAGAAAAGTATTTCGCATGGCGTCTTTTGGAGCATGCGCTTTTAGAGTCGCGCGGTATCAGCATGAACGATGTTGAATTTAAAAAAGGCGAAAACGGAAGATGGACGGCTAAGGGATTCGATTTTTCACTCTCGCACTCCAAAGGTTTGGCAGCTGTGGTGATATCCGATACATCCTGCGGTATTGATATAGAGCCGATATTCGCGCCAAAATCCGAAAGCTTTGCAAAACGTATACTCACCGATGCCGAATATGCGGAATTCTCAGTGCTTGCAAAAGAAAGCAGGGAAGAATACCTTGTAGAAAAATGGACGCAAAAGGAAGCTTTGTTCAAGGCAAGAAATCTTTCAGCATTTATTCCGGGTGAAACAGCACTCCAAAGCGGTGAGATTGCAAAGACGGAAAAACTTATAATCAGCGGAAAAAAATATTTTTGTTCGGTTGCTTTTTTGTCGGAATATGAAAAGGTGGATTTTGTTATTTTAGATGCTCAGAAAATAAAGTTTTGAGATTTTTCAAAAAAAGTTTTGGGATTTTTAAATTCACTATTGCAATTTGAAATCTTCTATGATATAATGTATAGGCTGTCGTTCAAAATGACAGCCTGAATTAAAAATGTATACAGTAAGCATCATAAAGAGGTATTTCGCCCATGGCGAATATATCCGCACCCTACGCCTGACAAGCGAGCTTGTCGATCTTCGGGTGGGATATGCGAAGCGGATTCAAGAGCTGCGCTCTTGAGCCACTTCTCACAGGTCTCTGCATAGATATGATGCACGCTGTTGCATCATATCTATGCAGAGGTATCGAAGCGGTCATAACGGGGCTGACTCGAAAGAAACTCGGTTTCGTCCCTATTCGATTCATATAAACCCTTGAAAATCCTTGCTTTTTTGGAATTTGGAGCGAGGATTTTCGGGAGGTTAGTAGACAGTTTTCTATCAAAATTCCGTAAAATTTAATATGTTTTTTATACGCAGAGGTATCGAAGCGGTCATAACGGGGCTGACTCGAAATCAGTTTGTGGATAACACCACACGAGGGTTCGA
>JAZLAO010000114.1:0-11388 GCA_045613205.1 Eubacteriales bacterium | reverse complement strand
CCGGCAGAAAGCGAATCCTTGATGTGAAAATACTCGATATATTCCTTGAGAAGCTCGTAGGCATCGGGATAGGGCTTGTAATTATCAAGAACGAAGTTGCCCATATCGAACACGCACTTAAGCTCACCGCCGAAGTAATCGAGAATTTCGCGGCACGCCTCGGGGCTCTCACCGTAAATCTTAGCCTCGTTTTCGTGGCAGAGAGTTACTCCGTACTTGGAAGCGAGCTTCACCATTCGCTCAAGCGAAGAAAATACGATAGCCTTGTTTTCTGCTTCACTCTTGTTTTCGTCAAGATAAAACGAGAACATTCTGATGTTTTTTGCTTCAAGCTCGCACGCGGTCTTAAATACGCGCTCGGCCTTTGCCATTTCGGCATCCATATCGTCAGCCGTGTTAATTTTTCCGAGCGGAGAGCCTATCGCGCTGACACGGATATTCTTCTCCGAAAGCTTCTTTTTGACCGTCTTTACCTCATCGTCGGTGAGGGTGGCAACGTTCTTTCCGTCCACGAAACGAAGCTCGATATAATCTATACCGAAATTCGAAAGCCCCTCAAGCTGACCGTCAAAGTCGGTCTTATATTCGTCGGCAAACGCCGATAAAATTGGTTTTGACATAACTACACCTTATACCTTATATTTCGCTACAGCGACTTCCTCGCCGCTCTCGAGCGATTTCTTAATAGCGTCGATAACGAAAACGGAGGAGATAAACTCTTCATATCCAAGCATCTGCTCGCCGCCTCGCATAAGCTCGTCAAATTCCGTGAACTCGCGTTTAAACCAAACAGGAGAGCCCTCAACTACGCCGCCCTGCGAGCCGCCCTCGGAAAATCTTGCAGCAAAATACTTATAGCTGTTCTCAGTGAATATACCGACGATATCGTATTTTTCATATCTGAAAATAACGGTTTTTTGGTCCTCAACGCTATACGCCTTGACGGACTTCGGAAATCTTCCGTAAACCGAACATACCATTTCAACAAGATGCGGAGCATAGAAGAAAATGCCGCTGTGCTCGCTTGCGGAATGAAGGGGAGCTCTTACAATGCCTCCCATAGTCTTTCCGTCGGTTTCGTTTTTCACGCACTCGCGGAGGGCGATTATCTCGTCAGCCTGGCAAAGTGACGAGCCGCCGCAGAATTTTACACCGCTCGCGCGTAAAGCTCTCATAAACTCGACAGCCTCGTCGGCATCCGCCGTAATGGGCTTATCAATAAACATCGGAATACCGCTTGCAATGTAAGGCTTCGCGTACTCGTAATGATACTTGCCGTCGCGGGCGGTGATGATTATACCGTCAACCTTGCCGACAGCCGCATCGTATGAGGGGAGTATGGCAACTCCGAACTCGTCACCGAGCTTTTTTGCCGCCTCGGGCTCGTTTGAGTAAACGCCGACCACCTCGTAATCGGAATATGCGGGATTTTCCTTTATCTCCGCAAGGAATTTGTTTGCGTGCGAATTTTCGCAGCCAAGTATGGCAATTCTTTTCATATCTTTTACCTCGTGTTAAAATTTAAGAGAAAGAGGATTTTTCGCGTGTACCTCCGCGATAACCTTGATAACCTCGGCAGCCATCTCGGGCGTTACGGTCATAGGCTTGCCCTCGGTAATCTTGTAGTAAAGCTGCTCGTAGAGTCTTTGCGTGCCCGCATCAAAGGCAGTACCGCCAAAGCTTCCCTCCTCGACGTGCTTTTTAAGGTCCTCAGAGCAATATACGGGCTTTCTGTCAGCACCCTCAAGGAAGGTTTCAATAACAGGCTTTTCGGGGTTTTCACCGTCGACTATGTAGGTCATTTCATACTTTTCAGTATTGCACTTGAACGTGCCGCAGCTTCCCTGAATTTTAATATTAAAGGGAGAATAAGCGTCAAGTGATGAAACCTCAATATCCACGACGGGCTTTTCGGGCGCTGTCAAAATAACCTTTGCAAAATCGTCGCCGTCACCGCTCGTAAGACCTCTGTCGAGCTTTGAATAAACAACCTCGGTATTTTTATCGAAGTCGAGGAATCCAAGACCTAAGCCTACGGGGTGAGGGCCGGTGTTGTAAAGACCGCCCGCGCACTTTTTAAGAAGCGTCTGCCAATCCCAGCGTCTTGCAAAACCGTTAAATCTGATAGTTACCTCTTTAATATCACCGAGCTTTCCGCTGTCGGCAAGCTCCTTTGCGAATATATAATAAGGAGCAAGGAAGGACTGCTGGAACACCGCAAGCACGACTCCCTTTTCCTCTGCTGTCTTTATAAGTCTTTCGCACTCGAGCTTCGTGCGGCCGAGGGGCTTTTCAACGAGAACGTTGAAGCCGTGCTCGATAAGGTCGAGCGTTATGGGATAGTGCATCTCGGAATAGCTCGCGTTTACGACGAGGTCGATATCCGTAATGCCGAAAAGCTCCTGATAGGTCGCCACAGCCTTACAGCCGGCATATTCCTGCTCCGCAACCTCTCTGCGATACGCGTCAGCTTCAACTACGTACTTTACATTATAGAGGGTGTTTGCGTCGGTCATAAAATATCTCGTGCCGTGGATATTTCTTCCGCTTCTGCCCTGACCGATAATAGCTACGTTCAGTTTTTTCATTGTGCTATTCTCCTTTTATTTTGTAATAAAATGAACTTCACATAGATTGTACAATATATTTTTTGAATAGTGAATATCAAAAACTGCACAAAAGGATTGCATTTTGTGAACTTGTATGATAAAATGTATTTAAGAAAGGGGGGAATTTTATGGCAAAGGAAACACTGGTGCAAATAGACGACACCTTAAAATACTACTTAACGCTTATAAAAAGCCCCTCACTCTCGCGCTTTTCGGGGCACTCGCACAACCTATATGAGATTATTTATTTTGAGAGAGGCGATGCGACCTACGTGGTTGAGGACAAAAAATACAAGCTCCGCCCGGGCGACCTAATAATTACCCGCCCGTCGAAATATCATTTTATACGAATGGATTCGCAAACCGATTACGAGAGGCACAATATTCTTTTTGACCACAAGCGGCTCGGAATCGATATGCGCGCCCTGCCCGAGTGGCTGGACGTTATAAATCTTGAGCGCGGCGGAGTAATAGACGAAATTTTTAAAAAATTCAGCTTCTATGCCGAAAACTTCAGCGAAACCGATTTTTGTGACATCGCAAAGCTTTTAATCCAAGAAATTATATACAACCTTTCGCTGGCGGAAGACGGTGAGAACAAACGCTTTTCCGTCCTGAGTCCGATACTTTCGCAGGCGCTCGGATACATCGAAAAAAACCTCTTTACGATAAAGGACATCTCCGAGGTTGCCGGGGCGGTATTCGTGACCGACAGCTATCTTTTCAGACTCTTCAAGCGCGAGCTTTTCAAAAGCCCGAAGAAATACATAACCGAAAAGCGACTGCTCGCCTCTCAGAAGCTTATAAGAAAGGGCAAAAAGCCGACCGAAGCCGCTGAAGCATGCGGATTTGACGACTATACGACCTTTTACAGAAACTATCTCGAGCTTTTCAAAAAAAAGCCGTCTGAGGAAGCCTGAAAAGCGGTAAATAATTAAAATTATCAATCACGTTGGGAGAAAAAACATGAAAAAAATCTTAGTGACTGCCTTAATGATTCTCGCAGCCGCATTGGTTATCGGTGTTATAATTTTTACCGTGATATCGAACCTAAAGGACTCGGATAACGGGGAAAGCTATATCGGCGACGGCATAAACACAACCGACGTCCCTGACAGCGTCTTGACGGCAAACGTCATTCACTGGCCGTTTGGTAAGGGCTACGCCAAGGAAAACGATTTTACTAAATTTGATTATATTACGATTGATTTAGATATAAGCCCCGACGGCATAAACGGCACCTATCACACCGAGGGCATGAAATTTGCAATCAGTTATATGGATAACGTTTCAAATAAGGATGTCACCCTTACAGGATTCTACGTTTTCGACGGCGGTGACGGTCACTATTATCTCGGCAGCAGCTCATCAAAGGTAAACGTCTCCGAGGAGGCAAAGCTTTCCGCAAAGAAGGGCGTATACGACCACCTTACTTTTATCTGTCAGATAAACAAAACCGAGGGCGCACTCTCGTCTATCACGACCAGCGCATACGCTAACGGCAATTTCGTTGCCGAAACAACGAAGGAATTAACCGGCAAATGCTCCTTTACCCGTTTCTTTATAGGAAAAGCAAAGGACCAGGGTGACTTTAATGCGGGCTGCGGTATTTCGTATAAGAATTTCGTTGGTTACACCTACAACGCAAAAGGCGAAAAGGCAGCTGCTCTCAAGGCTATAATAGATGCAGAAACACCTCTTTATAACGACACCTCGGGGATAGTTGTTTATGACGCAAATTACAGAACTCCCGATGCAAACAAAAACTACGTTAAAATAAACGACGAAAAACACACCCTTATCGGCAAGGCTCTGGAGAGGATTTCAATCCTTAAGACGGGCGACGTAATAACCGTCAGCGGAAGAAACCTTTCGAACGTCACTATCCCTAGCGGTGTTGAGAGCTTCACGGTCGAGCTTATGAACGGCGGCAGCTTTACTCTCTCCACCGAAAGCGAAGCATGGTACGTTAAGAACGGCAACACATATAGCTTGCAGAAAAAGAATATTGCCGTAACCGATGATTGCAGCACGGGCAGATACGGAAATTCCCACGTTTTGAACGGTGACAAGGGTGGTTCGGGAGCATCCTCCCTCGGATTCGCGCATAACAACATGGCTAAATCCACTCACATAAGGGTGACCTACGTTAATTCCTCCTACGTGCGTATTCATTATAACAGCGCAAACAGATTGACAGCAGCACTGGGCGGTGACACAACCGTTGAAGCTTATCTTCACATGGAGCGCGAGGCAGAGCTTGCCTGGAGAGCGCATAACGCTTACAGCGAAAAAACCGACCTTAAAAACGTCAGGTATCTTACTCTCGACTTCGATTTCGGTGCTGACGCCTATGCTTACACCTACGTAAAAGACGGCAAGACGGCATACGTCACGGCTAAGGACGACGCGGAATTTGAAAGAAAGACGGGCACTGCCGAATACGAAAGCCGCGACCTTGCATTCCCCGCAAAGTCAACCGACGGATTTCTTAGATTCACCCCGATGTTCTTATCCTCAAAAACAGACGAAGCTTCATCTGCCCCACTTACCCCATACTCAAATCCCAATTGGGATTTGAAGAGCGCAACTCAACTTGAGATTCGTAAAACGGGCGGTGAATGGCGAATCAATCCGAAAGGTTCTGCAGACACCTCGGCAAAGCTTTCGGGCGAGGTTTTAGTATTCGACCATATAACCTACGTTTTCGAGATAACGAACGTTGACGGCAAAACTACCGTTATCCCTCACGTTTATATAAACGGTGAGTACTTGGCAGCCCTGCCCGAAATTGAGGAAACCGAGGGCGCAAGCTACAATCACTTCCACCAGCTGAGAATCAACTTTGGAAACGCCACAAGAGAGGACGCAAACGACACAACCGTTGATAACCCCTCTTACAAGATGTTCGACAGATATTCCTTCGCATTCGACAATATGGCACTGACCTACTACGACAGCGAGGACCTTGAGAGAACAACTCTTGACGAGCTTCTGCCCGAAAAAGCCCCGCTTTCCACTATGACGGGCGTCGTTTACGGCGAGGATTACCAAACGCCTAATTTCAGCAATAAATTTGAAAATTAGATTGACAAACGGGAAAAACTAATGTATAATTAAGGTACAGCTTTTACATAACTGACGGAAATCGCGGTGTACCGCGGGGGAATGTAGAAGTTTTTATGCCGACCGTCTGGGCAAATCAGTTTAAAAGCTGACTTGCCCTTTTTGTTTTATCAAATCGGTGAGTCAAAAATACCAAAAAGGAGATTTTTATGACGCACGCAAATTGGAGCGGTTTTACCGCAGGTGTATGGCAGGACGAAATCAACGTCCGTGATTTCATACAGAAAAATTATAAGGAATACACGGGGGATTCGAAATTCCTTTCGGGTGCTACCGAAAGAACGAAGACCCTTATGAAAAAGCTTCAGGCAATGTTCGACCTTGAGAGGCAGTTTGGCGGAGTTCTTGATATAGACACCGACACTGTTTCCTCTCTTACGAGCTATTCACCCGGCTATCTTGATAAGGAGCGCGAGCTTATCGTCGGTCTTCAGACCAATCGCCCCCTAAAGCGCGGTGTAAACCCCTTTGGCGGAATAAGAATGGCGCGCCAGGCGTGCGAAGCTTACGGCTACAAGCTCAGCCGCAAAATTGAAGAGGAGTTCAGATACCGCACGACGCACAACGACGGTGTTTTCCGCGCTTATACCGACGAGATGCGCGCGGCGCGCAAGTGCCACGTTATAACCGGTCTTCCCGATGCATACGGCAGAGGACGCATTATCGGTGACTACCGCAGAGTCGCTCTATACGGTGTTGATAAGCTTATTGAAGAAAAGAAAAAGGACAAGGCCGCCCTTGCCAATGCAAATTTCGATACCGAGCTTATCCGTCTTAACGAAGAGCTGTTCAGGCAGATTTCATTCCTCGGCTACCTCAAGGAAATGGCGGCAATGTACGGATATGATATCTCAGAGCCCGCAAAGTGTGCAAAAGAGGCTATTCAATGGACCTATTTTGCATATCTTGCATCTATAAAGGAGCAGAACGGCGCGGCAATGTCGCTCGGACGCGTATCAACCTTCTTCGATATATATATTGAAAGAGACATTAAAAACGGAACTCTTACGGAAGAGGGCGCGCAGGAGCTTATGGACGACTTTGTAATGAAGCTCCGCATGGCTCGCCACCTCCGCACACCCGAATACAACGAGCTTTTCGGCGGTGACCCGATGTGGATAACCGAGGCTCTTGGCGGTATGGGTGAGGACGGAAGAACTCTCGTCACGAAAAACACCTTCCGTATGCTCAACACCCTCTATACTCTCGGTCCGTCCCCCGAGCCGAACCTCACGGTGCTCTGGTCGACCGCGCTCCCCGAAAACTTTAAAAAATTCTGTGCAAAGGTTTCGGCAGATACCGACTCCATACAGTATGAGAGCGACGACCTTATGCGCAAAATTTACGGTGACGATTACGCTATCGCATGCTGTGTTTCGGCAATGAAGGTCGGCAAACAGATGCAGTTCTTCGGAGCGCGCGCAAACCTTGCAAAGCTTCTCCTTATAGCGATAAACGGCGGCTACGACACCACGAGCGGTATGCATATCGGCCCGCAGATGCCTGTGCTTGAGGGTGACTCGCTTAATATTGACGAGGTAACCGAAAGATTTAATATATACAACGAGTGGCTCTGCCACCTTTACGTCAACACGATGAACGTCATTCACTATATGCACGATAAGTACGCATATGAAAAGATACAAATGGCGCTTCACGACACCGAGGTCGAGCGCTTTATGGCGTTTGGCGTCGCGGGTCTTTCGGTAACAGTCGACTCGCTTTCGGCTATTAAATACGCAAAGGTCCGCCCGATAAAGAATGAGGACGGATATATCGTAGATTTTGACACGGTTGGTGACTTCCCCAAATTTGGAAACGACGACGACAGAGTCGACGTAATAGCAAAGGATATAACCCACAAGGTTATAACCGAGCTTCGCAAAACTCCGACCTACAGAGGCGCAATACACACCCTCTCCGTCCTTACGATAACCTCAAACGTTATGTACGGAAAGAACACGGGCGCGACTCCCGATGGCAGAGCTGCTCAAGCTCCGTTCGCACCCGGTGCAAACCCGATGCACAACCGCGAGTCAAACGGTGCGCTGGCATCGCTCAACTCGGTTGCAAAAATATCCTATGACGATTGCCGCGACGGAATTTCAAACACCTTCTCGATAACTCCCGAGGCGCTCGGAAGATGTGAGGAGGAAAGAATTTCAAATCTCGTTTCAATCCTTGACGGATATTTCAAGAAGGGCGCGCATCACATTAACGTAAACGTGATGAACAGAGAAACGCTTATGCGTGCCTATGAAAACCCCGAGGCATATCCCAATCTTACGATAAGAGTATCAGGATACGCTGTAAACTTTGCAAAGCTCTCACGCGAGCAGCAGCGCGAGGTCATAAGCCGTACCTTCCACGAAACTGTATGACGGAAAGAAAACTTTACGGAAGAGTTCATTCCTTTCAGTCAATGGGAACGGTTGACGGACCGGGTGTCAGATTCGTAGTGTTTATGCAGGGCTGCAACCTCAGGTGCGGCTGCTGCCACAATCCCGACACCCAAAGCGTCTCGGGCGGTGAGCTTTATACCCCCGATGAAGTCCTCGAAAAAGTGACACGGTGCCGCGAATATTTCGGCACGGATGGGGGTATAACCCTCTCGGGCGGTGAGCCTATACTGCAGCCCGACTTTGCGCGCGAGCTTTTCACGCTTTGCAAAAACGAGGGTATCAACACCTGCCTTGACACCTCGGGAAGTATTATGAACGACTCTGTAAAAGCGCTTCTTTCGGTGACCGACAGAGTCCTGCTTGACATAAAGTACACGACCGAGGACAAATATCTTCGCTACGCAGGCTGTCACCTTGCCCCCGTGTTAAGTTTCCTCGACTACCTTGAGGAGAAAAAAATCAAAACGACTCTCCGTCAGGTGATAATACCGACGCTGAACGACGACGAGGATAACATTCTCAGATTAAAAGAAATTGCCGACTCGCACGTCACCGTCGACAAGGTCGAGCTTTTACCCTTCAAAAAGATATGCCAAGTGAAGTACGACTCGCTCGGAATTCCCTTCCCCCTCGGTCATCTTCCGACACCGACGAAGGAAACAATGGAAAGACTTAATAAAATAATAAATGATAAATAATTATAGGGGCTGCTTCATTTAGGCATAACCCAAAAAGAGCGAAGATTCCGTTAAAAATACGGTTTCTTCGCTCTAATTTTATGCTTTGTGGTTTTTTAAGGTTGAAATTCTACAAATTTCTTCCTTTTTATGCTCTTTTTGTATCGCCGTTTCCTCGCTCAGCATAACTTTACAAGAGTCGGTGCGACGAAAGACGCTAAAATTTGACGCCGCAAGACTTGTGAGTTCAACTCTCTTCAGCTATTCTTGAGCAACGAGAATCTTCTATTGAGCCTTCCCCTCGAGGTAGCGAAGCGGCGTGAGGGTATTGAATGACAGTCCGGGGGACTGTCAGACCCCGAGTGTGACCGAGCCGCAGCGAGACAGGTGGCGCGATTAGCGACGGATGAGGTGGGGGAGAAGTGAAACTAACAAAAAGCGAAAGTAGATAACGTTCCACCTCATCCGCTTCACTTCGTTCAGCACCTTCCCCTCAAGGGGAAGGCTCGAAGTAGCAGAGATGAAGACGCGAAGTAGCAGAGATGAAGACGCGAGGACCGCCTCAAGCTCGAAAACAAGAGTCGGTCCTCGCATCTAATTTAAAAAAACAAACTAACCGTATTTTAGCAAATTTCTATATATACCGTAGTGAAATTCGGCATTTTAAGGTATATGGCAAACTCGTCAGCCGTGAAGATTTCGGAGCGCGTCGGCTCAAGGTCAAGGCTTTCGTCAAGCACGTAGCAGGTTGCCGTCTTTTTGCCCGAAAGTCCGGTCATTGAAAGCTTGATTTCAACAGGCTCGCAATCATCATTATCATTATAATGGGTAAGGACGATTCCGTACTTTTCTCCGTCCGTTGCGGCGCAGGCGTAAATATCTCCGTCGGTATCGAGCGGTATCTCGGTGCCGAGCCTTCTGAGGTTTCTGAACGCCACGAACGAATAGTACGGCTTCAGCTTGCGGTAGGTATCAAGCTCAAACGGACCGCAGTAAGCCGAGGGGCGCATGTCGTAATACATAAGCATATCAAGAGACGATTTCTGCGCTGTAAGCATAGATGCCGACACGAATGCCGAGCCCTTGAGGTTTTTCATAACCTTTTTGGAATACGCGAAGTCCTCGGAAACCCAACCCTTGACGTAATTCCACTCGTCGAGTATCATTTCGGTATTCTTGAACCCGAGCTCGTCAAGCGCCGCGCGCGATTCGTTTATCTCCTGAATCATTGCTCTTCTTTTTCCGCCAATCTTTAACGGCTCCGAGCCATACCAGTGGTATGAATAAAAGTCAAGCGGGACGTTGTTTTTTGCCGCGGCTTCAAGGAAATCGCGTCTGAAGCCTACGGGGCCGCCGCCACAAAACGCGGGTCCGCCTATTTTAAGATTCGGGAAGCAGGACTTAAGATGCTTTGCCACGATTCCGTAGAACTCTATGAGCTCTTCATTCGTGCCCTGCCAGCAGGGATTTGAGCCGTCAGGATTTATGCAATCGGGCTCGTTCCAGATTTCCCAATACTCTATTCCGTATTCGAAGCCGTCAGCCCAGCCCTCGTTATAGTGGCGGATTATATGCTCGCAGATTCTTGCCCACTTTGCCATATCGGTGGGGACTCTGGTTCCGTATTTATATTCGTGCTCTATCGATGCGCCAAGACGGTAGAAAATCTGCGCACCTGCGCTAAGAGTGTTCGCGACGTAAAGGTCGGTGGGCTCAAAAATGTAGGATGCAGGGTCGTTTTCATCAGCTGAAAAATCCTTGAATATTCTATGCACGTCGACAATATGCTCTCCACCGTAAGGCTGATAGAAGGACGCGTCGTGATTTCTCGCGTATGGAATTTCAAGCTCACGATACGCGTCGAAATTTGATTTCTGCTGGCGAACACCGCCGCCCGTTGGGCCGTTGTTTACCGCATTCATCGGCTTGATTTTGCCGCCTCTTTTTGATAAATCAAGATTAAAGTTTAACATCTCGTCACCTCGTTACAATTTGCGCTATACAGTGCTGATATAATTTTATCAAAAATATATTTATTGTCAATAGCTTCGCTAACGAAAAATTTTCGAAATTGCAAAATCACGAGCTGATATTAGTTTTTTGTAGGACGTCTAGGTGCCGTCCCTACGGATTTTATGCGCTCCGCGCATTTCGTTATTATCCATTCATTAAAAAGCTCTGCTTCAACCGATTTCAGCGGTCAACGCAGAGCTTTTTATTCATTCTTTAAAGTGCATTTTGCAATCCTGGCAGTAGTAGGACTTTTTGCTTCCGCGGAAAAATCTTTTGCATACGAAGAGGTGTCCTTTGCCTCTCTTTTTCTCTATAATCGCGCGCCACGCGTCATAGAAGCAGAAAACGATAACCCCTATCACACATCTTACAAGAAACCATAAAATATAGAAAATTCCGAAAAATACGGCAAGGAAATTTGCCTCTTCTTCCTTTTCGTAGGATATAAGAATATTTGTTCCGCGGCAATGCGGACATTTTGGAATTCTCGCCATATTTCTCCTCCTTGAAGGTTCGCCTTAGCCGTTCTTATCCTTTTTAGAAAGTATATATTTCGGATTT
>JAZLAO010000113.1:0-40980 GCA_045613205.1 Eubacteriales bacterium | reverse complement strand
GAGATAGAAAATGACTAAAATTTGATGGAGAAATTCGCAGAATTTCAACCTTAGATCATATATTTTAGCTCATTTGTCAAAAAAACGAATTTTTGTTTGATTTTCGTCATTTTCGATTGCGCCCAAATGCGCCAGCCCCTTGCAAATTATATTCTGAACGTAATATCACCGTAAGTCGGCATGGGCCAAGCCTCACGCGCTGTGAGAATCTCCATTTCGTCAACAACCTTGCGAAGCGCGAGCATTTTTGCCTCTACGGTATCCTTATAGAAGAATGCCGCCTCCTCGTCGCAGGTTTTGCTCACAGCCTTTTTCTCTGCCTTTTCAAGCGATGTGTATGCATCGTAGGTTTTTGAAAGAAGCTCGGAGAGCTTTTCTATAATCTCGGTTTCCGCTCTTACGTTGGCGTTTTTTACGGCATTGCATTTTGCGACGACACCCTCGGAAAGCTCACCGACGTATTTAGAAACAGCGGGGATTATATCACGAATTGTCATCTCGAGCATGGTCCTTGCTTCGATATTCTTGATTTTTCTGTAATTTTCAAAGAATATCTCGCGGCGCGAGCGCATTTCAACTTCGCTCATAACGCCGAATTTTTTGAAGAGAGCTATGTTTTTATCGTCTGTGAAATGCTCGTACGCCTCGGGCGAGGTTTTGAAGTTGGAAAGACCTCTTTCGCGGGCTTCCTTTTCCCATTCAAGAGAGTAGGAGTTTCCGGCAAAAAGAATTCTTCTGTGCTTTTTAAAGGTTTCTGCAAGAAGCTTTGAGAGCTCCTCGTCAAAGTTTTCCGAGCCCTCAAGCCTGTCCGCAAATTCAGAGAACGAGTTAGCAACAGCCGTATTAAGAACTATATTCGAAAGGGCAATGTTCTGTGACGAGCCAACCATTCTGAACTCGAATTTGTTACCGGTGAAGGCAAAAGGAGAAGTTCTGTTTCTGTCGGTTGTGTCGCGTCTTATCGACGGAACAGAGGGAACACCGAACGACATATACTTGGTGTCTTTTTTAGAGTATACCGAGCCCTCAATTATCGAATCGATTATCGTTTCAAGCTCGTCACCGAGGAATATCGAGATAATAGCAGGGGGAGCTTCGTCACCGCCAAGACGGCAGTCGTTGCCTGCCGTAGCTGCAGAAATACGGAGCAGATCCTGATACTCGTCTACAGCCTTTATAACAGCGGCAAGTATCAATAAAAAATGCTTGTTTTCAGCAGGAGTCTTTCCGGGTTTCAGAAGATTTGTGCCGTTATCCGTGCCTATCGACCAGTTGTTGTGCTTGCCCGAACCGTTAATTCCTATAAACGGCTTTTCTGCAAGAAGACAAGCCATTCCGTATTTGGGAGCCAGCTTTTTCATATACTCCATCGTCAGAAGGTTGTGGTCAACGGCTATATTCGTTGTAGAGAAAATCGGAGCAAGCTCGTGCTGTGCGGGGGCTGCCTCATTGTGCTTTGTTTTTGCTGAGATACCAAGACGCCACAGCTCCTCGTCAAGATCCTTCATAAAGGCATTTACCTTTTCGGGAAGAACACCGAAATAGTGGTCCTCAAGCTCCTGACCTTTAACAGCAGGTGCGCCGAAAAGGGTGCGTCCGCAGTAGAAAAGATCGCGTCTTGCCTTGAAATCCTTCTCGTCTATAAGGAAATATTCCTGTTCTGCACCGACGGTGGGAGTAACTCTTTTCGTAGTGTTATCGCCGAAAAGCTTAAGAATACGTATAGCCTCGGTGCTTATCGCGTCCATAGAGCGTAGAAGCGGAGTTTTTGTGTCTAACGCTTCACCTGTGTAGGAACAAAATGCCGTTGGTATGTAAAGCGAGCCGTCTTTTATAAAGGCATAAGAAGCGGGGTCCCAAGCTGTATATCCTCTTGCCTCGAAGGTTGCGCGAAGACCGCCCGAAGGGAAGGAGGAGGCATCGGGCTCACCCTTTATGAGCTCCTTGCCTGAAAATTCCATAATAGCCTTGCCGCCACCGACGGGAGTCAGAAAGGCATCGTGCTTTTCTGCGGTAACACCGGTGAGGGGCTGAAACCAGTGCGTGAAGTGGGTTGCACCGTGCTCGATAGCCCAGTCCTTCATAGCGCCGGCAACTACGTCGGCAATGCTTGCGTCGATTTCCTTTCCCGTAGCCATTGTGTTTATCAGCGACTTGTATACGTCCTTCGGGAGTCTCTCCCTCATTACGTCCTCGCTGAAAACTCTTGAAGCAAATATATCGGGTATACGTTTGTTTTCCATGTGAAACAGACCCTTTCAAGTTAGTACATAATATAATATTATACAACAGTTTTTTGTGATTGTCAATTAAAATTTTGCCACTTGACTTTTATATATGCGAATGCTATAATTATATAGTTAAGATTTGAATAAAAATGACTACTAAAGGATATATAGATGTATTACATAACCTTGGACCTCGAATGGAATCAGGCGTATGCTGAAAAAGCGCTTGCCGTTCAAAAGCGTCTGTCACGCAGGCTTCGCGGAGAGGTCATACAGATAGGCGCGGTAAAGCTGGATAAGAATATGAATCCGTGCGGCTCGTATCAGGTGATAGTTAAACCTAAATATTTCAAAAAGCTTCATAAGCACGTGTCGGTGCTTACGGGTATTACCCAAGAGCAGATTGACCTCGGTATCTCCCTTCCGGAAGCGGCAGAGAGATTTAAAAAATGGTGCGGTCGCAATTTTGCCTTTTTGACGTGGGGGCCCGACGATATACCTATGCTCCGTGAGAATTTTCGAATTCACGATATTCAGACCGACTGGCTCGATTCAACCTACGATTTACAGTTGATTTTTAACAGGCAAACAAACGATGAAACGAAGCAGCGTTCGCTTGAATACGCTATGGAATATTTTGAGATTCCGCAGAATCTTCCGGCACACGATGCTCTTAACGATGCCTATTTTACAGCTCTTGTGGCAGAAAAGCTTGATGTTGCTGAGGGGATTAAAAGCTATAATTTGAGGCGCGGAGAGATTCTCGAGGACACCGTTATAGGCGATGCTGATGCGGGCGAGGACGGATATGTAACTATAAAAGAGCTCCTCGACGACGAAATAGTAAAGAAACCGGTTTGTCCTATATGTCACCGTCTGTTAAACACAGACCCGGAGATGCTTCATTCAAAAGGACAGCGGTATACGTATCTCTGCAGCTGCAAAAATGACGGAAAAATGCTGTATTCCTTAAAGCTTCACCGTAATTTCAACGAAACGTGGAGAGCGAGATGCACCTTTGAGGTCGCAAATTCCGAAAAAATTGAGGAGTTCAAGAAAAATCTTGAGCGCAGCAACGTGAAGAGAAGAGCGAAAAGACGCAAGCCAAGAAGAAAACCGCATGCGGCGCCTTTGTCAACGCACGGTGCAGAATAAAAAATGTAAATATTTTTGAAAAAGGTATTGCTTTTTTTTCTGAAGCGTGATATAATGTTAGTACAATCAGTTATGCTTTTTATGTTTACCGGAGGTAACACATATGAAGTATGAAAATCCTACATGTGAAATAGTGTTGCTTGATAGCGCGGATTGCCTTAGAACCAGCATTGGTTACAAAGAAGAGGATACTCCTTTTATTGCATATCCTAACTATTGATAAGTAACTCTACACGTGAGAAAGAGAAGCTGCTGCCCCAATCGGCAGCTTCTTTTTTTGGCAAAAATAAAGAGAGCAGTTCATAAAATGAACTGCTCTCTTTTTGAGTGTGAAGTATTATTTCAAGTAATTTTCTATAAACTTGAAGGTTATCGAATGCTCGGGATGATTCGAACCGTTCAAAATGTATTGCTGACCGTTGATATCGTAAATGAATTTCGTGCCGCCGAAGAATCCGCCCATCGTGTCGGGGGCGCTTGCATCTCGGTGCCAACCGCCGTCGGAGATTCCTTGATTTGCCGTGTTAACTATCTTGAAAACGTATCCGCCCTTGCCGTCAACTCCGTCGTTGTTAATTATTTTTACGTACTGCGGAGGCTTTATGACGTTTACGTTCGTCTTGCTTGACGGGTGGGTTGCTCCGTTTCTTTTCGCGCTTTCCGACCAATGACTGTAGCTTGACATTTTCAGGCGCGTGTTTCCGATTTTGCCGTCACCGTCAACGTCAATTCGGTCAGCTTCATTGATTTTGCCGTCGAGATTCGAGTCGTAAAGCGGCTCGTCGATATATCCGTCGCCGTCCGCATCGGTTATTGCATATACGGTGCTTGATGAGGTGCTGTCGGAAAGATGCATTCCCTTTGCGTTGCTTCTGAAATAGAAAAGATTTGCAACGAAGCCGCTTTCCACGGGTGATTGGCTCTTTGTTCCGTATATATCAAGGTTGTCTACGGTGAAATTCGGGAACGCCGTAGAGTAGCCCCAATACCAGTTTTCGTATCTGTGCATTGCAAGATAGAAAACAGGCTTTGTTGCGGAGAAATCGTAAAGATGAGCTCTCGTGTCCTTGATTTTTACGTCACCGTTCCAGTGGTATCCGTAGTCATCACGAAAATATATAAGCGGATTCGTAGTGCTGTGTTGATACCAGTCTACGTTTTCGAGTATCATCTCTCCGTAGCCGGTTATAGAAATCATATTGATTTCGGTGTTGACGATTTTGCCGTTGTAAAGACCTGCATGGGCGTCGAAGCGTGAAATCTTCGAGTCGACGTACTCCATATTTTTGCAGTAATTCGTTCCGCCGATACCCCAGTGCATCCGCATTGATTCACCGTTTATCCTCACTACGCTCATGCTGGGAATCGCTCCGTCGACGTATTCCGCAGATGGAGTCATCGTTCCCATAAAGGTATTGACCTTTACCCAGAAATTTGATTGAATGCAGTGCTCGAGCAGGATTTTGTTAACACAAACAGCGTTGAAATTGTAAGAGCTGTGTCCCAAATACGTGCCGTCTTCTCCGTAAGATTGCCTTCCCGGAATAACGCAATCTTTGAAGGTTACGTGGTTTGCGTATTGTGCTGTAAACATTCCGTTAGCCGCAGCTCCTGCGAGGCCCGCAGAGCGCTCATTGAGGTCAAATCCGCCCGATACGACGTGAGTTACGTTGTGCACCGTAGTGTAGGACCGTGTAACCGAAATGCCTCTTTTTCTGTATCCGGTAGTGTATTTGTACGCGCCTGATGCCGTCGGCAGATTGTGGTTTATTCTTGTGTCTATGGTTTCAATGGTTGCATTGCCTACACTTATCGCACTGTCGGGATCAAGCTTGTAAACCGTTATGTAGTCTATGTTTGTGTATTCGAACATTACAGGCGTTTCTTCGCTGATGCTTCCGTCCTCTTCAATAACAATAACCTCGTGCATCGGTTCTCCGGCATATTGAGCGTATCCGCGCCGTCTGAAAATCTTATGCCCGTTGTTATACGGGATTATCATAAGGGGACCGTCCCACCCATCAATCTTGAGATTGATTCGCTCGGTATCCGGATTGAGTCCGTCAGCAAGGATGGCTTTAATTGCGTTTTCATCGGTAAATTTGAAGCCGACGTGCTCTGTGTCGGGAAGAATGGAAAAAATGTGCTTGCTTGAAAGACTGTAGTTCAGACCGCCCGAAAATGAAGCTATTTCCGAGTCGTCGATTATGATTTTTGCCCCCTGCCAGTCGGTATTCGTCCTTATGGGTATAGCTGTTACGCCTGTGTTGTAGGAAGACGGGAGGGTAGTGTCCTTGATGTAGTAAATCGCTCCCGGGGTTCCCTTGACTGTTTGGCCGCTTTCGTTCGCGTGAACGTGGGTGTCGTACATCGCCTTGAAATCGTTGGTTTTGCCGTCACCGACAGCTCCGAAATCCTCATAATAAAGCACGGTTATATCGCGGGTGTAGACCGTATTGTTGAAATTCAGCTCATTCTCTGCTTTCTCGATTACCGATTTCACAAAGCTCTTTATTCCGAGCTCTAAAGCGCTGTCATACGCGCATTCCACGAGCAGCTTAGAGCCGTCAACGTGTATTTTGAAGCTGCTTTCATCGTCAGGTGCGGATGCGTGTCGGATTATTATAGCCTTGTCATCGGCTTCGGATATGTCAGTCACCTTAAGCCAATATCCCGTTTTTGAGAAAAAAAGCTTTTGAAGAAGCTCGGCACCGCTTGAGTATATCTCTGATGATAGGTCGGTGGCTATTGTGTAATCCTTCATATCCGCACCGTTAAGCTTTACGGACGTTACGGAATAGTCTTTTTTTATGCTGATAACGGTATCGGCCTTTCTCATAGCCGTTATTTCGGAAGTTCCTCTTTCAAGCACAGTGTCGGAAAATTCCTTTACTGCAGACTTGAGCTTTTCAGCAGAGCCTGCGTTTATTAATATTTTTGTGCCGACCGTCTTTATGACGTAATCATCTTCGCAAAGAGAGTATCCTGCGTCAAGATATTCCTCACCGCGTGATTTGACCTCGCCGATAAGAATTTCCGTAGGTATGACCTTATCCCTGTCGCTTCCTTCGGTCACTATCTCAACTACTATGTCGTGCTTGTTTCGCAAGATTCCTCTGATAGCCGAGTTAACCGTTCCGAAAAGCTCACTCGAGATATCTTTAGCAAGCACAACTTGAAAATGGGCTATGCCGTTCTTGACAAGAATGACACCGTCTTCATCTTCCGCGAGCAGCGTTTCACCGCAGGTGTCGCATATTCCGTCGGCGTCGTTATCCTCGCAATCCGTATGACCGCTGCAAGCAGATATAAGAAGTATAAGCAGTATTAAGAGCAGTGCCGATAAAGCACGTTTGATTCTCATAATGGCTCTCCCAACAAATTAATATAAATAATTATAACACAAAGCTTACTTTGTGCGCAACAGTAAATTTATAGATTGTATATAGTGCACAATGAAGTTTGGTGCTTTTCACTAAAGAAAAAGCAACCGTCCGGGTACTGAACGGTTGCTTTGAATGTTATTTTTCTGTTTTGTTGCGTTTCGAGAGGAAAAGCAGTGCAATTCCGAGAATTATCGAGAGGGCTGTGACTATTCCGACGGAAATCCAGTCGGCATTTAAAAGCCCCTTAAAATAGAATTCACCGGTTTCTTCATTCTGAAGGCAGGGAGCAATAAGCCAAACGTCAACCACTCCGCCGAGCAAGAACGAAAGTCCCGCGAGCAGAGCCAGAGAGGCATCTCCGTTATAATGATTTTCCAAAGCGGCACGTGTCGGTGTGGGTTTTGAAAAATCAATAACACCGCCAAGATAATACGCAACCGAGATAAGAATTATAGCTTCGGGAATCATATAGGTAGCGTTGTATCCGAATGAATAAAGGAGAGCTGCCGAATCGGGAATCGAGAGTCCCACCCATACCGTTGCGCCTGAGATAACGTGGCAGGTGTATCTAACCACCGTGACTAAAAGTGCGCCGAGCGCGAGTGCGCCTCTTTGTGTTTTTGAGCATTTGCGGAAAGCTCCGCCAAGACCGACCGCTGTAAATGCAACTATGTAATCGAGCATTATTACAGCAAGAATGGATTGCCAGGTCGTAACGTAGGAGAGGTCATTAAGACCGAGAAGCTGCTGCAGTGCTGCATAAACCACTCCTGCACCGAGTCCGCGCCTCACTCCGTGACGGTATGCGAGAATTACCATGGGAAGCATAGAGGCCATCGTGACCGAGCCCCCGTAGGGCATCTCTACAATTTTGAAAATGCTGAGTACCGTTGCAAGCGCAATCATCATCGCGCTTTCGACGAGATAGCGGGTAGGATTTGAAGATTTCATTTCGAACCTCCGATAAAAATAAAATACCGCACAGGACATATCATCCGTGCGGCAGATTACTCTTGTAACTTATCTTCCTACGACGGCATTATCCGTATCAGGTTAAAGGGTTTGACTTTCGTCATCTCAGCGCATGGCACCCCTGATGTATATTCTGTTCGGTTCGCAAAGATTATAGCACAAGATGTGAGGCTTGTCAACACTTTTGCTCAAATTTCCTGAATTACGAGAAGCTCTCCGTCGCGCACCTCGATATATCCGCAATTCTCAACAAAGTGGTTTGAGACTCCGAGAGGAAATTCCGGTGTGAACGTTCCGTTTTCAAGCTCGTAGAAGAGCCCTTTGATAAACACTCCGCGAGCTATGCCGCCAAAAGCAAATAAAGATATGTGTTTTTGGGGGCTTCCGGCAACCCGTGTAGCTTCATTTTTGATTATATAGGCAATATTGCCGTTGCCGTGAAGTCTGGCGCTTCCACCGTTTCTCTTTATGAGAGAGAGTAAACAATAGTTTGCAAATGTGTGGTCGGCTCTTCCGCCGACACCACCGTAAATTTCAAATCTTTCATATCCGCGATGCCGCCCTTCGATATAGGCAAGGTGCATATCCGTTTCGTCCTTTTCTATAGGGTGGCGTATTAGTTCGATGCCTGCGGGAAGGTCTTTTATTGAATCAAGATCGCCGATTAAGAGGTCTGCGCGCATGCCGCGCTCCAAAAGAGTGTTATATCCTCCGTCAGCGGCTATAACGAGGTCCTCGGGTTTCGGTGAAAATTCACCGTAAAAATCGCCCGCGCCTACAATGTAACAGGTCTTCATATAAAGTCACTTTCGTCTTTGTGCAAGTCAAGCATTTCGTCGAGGGCTCTCATAACACCGAGCTTGCCGTATTCGTAGGTAAGTCCCCCCTGCATGTAAGCAGTGTATGGCTCGCAAAGCGGTCCGTCACAGGAAAGCTCGTTAGTCGCTCCGGTAATAAACGTACCTGCCGCCATAATTTCGGGGTGCGGATATCCCGGCATATCACCCGGCTCGGGAATACAGTATGACTCAACGGGCGAACCCATTTGTATGCCCTTACAGAATTTTATCAGCTTGTCGGCAGAGTGCAGGTCCATCGTTTGAACTATATCGGTGCGTTTTTCGTCGTATCTCGGTGAAACGTCGGAAAATCCTGCAAGCTCAAGAAGTCTTGCCGCAAACGACATTGATTTCAGTGTTGATGCCACTGCCGCGGGAGCCATAAAAAATCCCTTGTAGAATGAGGCGAGCTGATTGAAATTCGCGCCGAGGCTTTTTCCCACGCAAGGGGCGGTAAGCCTTTCGGCAATGTCCTCGATAACGTCACGGCGTCCGACGCAGTAACCTCCGCTTACAGCAAAGCCTGCGCCGAGGTTTTTCATCATAGAACCGACGAAAACGTCTGCACCGACGTCGGTAGGCTCTCTGTCCTCGGTAAACTCTCCGTAACAGTTGTCCACCATTATTATGGTGTCGGGGCAGGCTTCCTTTACCGCGCGTATAGCTTCGGCTATCTTGTCAATAGTCAGGCTCTTTCGCTGTGAATATCCGCGGCTTCGCTGAATTGCCGCAACCTTAACGTCGCCAAGGCTCACTCTTTCTTTGATTTTTTTAAGGTCAAAATTGCTGTCAATAAGGTCGATTTCCTCATATTTTACACCGCATTTTATAAGGGAATTACGGCTGTCACCCGAAGTGCCTATAACGCTCCTCAGGGTATCATAAGGCTCGCCTGAAATGTAGAGCAGGGTATCCCCGTGCTTAAGAAGACCGCCAAGGGTAACCGCAAGGGCATGTGTTCCCGACATAAGCTGCGGGCGGACGAGAGCATCCTCGGCACCGAAAACCCTTGCATATATTTCTTCAAGCTTATCTCTGCCGGAGTCGGTGTATCCGTAGCCGGTAATTTCTATAAAATCAGCGGTAGAAACTCGGCATTCCTGAAAAGCTGAAAGCACTTTTGCCGAGCAGATAAGTGCATTTTCTTCTATTTTTTTAAAAATCTCCGAACAGTCGGCTTCTGCCTGTTTTGCAAGAGCCGCAGTTCGTTCGCTTATGTTATATCCGTAGTACATTTTGTTATAACCTCTTTAAAAGATTAGGTATTTCTGAAAGCTCTCTTACTTCAAAATCGGGTTTGATTCTATCATTGGCAACGCTGCCGTGCGGATTGAAAAGACAGGTCTTAATTCCTGCGCCTATTCCGCCGAGAATGTCAGAGCTTAAGCTGTCGCCTATCATTATGGCATATTCTTTTTCAAAACCCGCAATTCTTGAAAAACAAGCATCGAAAAATTCCCGACGAGGCTTGTTGTAACCGATTTTTTCGGAAATGAAAATATCCTCAGCGTATTTGCCTATACCGGAAAGGGCAATTCTTCCGTCCTGCACTATAGCTGTGCCGTTTGAGGCAAGATAAATCTTATATTTGCCGTAGAGCTCGGATAGTAATTCTTCCGCTCCCGGCAAGTAGTAGTAGGTTTGGCTTAACTGCGTTTCGTATAATCTTTGAGCTTCCTTTGGGTTTGCATCAATTTCAATTTTATTAAAAAGAATTTCATATCTTCTGAAAAGTATGACGTCGCGGGTGACCTCTCCGCGCTCGAGGGCTTCCCATTGGCTTCTGTTTATTCTGCTGTAGAGAGAGGTCACTTCCTCGGTGGGCTCTATTCCAAGTGCGGAAAGTGCTTTTGAAAGCGCGTGCTTTTCCGAACGCTTAAAATCAAAAAGAGTGTCATCTATATCGAAAAAAAGATATTTTATCAAACGAAGCCTCCAAAAATAATTACATAAATTCAGACGTAAAGGTCCACCTCAATATTAAGCTTGCCTTTTTTTGAGGTTGTTTCGTATCCGCGATATATCAATCTCCCATATCCTCGCACGCTGATTTTCTCATTTCTCTTGGGCACGTACGAGGTGCTTTCGCAAAGTCTGCCGTCGATATATACGAGCTTCTTTGAAAAAAGTGACTGCGCCGCATCGCGCGAAAGGGAGAAGACCTTGGCTATAACCGCATCAACCCTCTCTCCGCTTGCTTGAATCCTTCTGCGTTCTGTCTTGTAAAGCTCGCCCTCGGGCAGAGAATCCGCGAGTGAGAGAGTGAGGTCGGTGTGCTTTGCCCGCTTAAGCTCGGACATAATAAACGGTGCTATATCTTCCTTAGCAAAGATATAACCGACGTTATCAAGAATGGCAATATCTCCAAGTGTAGAGCGCTCTATGCCCAGATTTAAAAGTGCGCCGAGAAAATCTCTGTGAGTGAGCTTGTCCGCAAATTTTTGTGACACGGGCGCGGCTTTTATACAGACTATTGGAAAATCCTCGGTGTATCCGAAGCTATCCTCCCCACCGAATCTTACCATTACTCTCTCCGTGCCCTCAGCACCGCCGAAAACGGTGTAAGGAACACCGCGAAAGGAGGCCTTCGCTTCATTGAAAACCGCCTGTTCAGCGAGTCCCAGAAAATCTGTAAAAAGATATATTCCGGCATTATAGGATTTGTTCGCAAGCTCCGAGAATCTCCTCTTTAAAAGCTCGGTTTCGTCCATTATATTGTCATCATATCAACCGGATACATTATCTTAAGCTGGTTGATTTTTGATTCGTAAGCCTTACGGCGCTTTTCGTTAAGAAGCGCGCCCTTGAGCTCTTCCTTTATCTCCTCGTAAGGCGTTTCCTTCGATTCCGACTTGGAGTTGAGCTTTATAAGGTGGTAGCCGAACTGTGTCTTAACAGGAGCTTCGGTAACAGAACCGACTTCCATTTCAAAAACCGCTGTGTCGAATTCGGGAACCATCTGACCGCGGCCGAAGTCACCGAGGTTTCCGCCGTTGTCTTTGGAGGGGCAGCTTGAGTATTCCTTTGCTGCATCCTCAAAGGATTTTTTGCCCGATGCAATTTCATTGTAAATCTCTATAGCCTTTTCCTCAGTGTCGACGAGAATGTGGCTTGCGTTTACGGTTTCACCGCTTACGAACTCAGCCTTGTGAGCTTCGTAGTATTCCTTGGTTTCTGCTTCGTTAACCGTAACACCGGAAATTGCCTTCTCGCCTGCATAGCTTGTAAGAAGGTTGTCTTTAAGACGGCTCAGCTGCTCCTTGAAAGCGGGCTCTGCCTCGAAAAGATTTCTTTTTGCATCGAGAAGGAGCAGCTTGTTGCCTATAAGCTGCTGAAGAATTGCGCGTCTTCCTTCCGGATTGTTGTACATTTGACCTCTCTGACCGAGACTCGCGAGAAATTCGTTAACGTCGCGCTCGGTAATCTGAAGAGTTCCTACCGTTGCAAGTATCTTGTCTGCCATTTTTATATCTCCTTGAAATTATTATCAAAATTTAATTCTCAACCCCTTAGGGTAGTGGTTTTTTATTTTTCCATGGCTTGCTTTGCCACCGCCGAGAGTGCATCCCTCGTATAGAACAGCACACCAGCCGTCACCATCAAAATCGCGGGCGTCAATTTCCTCACCGTGAAGATATTTTTTTGTTCGAACATCCTCTTTTGTGAGCCTTTCCTGCCGCTTAAATAGGTTACCGTAGGCGGAGAAAAACTGGTGCGACGGAAACAGTATTCCTTTTTCCAGAGTGCCGAGAAGAACACCAGCTGAAAAAACCGATTTCGGCGGAATGGGGTATCCGTGAGAAACAATCACAATATTATCACCGACCTTTAAAACTTTTCCGAGGGGGGCGCAGGTCAGCGAATTTTCAAAAAACTTTTTAACAGCTGCGCTTTCTTCCTTTGAAAGCGGCTTTGCGGAATCCTTATAGAGTACACTCTTTCCATTGCCTGCGTTTTTTCGCATAAGCGCGATAAATTGACCCTCCCCCTCTGACTTGTGGGGGTAGAATCTGCGGCAAAGGTTCAATTTTTTTGACTTTGCACCGTCAAAGGTCACACCGTCGCTTGTAACTCTCATAAGCTCGTCTTTTACGGGGATAAGCTCAAAGCTGGGATTGTCCTTCAGAAATGAGTCTATTACCATTTCGTTCTCTTCGAGCGAATAGGTACAGGTGGAATATAAAAGGTATCCGTTCAAAGCAACGAGAGGAGCAGCGTTTCTTATTATCTCGGCTTGTCTTTTTGCCGAGGCTGTCACGTTTTCCTCGCTCCAGTCGAGAAGCGCATTGCTGTTCTTTCTGAACATGCCTTCGCCTGAGCAGGGTACGTCGGCTATAACCAGGTCGAAAAAATCCGAATAAAGATTCGGGAGCTCGCCTGTGTCAAGTGAGGTAACTATCGCGTTTTTTATGCCTAGTCTTTCAAAATTAGACACGACCGTCTTGGCTCGCTTGGGGACGTATTCATTTGAAAGAAGGAAGCCGGAATCTTTTATTTTTGCAGCCGCCTGACCGGATTTTCCGCCGGGTGCCGCGCACATGTCAAGGACCGACCAGCCCTCTTCTATATCAAGTGCTGTTGCGGTTGCCATAGCACCAGGGTCCTGAACGTATATCATTCCTGCGTGATGCTCGGGGGTGTTACCTATTCCGTCGCTTTGATTAAGTATAAATCCTTCGGAACAGTAGGGTAACGGTGTAAGAGCGAAGCTTTCGTTTTGGGTGAAGAAATCGGACTCAGCTTTCAGAGTGTTCACTCTGATTCCGCGCACAGCTTCATTATTTTCAAGCGCGTATATGAAATCTGCATACTCATCACCGAGAAGCTTTTTCATACGTGTTTTGAATATTTCGTTAAGCATGCCGCACCTCCTTCCCATACCAAATCATTATACAGTATTTAAAGAATTATGTCAATATATTTTGGACGGATTTAGGTTGACTTTTCAAAAACGGGGTGATATACTATATAGCGAAAATATAGAGGAGTGATAACCGTGGAAAGAAAATATCAAACTAAGAACGGAATAACGGTATATGGATATAAGAATTCGGCTTTGCACGGATTTTTCATATCTCTGTTTTTGAAGGCCGGAAGTATGTACGAGTCGGAGAGGGATAACGGAATTACTCACTTTCTTGAACATATTTCGATAAGGAATATAAATAAACTTATGGGAGGCTCGCTTTATTCCGAGCTTGACCGCCGCGGAGTCGAATTTAATGCTTCTACCTATTCCGAAATGGTGCAGTTTTACGTAAGCGGAGCATCTGAAAAAGCTCAATTCGGTGCTGCCGTTATAACAAAACTTTTTTCACCTATAATTCTAAGCGCAGATGAAATTTCAGCGGAGCGCAAAAGAATAAAAGCCGAAATAAGAGAGTCTGACGATAAAAACACTCTGCTTGGCTTCACAAACGGAATAGTGCATAAGGGAACTGCTCTGGCACGTCATATAACAGGCACTCTTTCCGGGGTCGATAAAATAACCGCAAAACGCCTTGAGGAGTACAGAAAAAGGGTCTTCACAAAGAACAACGTCTTTCTCTACGTAACGGGAAACTACAGCGACGGGGATATAGAATATCTTATAGCATCTTTAGAGAAATGTGAGGTTTACGATAGTGAAGAGTGTCACGAAAACCTTGCCCCGATATCCTGTGAGCATTTCAGACGCCCCGGTAAAGTAGAAGTGAAAAACGATGATTACACGATGGCAAGATTCACCTTTGATTTAGATATGGAAAAGGTATCAGTCCCGGAAACCGACCTTATATACGATATGCTTCTGTCCGGATATAACTCAAGATTCTTTATCGAAATGAGTGAGCTGCGAGGACTGTTTTACGACCTTTCCGGTGCTGTCGAAAGATACAGAAATATAGGTGAATTTTATTTTTCGTACGAGCTTCGGCAAAAGGATGTGCTTTCTGCTGTTGAACTTACCGTTAGCATATTGAACGAGTTTAAAAGTACTCTTTATTCCCCCGATTCACTAATGAAAATCGGATACGTTGATAACGCCTACATGCTTTATGACGATGCAAGGGAGCTTAACTTCACCTTTGCCTATGACAATCACGTAATGGGCCTTGGATACGCCTCGCTTGAAGAACGCAAAAGGGCGTATGAGTCGGTGACCCCGGAGGATATAAGGCGGGCAGCGTGTGAAATTTTTCGACCCGAAAACCTAACCCTGACGCTTAAGGGAGACAAGAAGAAAATTGATACCGAGAAACTCGGGGAAATAATCAAAAAGCTCTCAACTTAAAAATAAAAACAGACTCGGTTAAAGCCTGCAAGAAAGCAAGTGTGTCCGAGCCTGTTTTTGTTTTGAGTTTGAGATTTTTAATTTTCTTCTTCCTTTGAGAGCTGCTTAAGATACGCATTTATGAAACCGTCTATTTCACCGTCCATGACCGCATCAATATTGCCGTCCTCATATCCGGTTCTTGTATCCTTTGCAAGAGTATAGGGCATAAATACGTAGCTTCGAATCTGGCTGCCCCACTCTATGTTTGCCTTGTTGCCCTGAATATCCTCAATTCTCTCAAGCTTTTCGCGCATTTTGATTTCCATAAGCTTGGATTTGAGCATCTTCATTGCGGTTTCCTTGTTCTGAAGCTGGCTTCTCTCTGTCTGACAGCCGACGACGATACCCGTGGGCTTGTGGACGATACGTATAGCAGAGTCGGTCTTGTTGATATGCTGACCGCCCGCGCCGCTTGAACGGTGCGCCGTTACTTCAATATCCTCGTCGCGTATAACAATCGAATCGTCGTCTTCAAATTCGGGCATGACCTCAACCGAGGAGAAGGACGTGTGACGTCTTCCGGACGAGTCGAAGGGAGAAATTCTGACAAGGCGGTGCACGCCGTTTTCGCTTTTTAGATATCCGTAAGCGTTTATTCCCTCAACCATAATGGTTGCCGATTTTATTCCGGCTTCATCTCCGTCGAGCCAGTCAATTAGTTTTACGTTAAATCCGTGTTTTTCGCCCCATCTTGTGTAAAGACGGTAAAGCATAGAAGCCCAGTCCTGTGCCTCCGTTCCGCCTGCACCCGGGTGGAATGAAAGGATTGCATTATTTTTATCGTAAGGACCGGAGAGCAAAACTTCAATTCTCTTCTTCTCAGCTTCGTTCTCAATAAACTCGGTTTCGGAGACTACCTCCTCCACAGAATCCTCGTCGTTTTCGTCTATTGCCATTTCGCAAAGAGTGTAAGTATCCTCAAGCTTTGCGACGAGCTGCTCATAGCTTTCAACCTTGGTTTGAAGCTGCTTTATTTCCTGGAGCTTTTTCGACGACTTTTCGGCATCGTTCCAGAAGTCCTGAACCATAGTTTCACGTTCAAGGTCAGCCGCGCGCTCACGCGACTCCTCTATTCTCAGCTGATTCCCAAGCTCTGCAAGAACGTCACGAAGCTCTATAAGTTTTCTTTTCGCTTCTTCAAGCGCAACAATCATTGTTTCTAACCGTACTTTCTTAATCATTCGTTATATTTTAACATAAAAGTTAGAAATTGTAAAGGGCAAAAACAAAAATAGTCCCATATCTGTATTGATTTTTTAAAAAAGGTGTGATATACTATGCTTGTAAAATAAAGAAAGGTAGAGATTAATATGAAAGTAACGAAACAAACGCTTATCGGCGATATACTTGATTTCGACGTAGAAACTGCACAGTTCTTCTTTGAAATCGGAATGCATTGCCTTGGCTGCCCCCATTCAAGAGGCGAGTCTATCGAGGATGCGTGCGCAGTGCACGGCACCGACGCAGATTCTCTCGTAAATAAAATCAACGAATTTCTTGCAAGCAAGTGAAGCACCCGATAGGAAAACGGCTTCTTTCCGCTGCGGAGTTTGTAAGGCAGGGTGCGTATTTTGCTGATATCGGCACAGACCACGCATACCTGCCGCTTTTTTTGCTTGAAGAAGGTAAAATAAAGAATGCTGTCTGTGCAGATATTAATGCAGGTCCGCTTGAGAGCGCAAAGAACAATGCCGAGGCATACGGCTTATCCGACAAAATAATTTTTCGCAAGACGGATGGAGCTCTCGGACTTGCCGATATGGGAATAACCGACTATGCGATTTGCGGAATGGGCGGAGAGCTTATAGCTGAAATAATTGAAGCATCCGAGCACCTTAAGCACCCGGACGTCCGATTGATACTCCAGCCGATGTCAAAGCAGGCGCATCTGCGTCGATATCTTGAGGAGAACGGATTTTCGACTGTTGGAGAGAGCTATTCATACGACTCAGGAAAGTATTATCTTTGTCTCGCTGTCGAATATACGGGCAACTGCCGAAAAATTAATGAATTTGAGGCGGAATTTGGAAACATTACACCCCGTGTAGACTTTTCCCCCGAAATGCAAAGATACTTTGACGAAAAGATAAAATCACTGGAAAAGACTGCAAAGGGAAAAATAAAGGGCGGAGAAGAATACCCTGCGGAATTGAAGCTTCTTAACGAATACAGAGAAAGGATAAAGAAATGACTGTAAAAAAGCTATACGAAAAGCTTTGTGAGCGCATACCCGAATCACTATCGTGCGAGTGGGATAACGACGGAATTATGTGTTCTGCGGACTCTTCCGCGGAGGTGAACAACGTACTTATAGCTCTCGATGTTACCGAGGAGGTTGTCGATTATGCTATAAGCCGTAATTTCGACCTTATAATATCGCATCACCCTCTTATATTTAAGCCGATTTCGGCAATAACCGAGCAAAATCATATCTCACGTAAAATAATAAAGCTCATAACCAATAACGTCTCTGTCTTTTCCTTTCACACGAGAGCCGATAAGGTAGAGGGCGGTGTAAATGACCTTCTGGCAGACTATATAGGGCTCGTTGACGTTGAGCCTTTTGGAGAGGACGGTCTTGGCAGGATAGGTACGCTGCCGGACGAGCGTGAGCTTGAGAATTTTGCGGAAGATATAAAAATGCAGTTAGGGGCAGATTCCGTAAGATACGCAGACGCATACAACTCAGTGCGGCGTGTTGCGCTCGTTGGCGGTGACGGCAAGGATTACGTAAAGGACGCGATGGCTGCCGGTGCAGATACATACATTTCCGGCAGACTCAGCTATAACGTAATGGAGGAAGCCGCAGACATGGGAATAAATCTTATTGAAGCCGGTCACTATTTTACGGAATTTCCCGTAACGTCATTCTTTTCCTCGCTCGTTTCCGCCTTTGACGGTAATGCGTATATAGAAATAGCTGACTCGAATATGATAAAAGCAATATGAAATGAAAACAGCACACGTGCATGGAGAAATACTGCACGCGTGCTGTTTTTTGATGCACCAAAACTAATATCCTAACACCGATAACCTTTCCATTTCGGCTTTAATGGCATAGCGTGTCGCTTTTTCGGGTTTGAAAAGCGGAAGCCTTAATTCTGATGTACAAAGCCCCGCAAGGCTCATTGCGTATTTTATCGGAGCGGGATTCGTTTCCTTGAACATCAGCTTTATAAAATCGAAAATTTCAAGCTGACCCCGAAGAGATGCCGTCATATCTCCTTTAAAGTAATGATTGCAGATGTCGGCGATTTTTTTTGGATATAGATTTGAAACTACAGAAATAACCCCTTTTCCGCCAAGCGCAAGTGTAACTGAAATTTGAGAGTCGTTGCCTGCGTAAAGATATAGATCGTCACCGAATTTTGAAAGCTCCACAAGTCTGTCAATAGAGTCACCGGCTTCCTTTATTCCAATGATATTTTCGACTTTTGCAAGCTCTTCAAGCTGATTCATAGTGAGGTTTACTCCCGTTCGTGACGGCACGTTATAAAGAATCACGGGCATTCTGCAGGCGTCGGCTATTTTTTTGTAGTGCTCCGTGACTCCGCGATACGTTCCTTTGTTGTAATATGGGGTTACAACGAGAGTTGCATCACAGCCTATATCCTCCGCCATCTTGCTGTGTCTTATAACAGCTTTCGTATCATTTGTTCCCGTGCCGAAAATCAGCTTTATCCGACCTCTTGCCTTTTCTTTGACGTAGGAAAAAAGCTCGTATCTTTCCTTATCTGATAACGTTGCCGCTTCTCCTGTTGTTCCTCCTACCACGAGAGCTTCTATTCCCCCCATGATTTGAGCTTCTATTATTTTCTCAAGCGCAGGGTAATCTATTTGACCGCGCTTCATCGGGGTTATAAGAGCGCTCGATGCACCGCGAAATACTAATTTTTTTGCCATATTATGTTTTCACCCTTGAAAAGATAACTGTAATATTGTATAATATATACATTACTATTTTATGAAAGAATGCGAATTTTGCGCGCGGAAGTCAGTATATGAAAGAGATAAATACCGAAATTATAAATGAAAGAATACATACTTCGCTTCTGGCAAGCGATTTTTATTACGATCTTCCGGAGGAGCTGATAGCGCAGACTCCAGCAACGGAGCGCGACAAGTGTCGTCTTATGGTTCTCCACCGTGAAGAAGGAAGAATAGAACATAAAACCTTTTCGGACATAATAGATTATTTAAATCCCGAGGATATGCTTGTGGTAAACTCATCAAAGGTTATTCCTGCAAGGCTTCTCGGGAAGACCGTAAAAACCGGCTCGGATATGGAGCTTCTGCTTCTGCGTATGCTCGATTCGGGTGAGTGGGAAACTCTCGTCCGTCCGGGAAAGCGCGCAAAGGTTGGCGCAAGCTTTGATTTTTCAGGTATTCTTCGCGCAACGGTAACCGACATTGTAGAGGGCGGAAACCGAACTGTGAAATTCGAGTATGATACCGATAAATTCAGTAGCATTTACGAGGTTCTTGATGCAGTCGGCAATATGCCTCTGCCGCCTTATATAACCGAAAAGCTTAAGAATAAAGATGATTACCAGACCGTCTACGCAAAAAAAGAGGGCTCTGCAGCTGCGCCTACCGCAGGACTTCATTTCACAAACGAACTTATCGAGCGAATAAAGGCAAAGGGTGTGGGATACGGTGAGGTAACTCTTCACGTTGGACTTGGCACGTTCCGTCCCGTAAAGGTTGAAAGAATTGAAGAGCATCTTATGCACGGAGAATATTTTTATATGCCCGATGAGGTTGCTGAAGAGATAAACAGAAGACGTGCAAACGGCGGAAGAATAATAGCTGTCGGAACGACATCATGCCGTGTTCTTGAGAGCGTATCAGATGAAGACGGACGGGTAAATGCCATAAAGGGCGAAACAGGAATATTCATATATCCGGGCTACAAATTTAAAGCGACCGACGCCATGATAACGAACTTTCATCTCCCGGAAAGCACCCTCATTATGCTTGTCAGTGCTCTCGCGGGTAAGGAATTCGTTATGTCAGCTTACAAAGAAGCGGTAGCACGGAGGTATCGATTCTTCTCATTTGGCGACGCAATGCTGATTGTATAAAATCCGCAATACTGCGTTAAAGCATCGACTTGTCGCCCTCGACGTAGGTAACTACGCCGTCAGGCTTCGCGCTCGCTTTGCCTTGTCTTGCGAATTTTCTACTAATCAGCACAGCATCTCTTGTATAGCATCAGCAGGTAATAGGTAAGAGTGAAAAGTGAAGAGGTAATGAAGATTTTCGCCCGTGGCGAAAATCAACCGCACTTATTCACTATTCACTTTTACTTCTTACTTCGCGTACCCATCGGGGACGCGATGCTGATTGTATAAATCGTCCAATACTGCGTTAAAACTTCGACTCGGTCAAATTGCCGTAGGTAACTACGGCTTAATTTCACTCGCTCGTTTTGCCTTGTCTTGAACGATTTATACAATCAGCATATACTGAGTCCCATAAGCGTCGACTTGTCGCCCTCGACGTAGGTAACTATGCCGTCGGGCTTCGCGCTCGCTTTGCCTTGAACGATTTCCACTAATCGTACTTAAATGTTAAATGCGCAAATAAAGAGGAGCTCAATTTATGAAAGACAAAAAAGTACTGATAATATATACCGGCGGAACAATCGGAATGAAAAAGACTGCAAACGGTTACACTCCCGCATCGGGTTTTATCCAAGACGCTTTGAATTCCATTCCCGATATGTCGCGAGATGATTTTCCTATGTGGGATTTGTACGAGATGTCACCGCTTCTTGACTCTTCCAATATGACCGTCAAGGAGTGGAACAGCATCGCCTCGGTAATTTGCAGTGAATATGAAAAGTATTCGGGATTCGTTGTTCTTCACGGCACCGATACTATGGCATACACCGCGTCTGCGCTTTCTTTCATTCTCTCCGGTCTCGATAAGCCTGTGGTGCTTACCGGTTCGCAGATACCTTTATCCGAGATTCGCAGCGACGGAAAGGACAATCTCTTAGCATCAATACTTATCGCTGCCGAGGGGGTTGCGCGCGAGGTTTGCCTTTATTTCAGCGGCAAGCTTCTCCGCGGTAACCGAGCAATGAAAATGAGCGCGGACGGACTCGTAGCCTTTGATTCGCCAAATTATCCGCATCTTGCTGACGTTGGAATTTCCGTAAAGTATAATGCATCGGCGCTCCTTAGGAGACGTGGCGGAAGTGTGCCGCTTAAATACGTGCCTTTTTCAGAGGTTCCTATAGGCGTTATCAAGGTTTTCCCGGGCATACAGTTTGGACTTTTCGAGCAGATTATGACCGAAAAGCTTTCAGGTATAGTGCTGGAAACATTTGGTGCGGGAAATATTCCATGCGGAGGTAACGAGCTTTTACCAATAATCAAAAAGGCGTTTAATTCGGGTACAGTTATAACCGTGTGCTCGCAATGCCCTGCGGGAACGGTTGTTCTCGGAGCTTATGAAACCAGCTCTTCTTTGAAAGCCGCAGGTGCTGTAAGCGGACGCGATATGACGACTGAGGCAGCGGTTGCCAAGCTTTATTATCTTTTCAGCCTCGGAATTTCAAAAAACGATATAAAGCGTATGATGGAAATCGATTTGTGCGGAGAGCTTTCTGACTACATTTCATCGGAAAAAGAGTGATAAATATGGATTTTATCTGTCCTAAATGTATGCTTGCTCTCGTGTGCGAGGGTGGTACGGCAAAATGTAAAAATAACCATTCCTACGACAGAGCAAAAGCGGGCTATTACAATCTTCTCTTAACTAACGTCGGCGGAACTCACGGAGATAATCGTGAAATGGTAGAGGCCCGTAGGGATTTTCTTGACACGGGTGCGTACAAGCCCCTCTCCGACAGGGTTGCTGCCCTTGCGGTAAAATATATATCCGGAACAAAGCTTCTTGACATAGGCTGCGGAGAGGGATATTATACCGACGTTTTAGAAAATGCGCTTCGCGATAAAGGCGTTGCCGTGTCGGGCTTCGATATATCGCGAGATGCTGTGAGATATGCCGCAAAGCGAAATAAGAATCTTTCGCTTGCTGTTGCAAGCGCATACAAAATGCCTACAGCTGATGCCGGCTTTGACATGGCGACGAATATGTTTTCACCCTTGGCGGCAGACGAAGTTTTTAGAACGTTAAAGCCGGGTGGTATCTTTATCATGGCAATCCCGGGCGAAAATCACCTCTTCGGACTTAAAGAGGCAACCTATAAAACACCTTATAAAAACGAGGTAGCCGACTCGGCTCTTTCGGGATTTGAGCTTCTTGAATCGGATAAGATTTCCTTTACACTTAGGCTTGACAGTAAAGAGAAAATCAAATCTCTTTTCATGATGACTCCATACGCGTATCGCACGAGACCAGAGGACAAGGAGCGCGTATTAGCTCTCGAACATCTCGAAACAGTAGCGGAATTCGTAGTATTTGTTTATAAAAAGAACTGAAAACTGAAAAATATTATACATTTTGATAATTGACATAATTTTTCTTCGGGTGTAAAATAAAGAAAACAAGAAAAGATGGAAACAAAATGAACTTGAATCACGGAAAATATCTCGGTGTCGATTACGGTGACGTACGCACGGGACTTGCTGAGTGCGACATATCGGGTATGCTTGCAAGCGGGATAGGTACTATTTCCGAGGGCGGTATGAGAAATACCGCGGTTCGCGTTGCAAAGGAAGCCGAAGCTCGCTCCTGCAAAAAAATAGTAGTCGGGCTCCCTAAAAACATGGACGGCACGGAAGGCGGACGGGTTGAGACGGTCAGGGCTTTTGCCGAAATATTAAAAAGCCTTACCGATATTCCAATAGATTTCTACGATGAGCGAATGAGCACGATGGTTGCATACCGATTCCTTGACGGAAGCGGAACATTCGGAAAGAAGCGGAAGGGTGCGATAGACACTCTTTCGGCAGAGATTATACTTCAGAATTATATAGACCGGGAAAAAGCTCTCGGCAAATAATATAAAGTGAGGAATAAAAATGGAAAACACGAAAAAACAAAAAAGCGGATTTCGAGCCTTTCTTGATAAAAAGGGAATAACCCTATCTCCAAAGGTTTATTTTGTTGACGCTATGGGAGCTATGGCTCTCGGCCTTTTTGCAACACTGCTTATTGGAACTATTTTCGCAACGATTGCCGGTTGGATTCCGGAGGGAAATCTTATCAGCGACTTTTTCTTGAACATGTCGAACTTTGCTAAAAAGGCAACGGGTGTCGTTCTCGGAATCGCTATAGCTTATTCATTGAAAGCGCACCCCCTCGTTCTTTTCTCGGCGGGTGTAGTAGGAATGGCGGGCAACGACCTCGGAACTGTAATAGAGGGTAAGCCGATAACGGCAGGACCTCTCGGGGCTTTCCTTTGTGTGCTTTTGGCTGTCGAGATAGCTAAGCTTGTTTCAAAAACAACCAAGGTTGACATTCTCGTAACACCGGCTGTTACAATTGGAGTGGGAATCTTGTTTGCTATGCTTCTTTGTCCGGCAATTGCCTACATAATGTATTGGCTTGGCTATTTTATCAACTATGCAACCACGATTCTTCCTTTCCTTATGGGAATCATCATATCGGTAGTAGTAGGTATAATCCTCACTCTTCCGATAAGCTCGGCAGCGATATGCGCTATGATTGGAATTACGGGCATTGCGGGCGGTGCTGCTGTTGCTGGCTGTTGCGCTCAGATGGTCGGATTTGCCGTTATATCATTCCGTGAAAACAGATGGGGCGGCATAGTAGCACAGGGACTTGGGACCTCCATGCTTCAGATGGGTAATATAGTCAAAAATCCTCTTATATGGATTCCGGCAACTCTTGCTTCTGCTATCACAGGTCCGATTTCAACCTGCCTTTTCAAGCTTGAATGTACAGGTGTTTCCGCAGGTATGGGTACGTGCGGACTTGTAGGACCTCTCGGAGTTTTGACCGATATGGAATTCAGCACCGTGTCAATTATCGGTGTAATCGTTGTATGTATAGTGCTTCCTGCAATTCTTTCGCTTGTATTCAGTGAGGTTATGAGAAAGCTTGGCTGGATAAAGGAAAACGACCTTAAGCTTAACCTTTGATGAAAAAAGGAGACTGTTATGTCAACACTTAACAACACACTTTTATGCGACTTTTATGAGCTCACTATGGCTAACGGATATTTTGAGCTTGGCAAGGGTAATGAAATTGCCTATTTCGATGTATTCTTTCGCAAAGTGCCCGACGGCGGAGGTTTCGCCATTGCCGCGGGTCTTGAGCAGGTTATAGATTATATAAAAACATTGAAATTTACGAGTGAGGACATAGAATTTCTTCGTGAAAAGAAAATATTTTCCGAGGGATTTCTTGAGTACCTTAAAACCTTTAAATTCACAGGAGATATATACGCAGTTCCCGAAGGAACACCTATATTCCCCGGCGAGCCGATAATGACGGTCAGAGCACCGTCTATTGAAGCGCAGTTTATAGAGACGTTTATACTCCTTTCCTTGAACCACCAGTCACTTATCGCAACCAAAGCGAACCGCGTAGTGCGCGCTGCGGGAGGCAGACCTGTTGCCGAGTTCGGCTCACGCAGAGCACAGGGCGCAGACGGTGCAATTCTTGGCGCGAGAGCCGCATACATAGGCGGCTGTGCTGCAACGGCATGCACGATATCCGACAGAGATTATGCAATCCCCGCAACCGGAACAATGGCTCACTCATGGGTGCAGATGTTCGATAACGAGTACGACGCATTCGTCTCATACTGCAAAATGTATCCGAATAATGCAACCCTTCTTGTCGATACTTACGACGTTTTGAAAAGCGGAGTTCCGAATGCTATCCGTGCTTTTAAAGAGGTGCTTTTGCCGCTTGGAATCACAAAGTGCGGTATAAGACTTGACTCGGGAGATATAACCTACCTCTCAAAGAAAGCAAGAAAGATGCTTGATGATGCAGGTCTTACCGAGTGCAAAATAGTAGTTTCCAACTCTCTTGATGAGAACATTATCCGTGATATAATCCAACAGGGAGCCAAAATAGATTCATTCGGAGTCGGTGAGCGACTCATAACCGCGAAATCTCAGCCTGTTTTCGGTGGCGTTTATAAGCTTGTCGCAAAGGAAGAGGGCGGTCAGGTAGTTCCCAAAATTAAGATTTCGGAAAATCCTGAGAAGATTACCAACCCCCATTACAAAAAGATTTACAGAATTTACGACAACGAAACCGGCAAAGCATCAGCCGACCTCCTCTGTGTTTACGACGAGGTAATAGATACGAAAAAGCCCCTTGAAATTTTCGACCCCGTCGAAACCTGGAAGAAAAAGGAGTTTACAAATTACACTCTCCGAGAGCTTCTCGTTCCTATATTCAAGGACGGAGAGTGCGTTTACGAAACACCTCACATTTCGGAAATTCAAAGCTACTGCAAATCCGAGATAGAAACTCTATGGGACGAAGTAAAGCGCTTTGAAAACCCCCACAGATATTACGTAGACCTTTCAGATAAGCTTTGGAATATCAAAATGACTCTCCTTAAAAACGGCGGAAAAAAATAAAAGACAGCCTCTTGCGGCAGAAAACGATGCTGCAAGGGGCTGTTTTTATAAATAAACAAAGAAATTATACCGTTAAGGTATTGATAAAATATAATTTATTTAAGGTGCATTGACAAAGACTTCTATATGTGTTAAAATAGTTGCGAAAGAAACTGTTGCATATGCAACTATTTTAGGAGGAGTTATGCCAAGAGTATCAAGACTTCTAAACGTCATATCAAGGTGTCAGGCAGCATATCGGAAAATCATGCTTGATTCCGAGCTTGCACCAACCTATCACGCATATACGCTTGCGATATGCGGAAAGCCCGGGCGTTCGCAAGACGAGCTTGCCGCGTCTCTCTGCATTAACAAAAGCACTATAGCAAGGGGAATAGAGTGGCTGCTTGAAAACGGATACGTAAAACGCGAGCCGAAGCCTGATGACAAAAGAAGCCTTCTGATTTATCCCACCGAAAAGATGCTTGAAATCTATCCAAAAATCAAAAGCATAGCGGATAGCTGGAATGAGATTTTGACATCCGACATCTCCGATGAGGAGCTTGAAATAACCTACTCCGTTCTTATACGTATGGCAGAGCATGCAAAAAATGCTACCATTTATGCCGGAGGTGATAAAAGGTGAAATCCGTTATCAGATACATAAATCCGTATAAATGGCGAATGCTCGTCGGACTTATGATAAAAATCAGCGGAACGGTGGTAGAGCTTTTTTTGCCTATAATACTTACCTATATACTTGATAACGTTATAGTGACGCTTAAAATTTCTCGAGTGATATTTTTCGGCATTCTTATGATAATATGCTCGGTTGCGGCTTGCGTGCTGAACGTAATAGCCAACAGAATGGCAGCGCGCGTATCTAGTGATATCGCCCGTCTTGTTCGCAAGGAGCTTTTTGATAAAACACTGTACTTATCAGCGCGACAGACAGATAAATTTACCATACCGTCGCTTGAGTCACGTATAACAACAGATACCTACAACGTGCAGCATTTTTTGAACATGATGCAAAGAATGGGTGTAAGAGCACCAATTTTGCTTATTGGCGGTGTAACTATAACACTTATAATGGATGCATACCTTGCGCTTGCTATGCTTGCAACGGTACCGCTTATATTTGTTGTAGTTTACTTAATATCCCGAAAGGGAGTTCCGCTTTACTCTAAGGTGCAAAGGTCGGTTGACGGAATGGTTAGGGTAGTACGCGAGGACGTGCAGGGAATAAGAGTTATAAAAGCCCTTTCCAAAAATGATTACGAAAATCGCAGGTTTTCTGCGGTTAACGAAAATCTTTCGCGCGATGAGCGCCGTGCAGGTGTGATTATGGGTATCCCTAATCCCTTTATGACGCTTCTTATGAATCTTGGTATATGCGGTGTGGTTTTACTCAGCGCGCACCGTGTTTCAGAGGGGCTTTCCTCAGCACCTACCGTTATAGCTTTTATGCAGTATTTTACGCTTATATCTATGGCGATGATGACACTTTCGCGCATATTCGTTATGTTCACAAAATGTGCCGCCAGCGCCCGCAGAATAGGCGAGGTCATGGACACATCAGATGATTTCTTTTGTACTAAAACAGAAGAAAAAGTTGACACGGATGCCTATATAACCTTCAAAAACGTGAACTTTTCCTATCTGGGAAAGAAAAACAATCTCGAAAATATAAGCTTTAGTTTGCAAAGAGGCGAAAGCCTTGGCATAATCGGTGCAACGGGAAGCGGAAAATCAACGCTGATAAAGCTTCTTATGAGGTTTTACGAAGCGGACAGCGGTGAAATATACATAGACGGGCGTTCTATCACCTCTTACACAAGAGGGGAGCTTGCGTCGCTTTTCGGTGTTTCACTGCAGAACGGATTTTTGTATGCCGATACGATAGAGGAAAATATAAAATTTGCTCGTGATATATCAGATGCGGATATGGTTTTTGCAGCACGGGTTGCGCAGGCTGACGGATTTATAGTGCAGATTCCCGACGGATATTCACATATGCTTGCTCCGGGCGGAACTAACCTTTCGGGCGGCCAGCGCCAAAGACTGCTTATTGCCCGCGCACTTGCATCAAAACCCGAAATTCTTATACTTGACGATTCCTCGTCAGCGCTTGATTACAAAACCGATGCGAATTTGCGTCGCGCTCTCCGTGAGAACTTTGCAGCAACAACAGAGATAACCGTTGCGCAGAGAGTAAGCTCGGTTATGAGTTGTGACCTAATACTCGTTCTTGACGACGGAAAAATTATTGCAAAAGGCACACACGAAGAGCTTCTCGGCTCTTGTCCGGAGTATAAAGAAATCAGTGATTCGCAACTGGGAGGTGCTATAATTGAGTAGACACGGTGGCTTTATGGCGGGGCCCGTAAGCTCCAATCCTAATACTTATTCTTCGTCAAAGCTTGGCAAAAGACGAGCCGGGGGAATACTTTTGAGGCTTGGCAAATACGTGCTTCGGCAATGGTATCTTTTTGTTCCTGCTATTTTGATGACTCTTCTTTCAAATCAGCTTGCGCTTCTCGGACCTAAATATTCCGGCGCGGCAATAGACGCGATAACGCAGAAAACCGGAGTCGATTTTGGAATAGTTAAATCAAGTGTGCTCGCTATGGTTATTTGCTACACGGTATCTGCCGTTCTATCATATCTCTTGGCTGTAATCATGGTGCATCTCTCGCAAAGAATAGTAATGCGAATGAGAAAAGAGGTTTTCGAAAAGCTCAACACTCTTCCCGTCGGATACTTTGACACGCATACAACAGGTGACATTATCAGCACGATGTCATACGATATTGACACTCTAAACAGCACGCTTTCACACGACCTTGTTCAAATTATGACGAGCGTTTATACCGTCGTCGGTTCTCTTGTCTTTATGTGGCATATTTCGAAACCGATGATACTCATATTCGTTATCACTGTTCCGGCATCAATCCTTTTTACGAGGCATCGCTCGAAGAAGGTGAGACCGCTTTTTCGTGAGCGCTCAAGAAAACTCGGGGAGCTGAACGGGTATGCCGAGGAGATGTTTTCGGGAACGAGGAGCATATCGGCATACGGAAGACAGGATGCAATATCAGAGCGCTTTGACAACAAAAACAAAGAGGCGGCTGATGCCTATTACCGTGCCGATTATTACGGCTCAACCATGGGCCCGACTGTAAATCTCATCAACAACATATCACTGTCGTTGGTTGCTATGGTTGGCGGAATATTGTATATGCTTTCTGTCGGCGGACGGGTCAGCGAGGCGGGTATGTTTTTTATCACGCTTGGCGGAGTGGCGCAGTTCGTTCAGTATTCGAGAAAATTTTCGGGTCCTATAAATGAGTTTGCAAATATCATTCACGAATTCCAGTCGGCATTTTCTGCGGCTGAGCGAGTTTTCAGAATTATTGACGAGCCAACCGAGCCTGCGGACTCGAAAGATTCTGTGGCTCTTGAGAAGGTTTTGGGTAATGTTGAGTTTGACGGTGTCACCTTTGGTTATACTCCCGAGCGAACGATACTAAAGAACGTAAGCGCTAAAATCGGAGCGGGTAAAACTATTGCGATAGTAGGCCCAACAGGTGCCGGGAAGACGACTGTCATAAACCTTTTGATGAGGTTTTACGACGTTAATTCGGGTGAAATAAAGCTTGACGGTATTCCGATATCACAAATTAAGCGCACCGATTTGAGACGCGCCTATACAATGGTGCTCCAGGACACGTGGCTCTTCTGCGGAACTGTATATGAAAATATCGTTTACGGCAAGGAAAATGCGACACGGGAAGAGGTGTATGCAGCTGCAAGGGCAGCAAAAATCGACAAATACATAGAGGGGTTGCCTGACGGTTACGATACGTTTTTGTCCGACGACGGTGTAAATATCTCAAAAGGGCAGAAGCAGCTTATAACGATAGCGCGCGCATTTCTTTCAGATGCGCCGATGCTGATTCTGGACGAGGCAACATCTAACGTTGACTCACGCACCGAAATCGAGATTCAGGAAGCTCTCGCAGCGCTTATGAAGGATAAGACCTCCTTTGTTATAGCGCACCGTCTTTCTACTATTCAGAATGCCGATACAATTCTTGTAATTCAGGACGGCAGGATAACCGAAAGCGGAAATCACGGTGAGCTTATGCGCCTCGGCGGATTTTACTCAAGTCTTTACAATTCACAGTTTGCATAGCCCAAACAAAAAAGCGTCGGCTCAGTGAGTCGGCGCTTAATCCTTTTTTGAAAATTACTCTAGACCGAGAAGGTAGGCGGGAGTAGACTTAAGTATCTTTGACAAGGCAAGAAGCTCGTAATCCGCAACGAATCGTGTGCCTATTTCTATTCTGCTAACGCTGTCGCGTTCAATAGTTACTCCTTCTATTTGTAGTTTGGCAGCGAGCATTTCTTGTGAAAGCTTCAATTTTTTTCTTGCTGCTTTCACTCTTTCACCGCAAATGTTTTTCTTTCCGTTGAAATCATATATTTTCATAATTCGCTCCCTTTCGTGTTAATGTTAAGAATATACTTGACTTTAACACATAATTGATTTGTAATTGTGTTAAAGATAAGAAAAATCAAAATATTAGCATTGTCAGGAGAGAAAATCATTGAAATTATAGGAATAATCAAAGAAATAGATAACCTCGGCAGACTGGTTATACCCAAATCACTCCGTGAGCGATTTGGACTTTTTGGTAAAGTTGAAATCATTACAACTAAAGAGGGTATTCTAATAAGGCCAACGGAGTCTGAACCTAAGAAATAGCCCTTGCTTTTTCCTCTTCTTTGTTGTATAATGTACTTACTATAATCGTAAGAGGTTTTGTATGATAAGTGAAGTTATACTGTGTAAGTACGGTGAGATAGTTTTGAAAGGCGCGAACAGACAGAATTTTGAGTCCTCACTTATAAAGGAACTCCGTCGCAGAGCGAGTCCGTACGGCATATTTAAGATATACGGCAAGCAGAGCACTATATACGTTATACCGCAGAATGACGAGTGCGATATGGACGGAATGTATGATGCCGCACGTAAGGTGTTCGGTATAATTGCCGTTAACAGAGCAGCTGTGTGCGAAAAAAATATGGATAGCATTATCGAAACGGTAAAAAGCTATCTTCCTGAAAAGCTGGCGGGTAAGAGGACCTTCAAGGTTGACGCGCGTCGCGCAGATAAAAAATTCCCCTTGACTACTCCAGAAATATCAAGTGAGATAGGCGGAGTTATTCTCTCCGTCGTGCGTGGCATAAAGGTTGACGTTCATAATCCCGAGGCTACCGTAACTGTCGAAATCCGTGACGAGCATGCATACGTCAGAGCCTCGCAGGAGGCGGGAGCTGGCGGTCTTCCCCTGAGAACTGCCGGCAGAGGTCTATTACTTCTCTCCGGAGGCATAGATTCTCCGGTTGCCGGTTGTATGATGGCAAAGCGCGGCCTTGAAATTGAAGCCTTGCACTTTGAGTCATTCCCGTATACGTCGGAGCGTGCAAGAGAAAAGGTTATGCAGCTTGCTGAAGAGATGTGTCAGTTCTGCTCGAAAATACACGTACACGTGATTTCGCTCACTCATATACAGGAGGAGCTTCGCGACAACTGTAAGGAAGAGTATTTTACAATACTTCTCAGAATTTTTATGATGCGCCTTGCTGAAAAGTGCGCAAGAGATTATAAGTGCGGTGCGCTCATAACCGGCGAAAGTCTTGGGCAGGTTGCCTCCCAAACGCTTGAGGCTATCGGAGTTACCGACTCCGTTGTGAATATTCCGGTGTTCCGTCCTTGCATAGGTCTTGATAAAAACGAGATTGTAAAGGAAGCACGCCATTACGGCACATTCGAAACTTCGATTTTGCCATACGAGGACTGTTGTACGGTATTCACACCCCGTCATCCGAGAACTCATCCCAGAATTGAGGATGTCATGGCGGAGCTTTCAAAGGTGGATTTCGATGCTCTCTTCGAGGAGGCTTACGCAAGCATGACCACCGAAGTGAAACTCATATTCCCCGAATACAGATAAAAATCTGTTGACAAAATAAAATATGTATGGTAAAATATATTCCGTTGGTGGCGATTTTTTAAATCGGCATTGCAATGCGGAGGAGTAGGGAACACACGTGCATAGAGAAAAGACGGTTGGTGCAAGTCTTGACGGTGGTTTTTGAAGGTAGCCGCATTTATCCGAAAAGAACAGAGAACACTCTTATTAGACTTCGGCGCACCCCGCGTTATAGGGATAATGAGGAGAATTCGATTCTCAAATTCGGGTGGTACCGCGTTTGTTATATACGCCCCGAAGCAATGTGCTTTTGCATTGCTTCGGGGATTTTTGTTTTATCTAGGTTATAAATGAAAGGTGATATAAAAATGAAAGAACTTGCAAAAAATTACAATCCTCGTGAGTTCGAGGACAGGATTTACGAAAACTGGTGTGAGAAGGGCTATTTCAAGCCCGACCCCGACAAAAAGAAAAAGCCGTTTTCCATAGTTATACCTCCGCCCAACGTAACTGGTCAGCTTCATATGGGACATGCCCTTGACGAAACTTTGCAGGATATACTCGTGCGTACCAAGCGTATGCAGGGATATTCTACGCTTTGGGTCCCCGGAACAGACCACGCGGGTATTGCAACTCAGATAAAGGTTGAAGAAAATCTCCGCGTCAACGAGGGGCTTTCAAGATACGACCTCGGACGTGAAAAATTTCTTGAGAGAGTATGGGATTGGAAAAATCAGTACGGCTCAAGAATTATAAATCAGCTTAAGAAGCTCGGCTCTTCTTGCGATTGGAGCCGTGAGCGATTCACAATGGACGAGGGATGCTCCCGTGCCGTTCGTGAAGTATTTGTAAATCTCTATAATAAAGGACTTATTTACCGCGGATACAGAATTATCAACTGGTGTCCCCGTTGTCTCACCGCACTTTCCGATGCTGAGGTTGAATATAAGGACCAACCCGGAAATTTCTGGCATATCAAGTACCCCATAAAGGGCGAGGACGGATACGTCGAGATTGCCACCACAAGACCCGAAACCATGTTCGGCGATACCGCGGTAGCTGTTAACCCGGAGGATGAAAATACCAAGCATCTTATCGGAAAAACTCTAATACTTCCAATAGTTAACAGAGAAATTCCGGTTATAGCCGACGATTACGTTGAAATAGGCTTCGGAACGGGTTGCGTTAAAATCACTCCCGCTCACGACCCCAACGACTTCCTCGTAGGGCAAAGACATAATCTCGAGCAGATTAAGGTTATGAACGATGACGCTACTATGAACTCTTATGCAGGAAAGTATGAGGGTATGGACAGATACGCTTGCCGTAAGGCTCTCGTCGCTGATCTTGAAGCACTTGGCTATCTTGTAAAGACTGAGCCTCACGACCACAACGTAGGAACCTGCTACCGTTGCGGAACAACCGTTGAGCCCCTTACCTCTGACCAGTGGTTTGTAAAAATGAAGCCTCTTGCAGAGCCTGCAATCGAGGCAGTAAAGAACGGTTCTATAAATTTTGTTCCTGAAAGATTCTCTAAAAATTATTTCAACTGGATGAACAACATCCTTGACTGGTGCATTTCCCGTCAGCTCTGGTGGGGACACAGAATACCCGCGTTCTACTGCGACAAGTGCGGACATATGGAGGTTTCAAAGGAGGATATTACCGCCTGCCCCAAGTGCGGAGGCGCTGTAAGACAGGACGAGGATGTTCTTGACACATGGTTTTCTTCAGCACTTTGGCCATTCTCAACGCTTGGCTGGCCGGATAAAACCGAGGACCTTGAAAGATACTATCCCACGAGCACCCTCGTAACAGGATACGATATTATAACCTTCTGGGTATCAAGAATGATTTTCTCCGGACTTGAGCATATAGGGGAAAAACCCTTCTCGACCGTATTTATCCACGGCCTTGTAAGAGACGCACAGGGAAGAAAAATGTCGAAATCTCTCGGCAACGGTATCGACCCTCTTAAGATAATCGACGAATACGGTGCAGACGCGCTTCGTTTTGCTCTTGCAACGGGCAACGCCCCCGGAAACGATATGAGATTCTCTGACGAGAAGATAGAAGCGGCGAGAAACTTTGCAAATAAGCTCTGGAATGCATCGCGTTTCGTTCTTATGAATCTTACAGAGGCTGACGAGGAGCTTCTTAAGCTTCCCGCTGAGTCCGAGCTTGCTATTGAGGATAAGTGGATTCTCTCCCGCTATAATAAGCTTGTAAAGACGGTAAACGACAACGTGGAAAATTACGAGGTTGGAGTTGCGCTCGGCGAAATTTATTCGTTCACGTGGGACCTTTTCTGCGACTGGTACATCGAAATGGCGAAGAGCCGTACGTTTGAGTCGGGAACGCCTGCCGCACTCACCGCAAAGAGAGTGCTTGTATACGTTCTTACCGGAGTACTTAAACTTCTTCATCCCTATATGCCCTTTATAACCGAGGAAATTTATCAGGCGCTTCCTCACAGCGACGAATCTATTATGATTTCCGAGTACCCCACGTATGACGAGAAGCTTAATTACACCGCAGAAGAGGACGATGTTGACAGAATAATCACCTGCATTACCGCCATTCGTGCGCGCCGCGCTGAGATGAACGTTCCTCCGTCAAAGAAGGCAAAGCTCTACGTAGTAACCAAGTATGAAGATACTTTCAAGGCAACCGCAAAAATACTTGAAAAGCTTGCATCGGCATCGGAGGTAATACTTACCGATAAATATGAGTCTGACGATGCAGTAATGATAGCCACCGACGCAGGAAGCCTTTATATCCCTCTTTCCGAGGTGATAGATTTTGAAAAGGAGAGAGCAAGACTTACCGCTGAAATGAAGAAAAACGACGGTGAGATTGAAAGACTTGAAAAGAAGCTTTCAAATGAGGGCTTCGTTGCGAAAGCACCAGCCCAGGTTATTGAGGGCGAGCGAGCAAAGCTTAAGAAATATCTTGAAACCCGAGAAGCGCTTACAGTAGCTCTTGCTAAATTAAAGTAAAAAAACACCAAATTTGCAAACTTCGGTTTGCAAATTTGGTTATTTGGAGTAAAAATGGAAACAATAGACCAAAAGGAAGAAGAACTCAAAGTTGTATTTTCGGGAAGCTACGCAGACTCTCCCGAAAACAAAACGGTAATTATTCCGGACGGAATAGAGGAGATTGCGGAAAACGCTTTTCGCGACTTTCAGCATCTTGAAGAGATAACCTTTCCGAAAAGCTTGCAGATAGTTTCTCCCTGCGCCTTTGCGGGCTGCAAAAACCTTAAAAAAGTCAATATGAACGAAGGGCTTATCGAAATTTTGGATGAGGCATTTTCATCCTGTCCTTCTATTATTGAAATAAATATGCCGAACACCGTCAAGCGAATTGGCGAGGGTGCTTTTGAAGCCTGCGCTTCTCTTTCAAGAATCAAGATTTCCGAATCGGTATTAATGATAGGGGCAGGCGCCTTTGCATATTGTTTCAATCTTACCGACGTAACTATTCCCGATAGCTGTATCCTTGTTGAATTCAACGCCTTTTCGTCCTGCTTTTCGCTTGAGGCAATAAAGCTTTCGGATAATATGGCGCTTCTTGACGAATCCTTGTTTGAGGGCTGCCGTTCGCTTTCGATAGTTGATATGCCTGCAAGGCTTACAAGAATAGGCAGACGTGTTTTCAAGGGCTGTTCTTCTCTTAAATCGGTGATTCTTCCCGTTGGCGTCACCTCAATAGGCTTTGATGCTTTTGCGGGGTGCACATCACTTTCCCGAATAGCAATACCGAAGGGTGTTGCCGAAATCGAGGATGACGATATATTTTCCTCTTGTGATTCGCTTGCCGATATATCATACGGTGGAAGTCGGGAGGAATGGGAGCTTCTTCTTCACGGAAAAACATTGACTGTCGAAAAGAGCGATTGCTCACTTCTGACACCCCGTGTAACGTTTTTAAATTTGAAAGACGAAAAATAATATGAAATATAAGTGCCTCGTACTCGACCACGACGATACAGTTGTCAGCAGCACTGCAGAAATCCATTTTCCGTGCTTTGTCGAGTATCTTAAAATGACAAGACCTGATATAGCGTCAAGCTGGACGCTCGAAGAATATCTTATAAAGAATTTCCATCCGGGCATTACCGCTATTTTACGTGACGAGCTGGGAATGGATGATGCCGAGATGAAAAGGGAAATTGACTACTGGGCAAAATACGTTGAAAATCATATCCCCACGGCTTATGACGGCATTGGAGATATAATCCGAGAGTTCAGAACTCGTGGCGGTATTATTGCGGTCGATTCGCATTCGCTTCTCAAATATATTGAAAGAGATTACCGTCATAACTCTCTGCCTACACCCGACGTAATATATGCGTGGGATTTGCCCGAGGAGCAGAGAAAGCCAAGTCCATATACGCTTTTTGACCTTATGGAAAGGTTTTCATTATCCCCATCCGAAGTTCTCGTCGTTGACGATTTGAAGCCGGGATACGATATGGCTCGCGGCGCAGGAGTTGATTTTGCCGCAGCGGGCTGGGCGTACAGCGTTCCTGAAATTGAGGGATTCATGCGTGAAAATTGCGACTATTACCTTAAAAGCGTAGAAAACCTTCGAAAAATACTTTTTTGATACAAAACACCCCGACAGAACTCTGAATCTGTCGGGGGTTGTCTTTTAGGCAGGTTTTACTGTTAATTTTGTGATTTTAGGCTGCTTCTCAGGAAGAACCAGACCGTCAACTTCACCGTCGCTGTAAGTTTCTATGTTTTCGCACATTTTGTCTATTGCACTCATTCCACTGGTTACTCTGCCGAAAGCCGCGTACTGACCGTCGAGGTCGGGCGTGGTTTTATGCATGATAAAGAACTGGCTTGACGCGCTGTCGGGGGCATATGATCGTGCCATAGAAATAACGCCTCTTTTGTGAAGAATTCGGTTTTCAATGCCGTTATCAGCAAATTCGCCTTTAATGGTGGATATAGAAGCGGACGCATTTTGACCGCCCTGCGCCATAAAGTTCTCTATTATTCTGTGGAAAGTAAGTCCGTCATAAAAGCCGGATTCTGCAAGCTTTACAAAGTTTTCAACCGTGATAGGAGCTTCTTTGCCGTATAGCTCAAGCTCTACCGTGCCATAATTTTCGATTTCAATAGTTGCGTGATGTGTAACTTCGAATTTTGTCTCGCCCCAGCCAAAAACTCCGAAACCGAGAGCCAAGACACCGGTGATAATAAATGCGGCAGCTATGACGGAAACGGTTATAATGATGTTTCTTTTCTTCTTTTTTAAGGCCTCTGCTTCCTTCTGACGCTTAATTTCCTCGGATTTCTTGGTAAGATAGTTTAAGTTTTTCTTTTTATTTCCCATTTAGCTTTCCTCATGTATTTTTATTTTATTTATTAAAGACTGTATATTATCTCTTTTCGGTGGCAAAGAACCATCTGAAAGGCAGGCGGCAGAGCCGAAAGCCAAGGCATACTTGAATCCTTCTGTTATATCATATCCCGATTCTATAGCCGCAATAAATCCCGCTATCATGGAGTCCCCCGCACCGACAGTTGATACCGTGTCAATTTTCGGCACCTCTCCGACGAGTATTCTGCTGCCGGTCGATAGAACCGCTCCAAGCTCGCCGAGTGAAACTATCACGTTTTCTGCTCCAAGAGCCGAAAGCTCCCGAGCCGCTGAAATTGCCTTGCTTATACCGTTTATTTCTCTATTTAGGTATTTTGAGATTTCTTCCGCGTTTGGCTTCACAAGCCACGGCTTTATTACTGCAATATCATCAAGCGATATCGAGCGCGAGTCTAGTATTATTTTCACACCGATGAGCTTTAAGTGCGAAAGGAATTGATTCAGATATTCAATATCAATTCCCGAGGGAATGCTTCCGGTGACCGTCAGTATGTCGTCTTTTCTTAGAGTGAAATTTTTCCGAAGCTCTGAAAATACCGAGTTGTCGGCTGGAAATCCCTCGAAGCTTATCCTGGTTTCCTTACCGCCTTTTGTGTGAACGGTTATGTTTTCTCTTATACGTCCGCTTGTTTTAATCGTATAGAGCCTTATGTTTTCCCCGAAAACCGAATTTTCAAAATCTCTACTGTTTTCCTCGCCGAGCAGTATTACAGAGGTGCTTTTTACACCGTATTCGCTGAGTGCGCGGCTTATATTTAATCCCTTTCCACCGCAATCGCGCGACGTCAGTATCACGTGATTTTCACGTCCTGAAGAAAATGAGTCGCAGTAAGCGTGAATATCGTAGGCGGGTGAAAGAGTAAGGGTAATTACAGCCATGAGAGCTCTTCCTCTTTTCTGTATTTTTCCTCTCGTTCCTTTCTGTCCGCATATGAAATGAAAGTCGAGGGAGTGAAAATCATCTGCCCGTACATCAGGTCACCGTCAAAAGCCGGCTTAATTCTTGTTTTTGTCTCGGTTACGTAGGTTATTTCGTTCGGAACTGGTGTAAAAATAAGCACGGGTACGAGCTTTCTTTCTAAAGAAGGCTTTGTGTATTCTTCAGGAAGCTGAAGCTTTGGAAGAATTTTTACCGAATGTCTTGAGGTGCTCTCCGAGCTCACAGCCTTGCTTCTTCTGCCAAATTTGAAAAGTCCGCTGACCGATATTCTTATTTTAGAAAAGGTAACGAAATATTCAGGGGACGCAAAATGCAAAAATTTAAGACCGCCCTTTCCGTTTATCAAGCGGATAAGATAGGTTGTATTACCTATTGCAACTACAATATCCGGTTTTGCCGAAAGTCTGAAATAAGAGGCAAAAGGCATGCGTGTATAGCGTATTTTGGCGTCGTTTGTTTTCTTAAGCGATGCAATTTTATATATTGCGCCAATCCTTTTTAAAAAGTAAAAAAAGAAAAGATAAATAAGATATAACGAGACGATAAGTATTATAAATCTGAATAAATCCTGCATAACGTCAACGCTCCGTGCTCGAAAGCCAGATTCCGCGCCAATGGGCAAGGGATATGTAGGCTGACGGAATTCTCGCGGCAAGTGATACTAACACTAAAAGTGCGACTCCCAGTGCTAAACCGCATCTTTCGGTGAAAGCAAGAGGAATTGCAAGGAAATCGTCAAGATAATCGCCGAATATTTTTAAAATTTTTGCCGCGTCGTTGGGAATTTTAATAAATGTAAGGGAAAAAGTTATGAGCGGCACGGAAATCGCGGACGCAGCGTCTGCGGAGGCATACTCGTGAAAATATAGCCTTGCGCCATCTCGAATTCGGTAAAATCCGTCGGTTTTTGAGATAATATTCTCATATTTTGAGTTATCCCCTCTCATTGCGAGGAGTGTCAGCGTGAATACAGATAAGATTGCTGAAAAAAAAGCAATGTTTTTGTTCTGTAAAACGAGTTCCTCTCGGTTAGATATGGGATTATAAATTCTGAAAACGGTAGGGAATATTTCAGCAAAAAAATCGTTCAAGTGTCTTACGAGAAAGGAAAAAAGAAAAAATGCGATAAATCCCAGTAAGTAAAAGGAAAAATATCTTAAAAACGAACTAAAATATTTCTTCATTTTTTCCTCCTATCACGACAGTAACAATATTTTACCATAAAAATATTAAAAAAGCAAGAATAGAACTATATAAAAAAGCTCCCCGAGTTCGCGCATTAGGCGAAATCGGGGAATATTGAGTTTATTTTTTGATAAGCTCCTGTCCAAGCTCAATGAACTTGTCAAATATAGCCTCTGTATCCTCGGGATAGAACTTAGCGCTGCCGAAAAGCGACTCGTAAAGACCGGGAAGATAACGGTCTTTTGTGGGCATGTAAGACCAGTCATTATTTGCGAGACAGGCAAAGAAGCACTTGTTTTCGGGGAAAGCTGCCCTTATTCTCTTGCCGTATTCGGTGTATACCTCACCGGGAAGAGCGAAAATGAGCACGTCAGCAATTTTGAACACCTGGAATCTTACCTCACGGAAATGCTTTGCGTTTTTGTTGTTCAAAACTGCGCGTTTTGCCATACAAGCGTTAAACCATTCGGGCGGTGAACAAGCGTCAAGCTTCACCTCTTCGGGAAGACTTACCGACTCAAGAATTGCCTTCTGTGCTTTTTCTTCCTCTGCTGTCATGACTCTTGTTTCGTAGCTTACGTAGTCGTTTATAACAGAAATATCGCCTTTTATATCCTTGAGATTTTTAAGCGCGGACATAATAGCGCTGTAAGCATTCTCACCGAGAGTCTTGTAGCAGGACTCCGGCTTGTAATCGGGAGCGGTGTTATGTACGTCGACTTGGTTGACGTCGCCCGCTGTTCCAAGGAAGAAAATGCTTATAAATTCCGAGCCAAAGGTTTCCTTCATTTTTTTTGAAACCACTCCCGACCAGTCGGCACTTACCTCACAGCCGTCAACGCTGTCCTGATGGTTTCCGAAGCTGTATATCATACCAAGCTTTTTGCCACAGGAAGATTCGAAGCAGAATACGGGAGCCGTGTAGTCGGGCTCACCGAGTGAGCGGAGGATATTGGGGTTGTTAACACCGGGGTTGGTGCGTGACGAGCCGTCCTTAAGAAGATAGTTCCTTACGAACGTCGAGCCTTCAATCTTCGCCTCGGTAAACTTTACGGTAGCTTCTTCGAGTCTTTGATAAGCGCACACAACCGTGTCAGCGCAAGCCATAGCGAGCCATTTCAGATAAAACTCGTCGATTTCCTTTGTAGAAGCAGGCGGGTCAATAGCACCCGGTGCTGCAGTATGCGAGTGAGTTGCCGAGATAAGAAGATTTTCATCGGGAATAGGTGCGAATTTTGCGACACGCTCCCGTATTTCCGATATAATAGCGCCGCTGAGCTCGCAGGCATCAACAGAGAGCATCGCAGAAAGCTTTTCGCCATTTTCAAAAACAACCGCCTTGGCATAGGTTTTATCCTTTACTCCCGAAACGGGGCGGGCGTTGAAATAACCGCAAAGGTTGTTTCCGAAAAGCGGTGTTATTTCTCTTTCGTAAAGTCCTATTTTAAACATTATTCCTCACCTACGCCAAGACCCTCAAGGTTTGCGATGGTGCCGTTATCCTCAGCATTGTAAAGTGCCCAGATAACTCTGAGGCTCTGAAGTGCGCTTCTTCCGTCGGTGAGAGGCTTCTTGTCGTTAATAACGCAGTCAACGAAGTGGTTCATCTCATGCTGAGTCTGCTTGCTATGCTCTTCGTCAAGCTTCCAGAGAAGCTCGGAGTTGCGTCCGGAATCGGGAACACCGGGAATATGAACCTCAGCCTTGCTGTAGAATCTAATCTCATCGTCGGAGTGATTGTAATCGAGAAGTCCTTTATCGGTTTGTACCTGGAAGTCGTATCCAAGACGGCTTCCCTTTGCGCCCCAAGTTGCGCCGTGATAAGCGATAACACCGCTCTTGAATTTGATGGTTACCATGCTCGAGCCCTCTCTCATCATCCAAGGAGTGCCGAGGTTAGTACCTATGTGAGAGCCGTAAAGAGGCTCGCCGAGGAGCCAGAGCATAACGTCGATGTAATGACAGCCGTGGCTGAAAAGCTGACCTCCGCCAAGTCTTGAGGATATAAGCCACTGACGGTTGTGGGGATCGTCATAGGTA